>CAYPCC010000019.1:0-24042 GCA_964409095.1 uncultured Phycisphaera sp. | reverse complement strand
TCAAGCCGCATTTGGCGTACTGGGGCAGCGGCTTTTCGTGGCGGGGCGAGATCACGTTCGAGCGCGAGTCTCAGTGGGCCGAGTTTTTCCGGGGGTACGAAACCTTCATCGTGCACCAAGCGAATTTGGCCCAGCAATCTGGCGCCACGGTATTTGCCGTCGGCACCGAGCTCCACAAAACCCTGCACCGCGAAGCGGATTGGCGTCGCGTCATCGCCGCGATCCGGGCGGTTTATGACGGGAAGCTGACCTACGCGGCGAATTGGGACGAGAAGGGGGACGTGCCGTTTTGGGATGCGATGGATTACGTCGGCGTGCAGTTCTATTACCCGCTGAGCGATTCGGTTCCGCCGACGGACGACGAGCTGCGGGCGGGTTGGCGGAAGCGGTTGGACCAGCTCGATGCGTTTTCGCGGGCGCAGGGCAAGCCGATCTTGTTGGCGGAGTTGGGTTACGCCGCGTCGGAAGAGGCGGCGCTGCGGCCGTGGTCGGACGCAGCGGTGGGGGACCCGGAAACGGGGGCGGCGCTGAAGCTGCGGTGTATGCGGATCGCGTTGGAAGAGATTGATGCCGATCCGTTGATCGCGGGGGTGTTTTTGTGGAAGTGGTTCCCCGGCGACCGGGATCACCGTGATGAATTTGTCTTGCAGTACGACGCCATGCGCGACGTGATCCGCGGGGCGTGGGGCGGCAATCGCGTGGCGCAGGTCGAGGCGACTTCGGGGCCAGCGGGTGAGTGAGCGGAAAACAAATTCCGTGTTGACGACGACATTGACCGGCTCGGCGATCGCATTGGTGATGATCGGCGGGTGGTGCGCGACGCTGGGTTCGGTGCTGGGGTTGCTGGGCGATCGGCCGTGGTTTTTGGATCTGTTTGCGCACTTCCGTTTGCAGTACGCGGCGGGGTTGTTGGTGGCGGTGATCGTGATGGGGCTGGCGAAGCGGTGGTGGTCGATGGGTTTATTTGGCGCGGCGTTAGTGTTGAACGGGGTATTGCTTGCGCCGCTGTGGATCAAGCCGACCCCGCCGATGGCCGAGGGTGCGGAACTGCGGGTGGTCGTGTTTAACGTACTGATGCAAAACGATCAGCACGATGCGGTCGCCCGCTGGCTGCTTCAGCAGGAGGCGGACTTGTTGGTGCTTCAAGAGACCGGTCGGGTGTGGGCGGACGGTCTGACGGCTCGTCTGCCGGGGTTTCGTCGCGTCGAGATGGACACGGTGCGGGAAGATGTCTTTGGGCTGATGGTGTTTATCAACGAGCGATTGGCCGTGACGCAAGCCAAAGCGGAAGACGATCCCGCGGGCAAGCCGTTGGCCGTGGTGGGGTTGGACGTGCAAGGTCAACGGTTCACGGTGGTCACCGGCCACCCCCGTCCGCCGGTGGCGGGTTGGTCATCGGAGTTTCGCGCTTGGCAGATGTCGCGGATCGGGCAGCGGGCGCAGGAGGCGGCCACGCCGGTGTTGGTGATGGGCGACCTCAACGCGACGCGGTGGTCGGCCCCGCTGCGTCGGCTGTTGCGGGATACGGGTCTGCGTGACTCGGCCGAGGGTTTTGGATGGCAGGGGACTTGGCCAAGCGGGCTGTGGTGGGCGGGCATGATCCCGATTGATCAGGTGCTGGTGAGTCCGGGGATTCGGGTCGATAATCGGCGGATCGGGCCGGAGTTGGGGTCGGACCACCGCGCGGTGGTGGTGGATGTACGGTTGCCGTGACGGGGGTAATCGCGGACAAGAGCGGGACGCTGCGCGTCGCCCGCTCAACATGTGGCTGGGGGCGATCTTCTAAACGACATCCATAAAAAAACCGCAAGCCGGGGAGGAAGCCGACTCGCGGGGGTTTGAAATGCGGTTGAACTACAGAAACAGTTTAGCGTTACGGCATAGCGCATCGCAAACATTAAAGTACCGGAAAATAATTATCGGCAAGGCGTGGTGCGAACTTGTCTGGGTCCGGAGAGCCGGGGATCAGCCGTTGATGGCGGTGATCTGGACCTTGAGGTAGTTCTGGCGGTGGCCGTTCATGCGCTTGTAGGTTTTGCGGCGGCGGAACTTGACGACGCTGACTTTTTCGCCGCGGCCTTCTTCGAGGATGTCGGCGGTGACGGAAACGCCTTCGACGAGGGGGGCGCCGATCCGGGCGGTACCTTCAGGATCGCCGACGAACATGACGCGGTCGAAGGTGACGCTGGCGGCGTCTTCGGGCAGGTCGCGGACATCGACTTTGATGACGTCGCCTTGGGCGACTTTGATCTGGGTGCCGGAGTCTTCGATGATGGCGTACATGGCGTTTTCTCGGGTGTGAGCGGGGTTTGGGGACGCGGGGCCCGAGTCGGCTCGGGCGGCGGGGGTGTGCTTGACGGGTGGGTTCGCCGTAGCGAGCCGAGAAGTTTAGCAGAACCCCGGCGTCGGATCAATGCCGGGGATGGGGGCGAGGTGGTGTTTTTCGTAGGTGATGCTTCAGCATCACTTGGTGATGAGTTGCTGTGTGATGCTGAAGCATCACCTGCGAAGCTACGGAAATGATCCGCGGTCACTTCCGGGGGTCACTTCCGGGGGCGGGGGCGGGGGGGGGAGGCGGTAGCTCCAGCGGGAGGCTCGGCCGACGACGCGGGTGGGCATGAGCACGCCTTGGCGGACGTTGGAATAGAGCGACGCGGTCATATACCGCAGGGCCTCGCGGGTGCCCGTGGCGCGGGGTTCGACGAGGGTGGTGGCGCAAATCAGCGCCGCGACGCGGAACCCAATCGAGATGAGAAAAAGCACGCCGTGGTAGGTGACGACCACCGCGGCCCCGGCCTCGTAGCCCATCAGCCAAGGCACATCCATCACCCACTCGACGCGGAAGTCGGGGATCGCCCCGGCAACGACCGCGCCGATGAGGCCCGAGATCGCCCCGCCGACGCCGACGATGATCGAGTTGACCGCGACGTAAGCGCTGCCGCCACGCTGGCCCTTGCGGGTCTCGGCCAAGTCGAGCATAAAATTGAAGTTCGCAATCTCCAAGCCCGGAAAACACAACGGCGAGATGCAGGTCAAGAGATACCCCGGCCAAATCAGTTCCGGCGTCACCAGCAACCAACCCAACGGCCCGAACAGAAACATCGTCCCCGCGATCAGCATCACCGGCTTCTTGCCCAGCCGATCCACCAGCTTCCCCCACACCGGATACGCCACCGCCCGCAAGATCATCGGCACCGCGACCAGCATCAGGTTCGCCTGCAACGCCGACACCTCCGCGCCGTCGAACACAAACAGCCAGACGTATTGCCCCAGAAATCCCAACGCGAGCATCAGCGTGAAGTTGTACGCCAGATATCGCTGGAAATTACGGTCTTTCAGCGGCGCAATCAGCAGCCGGCCAAACGCGGTGTCGCGCTCTCCACGGCTGGGCGAGGGGTCTTTGACCAAAAAGAAACACAAGATATCCAGCGACCCCAGCACCCCCGCCACGCCCAAGATCACGCTCGCCACCGTGAGCAGCGCCTCGGGCCCGATCGCCTCGGCCCGCTTCAACCACCAGCCCACTCCAAGCGTTGCCACCAACGCCAACGGCAACGTCAACGTGTTACGCAAACCCAAGTACCGCCCCCGCACCCGACGCGGCACCAGGTCGCTGAACCACGACATGAAGGCCGGGCCGCCGAGGTGAGCCATGATCCAGGACGTGCCGATCAGCCCGAGCAGCAGGACCCAGCGCACATCGACCCGGTGGCCCAACACCGTCACGAGCCAAGGCTCGGGGATGATCCAGGGGATGAGCGCCGCGAAAATCCACATGACCCGCCCCGTGGTCTGGGTGAGGATGAACCAGGGCTTGCGTCGGCCGAAGCGTTCTTGCACCCAACTGGCGGGCAGTTGGAAGAGCGTGCCGACGAACGGCAGCGCCGCCAGCACGCCGAAGCCCCAGTCGGGCAAGCCCAGCCCGCGGGCAAACTGGGTCATCGCCGCGCCGCTGATCGTGCACAGCCACAGCGAGCCGAACATCCACGCGACGATGATCCAGCCGAGTTGACGACGCAGCGCGACGGTGCGGGGCGATCGGTCGCCGGGCGCGGGGCCACCGGGCTGAGCGGGCTCGGCCGAGGGTGTCGGGGTGGAGGTTTCGGGGAGATTCACAACCAGTTGCTCGGGCGCCGCCGCGGGCCTGGACCCACGGCGGCGGCGACAGCGTACTCCCGATCCGCTCTCGCACAACCCCGCCTCACGAAAACGGCCAAATTTTTGGGGGTGCGGTGGTGTTTCCCCGCTCAACCTCGTCCGGGAGACATGAAGGCGCAGAGGGGGCCACAAGCTGTCGCTTCGCCACCACAATCGGCGGGCGGCCAATGTGGCGTCGGCACCACACCCGGCGTAATCCCCGGCTGTGAAAACAGCGGTCGAAAAACAGAAAATTATTGTTTTTAATGGTTTTATAAAAAGTTTGAAGCAAAAAATCAAACTGGCACGCCCGTTGTGATATCCCCTTTTGTCGCCCGAACGGCGAAAAGAGACCGCCGGACCTGAGAACCCGGCATCACCCCCGGCATCACCCCCGGCATCACCCCCGGAATCACCCCCGGAATCACCCCCGGAAACCCAACCTCCCCCACGGAGATTCACGACGAACCCCATCCCGCTCGGCGGACTCACGGAGGGTTGAGCCCCCCGAAACGGACCCCACTCGTCAAACCATGATCAGGCGTCGGAAGAATTCAAACCCGCGGCCCACACCCGCCGGTTCACGATAAGAGACCCGCTTCCAGGCACACGCTCGGCCAAGTTCCTAACTCCGCTTCGCCCGAGCAACCATTTTCTCCCGCCCCTGATCGAGTGCGGCCCGGCATCCTAGATGCCGGGTCGTGCTTTTTTATAGAGTTCGCCCGCCTCGCCCGCCTCGCCCGCTGAATCACCGCGTGACCGCCAGGGACGGCCTCGCCCACTGCACTCGGCGAAGTGACCAGCCGCGCCAATCCGCCAGGTCGTTTCGCAGATCGCGGTCCAGTCGTATCGCCAACGCCCGCGCTTCTTCCAAACGGTAGCTCGTCGCGCCACGTTGCCCCGACCTTGCGGACCCCGTCGGCTCGACGGCGACCCGGGTTGGATCGCTTTGCCACGCCCAGACCAAACGCTGCGTCGCGGGCAACGCCGCGGGCCCGAGTTTTTCGAGATACGCCAAGTCGATCGGCTGGCCCTCCCCGCCGACCTCAGCGCAGTGCGCGACGTTGAACGCGGCGATATGTCGATCGACGTCGATAAAGCACACGCCGTAGAGCACCACCCCCGCGGTCAGCGTCACGCGCTGCAGCAACCAGCCGTTGTCCCGGCCGGCGACGATCCGCCAGATCAGACACGCAAACCCGATCGCCACCAGCAGCATCCACACCGCCGCCGCGACCCGCCACCGCGTCAGGCTGTACACCTCGACGTAGAGGTTCAGCCGCCACGCCGCCGACGCCATGAGCACGATGTTCTGCGCGACCCACAAGCCCACCAATCGCCTGCACCAAGCGCTGCGTTGCGCTGCACCGCCGGGGCGGAAGGTGAGTAACACAAACAACCCCGCCAAGAGGGCCGTGGCGACCAACGGGTACGCCCCGCGCTGCGCGTACTCAGCATACGTCATGCCGTGGGGCAGCGCTGCGCCGCCATACAGATACCGCGCATCCAGCAGCGTCTGCACCGCGAACACCGCGTTGAACAAGACCAGGCAGCGCACCACCAACGACGTGCCGGTGACGCGGTCGAGTTGCCGGGTGAGTCGGCCGTCGGTCGTTTTGGGTTGTCGGCGTGGCGAACGCAGCCGCGTGCGCAGCAAGCCCCACGCCGCGGCCGCCGTGACCAGCCACAACCCCATCCGGCCAACCGATAGCCATTCGCTTAGCCCCGTGATCCGAAAATGCACGACGTCCCCCGCTTCGCGCAGCCCGCGTTGCACCACCGGGTTCGCCACCGCAAACAGCCCCACAAACACGCCGCTGAGCGCCGCAGGAATCACCCACGCCCCCGCCGACCCGATCCCCCGGCTGTCCACCAGACTCATCGACCGACCGTGATGCGAACGCAGCCACTTGTTTTGTAACCACATATCCCGCAACGCCTGCGTGCTGGCTTTGCCCAAAAACATCGCCCACCGTTTGACCCACAACGCCACGCTGCTGGTCCACCCCCCGCGGTCGATCGCCGCCAACGTGATCAGCCCCAGCAAGCCTAGCGTCACCGCCAGCACGCCCGGATGGATCACCAGCGCCGCGATCAACCCCAGCGTCCCCCCCGCAACGATTCGGCCCGGCCACCCCCAGCCCGCCTGAAACAAGTTTGAACTCCGCAACATGACCGCCATCAACAACGCCAACCCAAACACGCTCGCGGTCCACCCGATCGGCTGGCCGTAAAACAACCAGTCCGCCAACACCACCAGCCCTAACACCAACGCCATCAAAAACGATCCCCGACGCCGCAGCCGCCAGCCCGTGTTCATCATGTCCAACCACCCAGCGCAAGAGCAAGAAATGCCGGAACCTCGCACACGCCGCACGCGACTCCACCCCTGCATACGCCCACCAACCGCCGCGTGTTTCACCCCCAGCGCAAAAAATTTAGCCCCGGGTCCATGACCCGGGGCCGCCGCGGCTTCCAATATTTTTCAAGCGTCCGTTGTGGCCGGGCCTCACATCGTCCCGTCCCCTCGCCGTTCCAACCCAATCTTCTTGAGTTCGCGTTCGTCCGCGTTGCCGTTGAGCCGCCAGTAGGGCAAGCGCTGGGCCGCGGTGAGAGTCATCGCGTACCCGTCGCTGCGCTGCAGTTCAATCAGCATCCGATCGCCGTCCACCGCGATATGGAGCGTATACGACCGGCCGCCCACCTCGGCGGTGTACACGTCGCACGCAAACTCGCCCGCCGGGGAAGTCACCGACACCGGCGACCCGCTGCGCGACAACGTCGCCGTCTCCCACGCCGCGCCCACATGTTGATTGCGTTGCACCGCCATCGACCGGTACATCGGAATCTCGATCGACTCGCCCGGCTCGAGCTGCGGCCCGGCCAACCCGCGGGCCCACAGCATCAATGTATCCTCGGCGATGCCCCCGGCGGGGTGGTCCATGTCGGTTTGCTGGTCGGCGACCTTCTCAAAATAGCTGTTGATGGATTGACGCACGCCCGGCGTGCCGCGTTTGGCTTTGCTGAACAACGCCTGCTGATACACATGCCCGCACCATTCCTGCATCGAGAAGCTGACCTTGGTCGGCGACCCGGCCGGCAGGCCGTTGGCGGGTGAGGTGGCGACGAAGACGCTGGTCATCAGGTTGTAGTCGTAGATCCCGGTCTGGAAGTCTTCGACGAGGTTGAGCTTGACGACGTTGTGCGTGCCGGTGCCCCCTGAATCAGATTTGACCCGCTTGTCGGGGTTGAAGGGTTCAGTGACCGTGATCGCCACGGCCGTGCCGGTGCGGAGTTCGCCGTAACGCGGATACGTTAGCGTGTACGTTGCCATCTCCGCATTGCCGTCGTGCCAGGTTTTGCTGAACTCGCTGCCGTAGGTCGGCGGCGTCCACGGCGTCTGGTTTTCCGCTTGCGCACAAGACACCATCAACCCCGCGCCCAGCAACGCACCCAGCATCGTTCGATTTAACATTTCAAAGCTCCAATCAAAGGTGAATGTCCACCCCAATCATAGCGCACGAAAACAAAATTTAGCCCCGGGTCAATTTCCGGGGGGTGACCCGGGGTGACCCGGGGTGCCGCGGCTAACCCCATGTTTATGGCACCAACGCCCCGACTCACGCCCCGAAGATCAACTCCCACCCGATATAAAAAATGATCAGGTCGGGGTAGACATGGCTGACGTAACAGGTGTAGATGTTTTTGGTTTTGAGGTAAAGCAGCGACCACGTCACGCTGCCGATGAAGCAGCCAAGCGCCCCGAGGATCGTGACGTTCCAATCGAAATAGACTTTGAGGGCGACGACGTGGTGGGCCGTGAATAGCAAGCCGACGGCGATCACCGCCATGGTCACGCCCGCCACGGTCTTGGGCAGCACGTCGCGCAGCCGACTGAAAATAAACCACCGCCAAAAGTATTCTTCGAGCAGCGAATTGATCGTACACCAGTACAACGCCCCGGCCAGGTACAGCCAAAGGTTGTCCAGCCCCATCTGCTGGACCTTTGCCACCATCAGATCGGTGTCGATCCAGTTTTTGCCGAACAGGTAGTACGCCACCGCGATGCTGACGAAGATGACGACGCCGGTGAGGTGTGCCCACTTCATCCCCGGCCCAAACGGAAAGTGCTCCCACTTCGGAATCCTCGGCTTGACCTTTTCCACCTTTATTAACCACACCAGCGGCGCGAGCATCAGCAAGACCTTGGCGATCCCAAACCCGATCTTCGCCCACGCCGCATCGGGGAACCACAGCATCGCGGTGGTCGTCCCGATGAACTGGATCGGGGCGATCAGCAACAACGCGAGGAGTGATGCGCGGAAGCGGGATGGGGGGGCATCGTCATTCATAAAAAGTGTTCAACCGCAGAGGCGCGGAGTCCGCAGAGCCTATCCAGATTCCCCGCCTTACCTCTGCGATCTCTGCGCCTCCGCGGTTCAACTTCATCCCGACAATTTTTCCGCGAGGAACGCTTCGACTTGGCCGAGGTTGACGCGTTCTTGTTCTTGGGTGTCGCGGTGGCGGACGGTGACCGAGTCGTCGGTCGCGGTGTCGCCGTCGATGGTGAAGCAGAACGGCGTGCCGATCTCGTCCATGCGGGCGTAGCGTTTGCCGATCGACTGCTTGGCGTCGTATTCGCAGGTGTAGTGTTCACGGAGCCGCATGTACAGCGACAGCGCGGTGTCGGGCATGCCGTCTTTGTTGACCAGCGGGAAGATGCCGGCCTTGACCGGGGCGAACTTGGGCTTGAACTTCATGTAAACCCCCGACGCCCGCGACTCGTCCGGCGTAAACGCCTCGCACAACAATACCAACACCGCCCGCGTCAACCCGCTGGCCGGCTCGATGACGTTGGGGATGTACTTGCTCACCGCGTCGATCTCTTCCTTCGATTTGCCCGCTTCCTTGGCCGCGAGTTGGCGGGGCTGGTCGAAGTACTCCATCTTGGTTTTGGAGTGGGTCTGGTGCTGGGTCAGGTCGTAGCAACCTCTATGCGCCACCCCTTCCAATTCGCCATAACCGGGGGCGGTGAAGGGGTATTTGTATTCGACATCGACGCAGGCGTTGGAGTAGTGGGCGAGCTCGTTGTCCTCGTGGTCGCGGAAGATGAGGTTGGATTCTTCGATGCCCAGCGTCTTCCACCAGCGCATACGTTCGTGTTTCCAGAAGTCGTACCAGTCGAGCGCTTCGTCGGGGGCGCAGAACCACTCCATCTCCATTTGTTCAAACTCACGCGACCGGAAAATGTAGTTACGTGGCGTGATTTCGTTGCGGAACGACTTGCCAATTTGTGCGATGCCGAAAGGCATCTTGACGCGCATGGTGTCGATGACGTTTTTGTAGTTGAGGAAGATGCCTTGGGCGGTCTCGGGGCGGAGGTAGACCTTGTTTTCTTCGGTTTGTGTCAATCCCGCGTAAGTCTCAAACATCAGCTTGAACGGCATTGATTCGCCGAGTTCACCGCCGCAGCGTGGGCAGGGGTCTTGTAAACCGTCAGCGTGGAGTTGTTCGGTGGCGAAATAGCGGAATAGTTCCTTGGTTTCAGGCGGAGCTTCGGGCTGGCCATTGATCCGAGTCGCTAGCCGGGACAGCGTTGTTTCGGGGTTACGGACGAGCGCGAGGCCTGGAGCAAGTTTTTTGCCTTTGCCCTTGGCCCATTTCATTAAGCGAGGCGCATCGATTTCGCCGGTGATTACTGTGAACTCTTGCAATATCGAATCGACCCAATCCGAAGTGGGCAGGATTTCCCAGAGTTGGTCGGCACGCACAAAGTGGCCGCACCGCTGGCACTTGCGCATCGGGTCGGCAAAGCCCGCCAAGTGTCCGGAGGCTTCCCAGGTTTTGGGGTTTTGGATGATGGCCGAGTCGAGGCCGACGATTTCGACGGGGGTGCCGTCGGGGCCGAGGGGGGGGCATTCGACCATGTGTTTCCACCAGTGGTCGCGGATGTTGTTTTTCAGGGCGGTGCCCAGCGGGCCGTAGTCCCAGAAGCCGTTGATCCCGCCGTAGATTTCCGAAGCGGGGTAGACGAAGCCGCGTCGCTTGCAGAGGGCGACGATGGCTTCCATGGACTTTTCGGACGGGTCGAGGGGGGGGGCGGCGGTAGGGGCGGGGGTGTCAGACATGGGAAAAACAGCCTGGGTTGGGGCCGGCGTTTGGGATATCGCGGCCGGTTGCGGGGAGCGGGGTAGTGTACCAGCGCGACGTAGGTCAGGCCGACGTCGCGGCGTGTTGGTGGTTGTCGGCGTTGTATTTGGCGTACAGCGCTTGGGGGCGGAGGCCCAGGCGGTGGGTGAGTAGGAGGGCCCAGTCGTGGAGGAGTTGGCGGAGGACGCCGTGCTTGAGGAAGCGTCGGGGGCTGGTGGAGAGGCGGACGGGGGTGATGCGGAGTTGGCCGACGGCGAGGAGTTGTCGGCAGAGGTCGACGTCTTCCATGAGCGGGGATTGCGGGACGCCGCCGATTTGGTCGAGGGCGGCGGGGCGGACGAAGAGGCCCTGGTCGCCGAAGTAGATGTGGGTGAAGCGGTAGCGGGTGCGGTTGGCGAAGACGACGAAGCGGAGGAGCCGGCGCTGGAGCCAAGTGACGCGGGGCTGTCCGGGCGTGTTTCCGGGGGCGGGGGCGGGGGTGAGGGTGAAGCGTTGGGTGAACGCGCCGCCGACCACGGCGGGGTCGGCGAGGACGGCTTCGATGGCGCTACGCCAGTCGGGCGGGGCGAGGGTGTCGGCGTGGAGGAACCAGATCGCGTCGATGTCCGGCCGTAGTTTTTGGGCGTGGCTGGCCCCGGCGTGGAGCGCGGCGCCGCGGCTGCTTAGTCCGAGGTCGGTGAGGACGGTGGCCCCGGCGGCGCGGGCGCGGTGGGCGGTGTCGTCGGTCGAGTCGCAGTCGGCGACGACAACCAGGTCGGGTCGGCCGGGCGCGAGGCTGGCGATCGTGGCGGCGATGTTCGCGGCTTCGTTGAGCGTCGGGATGACCACGGCGATCAGCATGGGAGCCATGGTAACGCCTGCGGGTTTTGTTTAGCGGGCGATCGGAGATCGCTGGCTAGATCGGGTAGAAAGTGAGCCGAGCGTCGATCTGCGATCGACGGCTAAACGGGTGAATCAGTTTTACGGATGCGGTTTGGTTGTGGGGGGTTATTCCGGGAGGGCTTGATTGATGGTCCAGTCGTAGCCTTGGAAATGGATCTGGTTGTTGTCGAGGGCATTGAGGACGTCGACTTTGCGGGGGTCTTGGTCGTCGAGGTATTGCTCGATCACGGCGGGGAGGCCGCCGGTGGTGCGGAAGTCGTCGCGGTACCAGCCGAAGATCGCGGCGAGGTAGATTTTGCCGGAGCCTCGGATTTCGATGGCGTTCTCGGCGGGGGTGTTGAGCCAGGCGTGCATGATGCCGTCGAGTTGGGCGTCGAGGCGGTCGCCGACGTAGGGCTCATCTAGCAGTGGGGGGCAGTCGATCGCGCCGCAGACCAGTGCGCCGTGGATGCGGGCTTCGTTGAAGGTCGGGCGGATGAGGCGTTGTTCGAGAAAGTCCAGCGACATGGTGCGGCGGTCGATGGTCCACTGGTTGACGGTGAACCAGGTCAGCCACTGCACCTTGGCGTCGGGCGAGGCGGTGCGAGCCCCGTTGTCCAGCCACAGGCGGATCATGATGGCGTTGTAGGCGTTGAGGTAATAGGCGAGCTGGTCGTCTTGGGTGGGGAACAGTTCGGGCGTGGAGGTGGGGCCGAAGCGGGCGACGGCGTCGAGGTAGCGGTCGAGTTGGCCATCGAGGCTGTCGTAGGCCTCGGGCGGGGCGTCGTCGGGCAGCGTGTTGAACGCCCGGTAGTCCACACTCCCGTTGCGGATCACGGCGTCGAGCACCGCGGCATAGGGGGCGTCGTCGTAGGTGGTCAACGCGACACCTTGGGGCACGTCGGGGGCCGAGGCGCAGCCGATGAGGGCGAGGGCGGCGAGCAGCACGAGCACAGCGGAAAGGGATCGGGGCATGGAGGATCTTCCGGTTGGATCAGTTTTGAGGTTCGACGGGTGAAGCGGGAAACTCCCACGGGGTTACGCATCCAATCCTGCGGCGGAGGCGTCTATTCCGACCGCCTCGGAATTGGAATAGGATACAGGGAGGTGGGGGTTGTATTGAGGATCGGCCACGGCCGATGGTTTTTTCTGCAGGTACTTTTCCGTATGACGAGTCTTTCCCTCCCCGTGGTCGATGAGCAGGCGTTTTACCGCCACTTCGAGACCGACCTCCGCTCCGCCCCGACGATCACGACGCTGCAGATCAACATCGGCCTGCGTTGCAATCTGGCGTGTAACCACTGCCACGTCGATTCGTCGCCCGCCCGGGTCTCGCCGTCGGAGAACATGGCCGAGGGTGTGGCCAACCGGGTGATGAGGTGGCTCAGCGACAACCCGCAGATCCAGACGGTCGATATCACCGGCGGCTCGCCGGAGATGAACCCCACCTTTACCCGCCTCGTCAAACACGCCCGCGGCCTGGGCATGGACGTGATCGACCGCTGCAACCCGACGATCCTCACGTTCACCGAAACCGCTAAGTTCGGTGGCGGGGATTACCGCTGGGTGCCGGCGTTCCTCGCGGAGAATAAAGTCATCGTGACCGCGTCGCTGCCGTGCTACACCGCCGACAACGTCGACGCCCAGCGTGGCCGAGGCAGCTACGACGCCAGCGTCGAAGGCTTGCTCCTGCTCAACGACGTGGGCTACGGGAAAGACCCCCAGCTGCCGCTCAACCTCGTCTTCAACCCCGGCGGCGCGTCCCTGCCCCCGCCGCAAGCATCGTTGCAAGAAGACTACAAGCGCGAGCTCCGCGAACGCTTCGGCATCGAGTTCACCCAGCTGTGGACCATCACCAACATGCCCATCAAACGCTGGCGCCGCGACCTCGAAAAAGCGGGCAAACTCGAAAAATACATGGACCTGTTGGTGGGTGCGTACAACCCCGACACGATCGAAGGCCTGATGTGCCGACACCAAATTCATATCGACCCGCAAGGCCGACTCAGCGACTGCGACTTCAACCGCGCTCTGGACATGGACACCCCCGCCCCGGGATTGCAAGGCAAGTTTTTGTGGGACACGACGGCCGCCGAACTCGGCAACCGCGTCATCGCCACCGGCGACCACTGCTACGGCTGCACCGCCGGGGCGGGCTCAAGCTGCACCGGGGCGCTGGCGTAAAGCCGTAACGTGCGTTGTGAAATTTAATCCGCGTCCATGCTCACGCCCGGCAGGCGTTTGTTGCAGGCGTCGATCTCGCCACGGATCGTCTTGGCGAGCTCGGCCAGCGCGGCGGTTTGCTTTTCGCAGTAGTCGAAAAGCCCCGTCGGGCTTTCGTGGCCGGGATCGATGAGGCGTTTGAGCGTGGCGTCGGCGACGGCGTGAAGTTGCAGCACCGCCTGGGTCAGGGCGTAGGGGGCTTCGTTGCCCGGCTCGTCGCCGAAGGTGCGGACCTCCTCGAACGCCGACGACCGAGTCAACGGCAGCGTGTCTTCGAGCAACAGGTGAAAGACATCGAGATAGCCCGCGATGTCGACCCGGCCGAGCTTGGCCTTCTGCAGCAAACGGACCAACACCTCGACCGGGGCGAGGGTCCGCTGCGCGGCGGTGATCAGCTCGACGCGAACCACGACGGGTACGCCTTGGGTTGATGTTTCAGCTTGGGGGACGTCGACCGCAAAGCGAGCGGGCGCGGTCGTGGGGGGGCTGTCGGTTGGTTGAGCGTATTCGGGGTCGCCCAGGAGTAGCTTTCCGGGGTGGAGTTGGAGGGCGGTGGCGATGCGGTGGCCGACTTCGCGGGAGAGCAGGACTTTGGCTTGCTCGTAGGAATAGATGGCGTGGCGGGTGAGGTCGCTGCCGGCGGTGCGGTCGTTGACGAACTGGGCCAATCGCTCGGCCGAGAGCCCCGCGGCCTTGCGGGCTTTCTTGAGCGCCGCCCCGCGGGCAGCCCGCACATTCTCGGATAGGATGGATTCGACAGTCATCGTCATACTCTCAACAAAGTGGATTATACTCGACAATGTCATCGACACTTTGACCATTCGTGGATAACATGACGCACGCTCAGCCCGATAATCAGACAAATATCGTATATTTTGGATGACATGTGGCAAAAATTTTGAGTATTTTTAGATTATTGGATTGACAGGGGTGATTGAGGGGGTATGATCTGCCCGTGCGAGTGAACGGACTTGCTCGCCTCCAGGTCGCTGCTCACGGATGGGCATGAAGGCAATCTGGAATTTTGATCCCCGGCAGGGATGCTGGGGAACGCCGGTCGCAGGAGCATGGACGCTCTTACGACCGGCTTTTTTTATGGTCTTTTCGTGACGGAAGGATGTCGTTTAGCGGGCGATCAAAGATCGCCGTGGTTCGCCGTGGTTCGTCGCGGTTATTTTTTGATGCCGACAAACAACGCCCACGCCGCTTCGTCTTCACCATCATCGTCGCCCTGTTCGACGTACTCGGCGGCGAACCCCGCCTCGGCGATCAGGTCCAGCCACACCCCGTGCGGGAATAGGCCCAGCGTGTGGCGGTCTTCGACCGTTTCGACCTGCCGGGTCTCGGGGTCGCGGATCAGATACAGCAGGATCATCTCGAACGTGTCGTCGGCCGGGTCGGGGTCGTGGACGTAGGTGAAGTAGGTCACCTCGGCCGCGCCGCCGTCTTCGTCGCTGCCTTGCCTTCCGGTGGTGCCGTCGTCGGCCACTTCGCCATCCACAAACGTCTCGTGCGTGTACGTCGGCGCGATCACCGCCAGCCCCCCCGCAACCAGATGCTCGTGGACGGTGGTCAGCGTCTTCGCCACGTCGCCCGGCGACAGCAGGTAATCGATCGCGTCGTGGACCAGCACCACATCAAACGTCCGGCCCAGCCGAACGTCCCGCATATCCGCTGCCACCGCCTCGATCCCCGGGATCAGCGCCCGGCAATTCGCCAACATCGGCTCGGACAAATCCACCGCCACGCATTCATGAATCCCGACCCGCCCGCTGTCTTGGGCGAGGTGGACCAGCGTGTGTCCCCCGCCCGCGCCCAACTCCAAAATCCGCTTGGGCCCCGGCCCCAAACGCTCAGCAATCAGTTCGTTAAGCAGCGCCGCCTCGGCCGTGTAATGCTCCGGCGGCGAGAGGTGCGGCCACAGCCAAGCCAGGTCGGCGTACAGGCGGGGCGGGGCAGCGGGTTCGGGCGTGATGGACATGCCTGAACTTTACCACGGCAGACCAGCCCGGCTCACGTCGTCATGTGCTCGGCCAGCCCCAGCGCACTGAGCCACGCCCGCTCGATGTTGGTGTGGCTGCCCGCGGTACACGCATCGCCGCAGACGCCGACGCCCAACTCGGCGTCGAACAGCCAGCGATCGCCCAGCGGCTCGACGACGTTGGCGTAGCGCCAGCGGTGGACCGCGGCGTAGGTCGGCGTGGGCAGCGTCCGGCCGATCGCGCGGCCGAAGGCCGCGGTCAGCGTCGCGGCGACCGATTCGGGGGTGTCTTCGACATGGGTCTGCGACCAGTCGGATCGGCCGTGGGCGACCCAGCATTCGCCCGCCTCCTCGACGCTCGGCCGACCGGGCTTGGCCGAAATGTTGGCCATGATCGAAAGCTCGTTTTGCGGGTCTTCGACAAACGCCGCGTCGAACGGTTGCCAAAGCTCCAGCGGTTTTTCGAACGCCAGCATCAGCGTCCATGTCGCCGACACTGTCGCGTCGCCGAGTGTGTCGGCGAGGCCGGGGCAAGGCTTGGCCAAGAGTTCGCGGGCCTGGGGGGCGGGGATCGACACGATGACCCCGGCGAACGGGCCGTGGGTTTTTCCCGCTTCGTCGATGGCGGTCCAGCCGGCGTCGGATTTTTCCAGTTCGGTGACGCGGACGTCGAAGTGCGGCCCGTCGATCGCCTCGATCCCGGCGGTGTCGCAGAGGTGGCTCACGATCGACGCCATGCCCGGTGTCCCGACGTACCGGCGGGCGACCCGCTTGGTGTCGGTCGGCGCTTCGCCTTCTTTCAGATCCACGATCTTGCCGTGCCACTCGGCCGCGACGCCCAGCTCGATCCACCGCGCGACTTCTTGCTCAAACGTCACGCTGCGGGCCGTGAGGTATTGGGCCCCGTGGTCAAACGTCGGGCCGCTGCGGGAGACGCGGGTGGACATCCGCCCGCCGGGGCGTCGGCCTTTGTCCAGCACCACCACTTGTCGCCCCTCGGCGGCGAGCTTATGGGCGGCGGTCATCCCGGCGATCCCCGCGCCGACGATCAGGGTAGGAAGTGTGTCGCTCATCCAATGAGCATACCCGCGCCGCAGGCCGGGGCAATCCAAACCGAAAGGGTACGGATCGCGGATACCCAAAACCCAACCTCTGCCGCTTGCGGTTGAGCGGGCGATCGCAGATCGCCGTGCGGATTGAAGGGTGGTTGAGGCGCAGCGCGGGTCTTCGATCCGCGGCTAAACGAAAGTAAAAACAAACGCAGCGCTATCGCACTCAGCCCGTGACGCGGTTGAGGTAGTCGCGGGTTTCGGTGTTGATGCGGACGACTTCGCCTTCTTTGATGAAGGGGGGGACGCGGATCTTGAGGCCGGTCTCGCAGACGGCTTCTTTCATCACGTTGGTGGCCGTCGCGTTTTTAATGCCCGGCTCGGTCTCGGTGATTTTGAGTTCGACCTGCATCGGCAATTCGATGGTGATGCAGTTGCCGTCGAGGAACATGCCGGTGATGGATTCGTTGGGTTTGATGAACAGGAGGGTGTCGCCGAGGATTTCGCCATCGATGGTGAACTGCTCGAACGATTCGCTGTCCATGAAGATCGCGCCGGTGTTGTCGGAGTAGAGGTATTCGACGTCGCGTCGGTCGAGGGTGGTGCCATCGACTTCGTCGGCGGTGCGGAAACGTTTTTCGGTGACGTTGCCGTGCTTGATGGATTTGAGTTTGGTCTGGACGAATGCGCCGCCTTTGCCGGGCTTGACGTTTTCGATTTTGGTGACGAGGTAGGCGGTGCCGTCGAGGTTGAGGACTTGGCCGGGGCGGATTTCGTTGGCTTTCATGGGGTACTCCAGAGCGTATTGAGCGTGGCATTGTGATGTAGCGGGTGTAGTTTGTCGAGTGGTGGTGGGGGGGTCGGCAGTGGGCAGTGGGGTTGGGGCAATGGGAGGGAACCTCAAGCGATGGCTCGCCGTGACTCGTCCTGCACTACCGCTTGCGTCTTCCGCCACTGCCCCAACCCTATTGCCCACTGCCCCCTTTGGTGATCTCGCGGACGACCATGGTGGCGAAGGCGCCGCGGCCGAGGGTGAAGGCGAGGCGGAGGTAGGGGCCGTGCTCGTCGACGCCGCCGGAATAGTCGGGGTCGACGAGGCGTTCGCGGAGCGGTCGGCGGGTGCCGGCGGCGCTGAGGTGGCGCTGGTGGGCGAAGTCGTCTTCGGTCAGGCCGGCGTCGTGGAGGGCGGCGCGTTCGGCGGCGAGCACGTCGCCCCGGGCCGGGGTCATGCCCGGCCCCCAGAACGGACCCGAAGGCGAGACTTCGACCGTGGCGACCCGCCCGTCGGACGCATTCTCCGCCGCCGCGACTTCCGGGGTCACCGCGAAGCATGACCGGTTGTCGTGCTTCCACGCCAAATCGCCCGGCAGCAGTTTCGCCAACGTCCCGTCACGCAGCCGACGATCGACCACCGTGTTGAACACCGCCGACTGCAACGCGGTGACGAGGAATTCGCGCTGCGTCCGGTCGATGCGGTTCACCGCCTGCTCGGGGGTTTTGTGTTGGCGCAGCGCATCGAGCGCCTGTCGGTCGGCCCGCAGCGACTTGGGCATGTGTTCGAGGGCGAGGTCGTAGTCGCCGGCTTCGTACGCGGCGCGGGCTTGTTGGACGGCGTCGCTTTCGGTGGGCAAAGGCTTGCCGAGCATCTCGTCGAGGAAGGCTTGCCATTCGCCGCGGAGCATGAGCTTGCCGAGGGTGTGCGAGTTTTGCCGGTAGCCGAAGCGTTGCTCGCCGAGGTAATTCGGGAAGCCTTCGACGGCGAGGCGTTCGAGGATCGGCTTGGCCTGCAGCACGGCGGTGGGTTCGACAGCGCGGAGCTTGATGACGAAGCGGTTCCCGCCGTGGTGGCCCCGGCGGAGCTTGTTGGTGTGGCGATCGGCCCAGATGACCTGGGCGTAGGGATACTCGGCGAAGCGTTCGAGGGCCTCGGCATCGTCGGCGGGGGTGGTGCCGGGGCGGTAGATCGACAGGTGCTGCCGGGTCACGGCGTGTTTGTCTTTTTGCCCGGCAACCCCCACGTCCGACCGCTTCACCCGAAACGCCTTGGCCACCCGGCGGATCAGGTCCTGTGTGGTGGCTTGCTTCTTTTCAATAAAGAGATAGAGATGCTCCCCCTCGCCGCAGGGTTCGTAGAGCGGCTGCTCATCGACGAGAAAATCCTCGGGGCGGTTTTTGAGGCTGCCGCCGGTGCCGGGGAGGTCGGCGGTGAGGTACGACAGATTGGAAATGGGATCGGTCATAGGAGTGTGGTGAGAAAAGAAGACCGATCAACCACAGAGGACGCGGAGGATCGCGGAGGTGTCGCCATTGATTTAGCCACAAAAAATGACAAGAGTTGCAGAATGCAAACTAGCCGATTCTTAGTATTGCGTGCTTTATGATTTTTTGTGGCCCATGCCTTTCTCCGTGAGCCTCCGCGACCTCCGCGGTTCAATGGCTTGCCGAGTCAGTCTTCCGGCGCATCTTTCACCATCTCCCGGAACGCGGCGATGAGTTGTCGGGTGGTGTCGCCGACTTGGCCTTCGCTTCCGGAGGCCCCGATCAAGCGGTTGTCGAGATTCACCACGGGGATCACCTCGGCCCCGGTGCCGGTGAGGAACATCTCGTCGGCAACATACAGGTCGTGGCGGGTGAGGTTTTCTTCACGCACCTCCAACCCCGCGGCGTGGGCGAGGTCCATGACGAGGTTGCGGGTCACGCCTTCCAAGCACCCCGCCGAGAGCGGGGGGGTGATGACGCGGGTGCCTTTACCCGTGTGATTGACAATGAACAAATTGTCGGCGGTGGCCTCGGCGACGTAGCCCTGGTCGTTGTACATCACCGCTTCGAGCACGCCGGCCTCGAGGGCTTCGGTCTTGGCCATGATGTTGTTGAGGTAGTTGAGGCTCTTGATGCGCGGGCTGAGCGCCTGGGGGTTGGTGCGGATGAACGACGAGCTGATCAGGCGGAGGCCTTTTTCGTAAAACTCCTGGGGGTAGAGCTTGATGGGCGCGACGATGATGAACACGCACGGCCGGGGGCAGGGCACGGGGTCGATGCCGAGGGTGCCGGGGCCGCGAGTGACGACGAGGCGGATGTAGCCGTTGTCCATGCCGTTGGCGGCGACGGTTTCTTTCACCGCCGTGAACAATTCGTCGAGCGAGTACGGCATGTTCAGCTTGATGGATTTGGCCGACTGAAACAGCCGGCCCAAGTGGGTGCGCAGCTTCAAGACTTTGCCGTGATAGATGCGGATGCCCTCGAACACGCCGTCGCCGTAGAGCACGCCGTGGTCGAAGACCGAGACGCTGGCCTCGGCCGCGGGCTTGAGGGTGCCATCGACCCAGACTTGTCGGCCAGCGTAGGCGGCGATGGGGTCGGCCTTGGTGCCGGGGGTGGCTCCGGGGGTGGCTCCGGGGGTGGTTCCGGGGGTGGTTCCGGGGATGATTCCGGGGGTGGGGTTGGCTTTGAGGTCGGTCTTAATTGAGGTCACGGCGGGTCCTTTCGAGCGAATCCCAATTCTATCGGATCGCCAAGGCGAGGCGCTCCCCGCAGGCGCACAAAAAACGCCCCCGGCGTCAATCCGCGGGCGTTTAAAAGTTCAAACGGCACCCGGCATCACACCGCGAAGCGGACGAAGTTCGTGATCGTCGCGCCGGCGGGGATGTAGTCTTTGACGGGCTTCTTGGCGTCCATCTCTTTGATGTAGGTTTGGCCCAGGAGGGTGTGGTCGCTGACCCACTTGTTCATCTTGCCACCGGCGATCTTCTCGGCGATCTCGGCGGGCTTGCCGGTGTCGGCGGCCTCTTGGACAAACTCGGCCTTGGCGGCGGCGAGCTGGTCGGCGGGGATGCCGTCTTGGTCGATCGCCAAGGGCGAAGGGCACACCGGCGGGGCGGCGGCGGTGACGTGCATACAGATTCCCCGCAGCAGTTCCTCGTCGATGTCGCCGGACACGGCGACGACCGCGGCGGACTTGCGGTTGGTGTGGACGTAGCTGGCGACATGGTCGCCGGTGACGCGGACGCCTTGGCCGAAGACGATGCCTTCTTTGATGGTCAGGCGGAGGTCTTCGACGAGGGTTTTAATCGCGGCGTTGGGTTCGATCGGGCCGGTGGCGTCCATCTTGACCGCTTCGTCGGCGATCTGTTGGAGCGTGGCGAGGAAGCCTTCGTTGCGGGCCGAGAAGTCGGTTTCGGTCATCACTTTGACCATGGCGATGGCGTTACCGTGTTGGGCGACGGCGATCGCGCCTTCGCCGGCCTCGGCCTCGCGGGTGTCCATCTTGCCGCCGGCGCGTTCACGCAGCAGTTCGATGGCTTTGGCGACGTCGCCGTCGGCGTCGGTCAGGGCTTTTTTGCATTCCATCATGCCCATGCCGGTCTTTTGGCGAAGGGCGTTTACGTCTTTGGCGGTGATCGCCATGGCGATTTCTCCGGGAAAATAAGGTCAAAACGGATCAGGTCGTAAATCGAGGGGCCGACGATCGGGTCGCCAAACCTCGGGACGATAGCGGGCGAAACGAACGGGGTTTCGCGGGGTTGGGGGAGTAAGCCGCCGCCCCGCAGGGTGCTGCGGGGCGGCGGCGGGGGTTCTGAAATTAGTTGGCGGGTTGCGAGGCGGCTTCGGGGGCCGGGGCTTCGGCAGCGGCATCGTCGGGGACGTCGTCTTGCGAAGTCGATTCCGGGGCCGGGGTATCGGCGGAGAATTGGGCGCGGCTGCTGCGCTTGCGTGGCTGGCCTTCACCCTTTTTGGCGATCGGGTCGATGCCTTCGTTGGCGATGGTGCGGGCTTGCTTGCCCTCTTGCACCGCACGGCAGAGCTGGTCGATGACGATCTCGATGGCGCGCATGGCGTCGTCGTTGCCGGGGATCGGGATGTCGGCGTAGTCGGGGTCGCTGTCGGTGTCGATCAGGCAGACGGTGGGGATGCCCAGCTTGCGGGCTTCTTTGACGGCGTTGGTCTCGGCGTTGACGTCGATGATGACCATCAGGCCGGGCAACTTGGTCATGTTGCGGATGCCTTCGAGGTTGCGCAGGATCTTGGTTTTTTCGCGGTTGAGCTGCGACTCCATTTTCTTGGAATAGCTTTTCAATTCCCCGGACTCTTCGATGCGCTCGAGTTCTTCAAGGCGCTTGAGGCGGGCGCGGATGGTGGAGAAGTTGGTCAGCGTGCCGCCGAGCCAACGCTCGGTGCAGTAGTGCATACCGCACTCTTTGACGTGTTTTTCGATGATGTTGCGGGCTTGACGTTTGGTGCCGACGAAGAGCACGTCTTTGCCTCCGGCGACGGTCTTGGTGACGAATTTACGGGCGAGCAGCAGGCCCTTGATCGTCTGCTTGACGTCGATGATGTGGATGCGGTTGCGCTTGCCGAAGATGTACGGGGCCATCTTCGGGTTCCAGTGGGTCGAGCGGTGGCCGAAGTGGATACCGGCTTCGATGAGGTCGTTAACGAGCGAGGCCATGTGCGAAACTCCTGACGGTGGGGGGCTTACTGAATCGAGCCGTCCCGGTGGGGAAAAATGCGGTCGCAAGATTCAAGCCGTCGCCAACGTGGCGGGGCCATCAGCGACACGGGTTTTATTGCCCTGAACGGGGTGGGGGCGACACCCAATCCGTCGGCCGGGTGGCCGGATCGGGGGGGTGAATGAGCGAGCGTCCTGCTTGCTGTTACCGCCTTGACCGAGGGCAAATGAATGCAAAATAAGTCTAAACCGCAGGTTTTTCCCTTCCGCAAGGCCAAAAACACGGTTTAGACCAACATCCGACAATCACGGCAACTCCGCCGCTTACACGCATTGTAACCCCGCGCCGTGCGGCTGCAAGCACGGCTAAGGATTCACTTGGCGATACCCGGCCCTGTGAACAGGGCGTCGATGGAGAGGGTGGAATTAGTTACGGCTGGCGGGGTCGATCGTCGGGGCGAAGCCCGCGGCGCTGTCGGCGTTGGGGTCGCTGGGTTGGGGCATCGGGCGGTTGATCGGGGCGGCGTCGGGGATGTCGGGCTGGGCGTCGTGTTGGCGTTGACGATCCAAAGCGATGCAGCAGGCCCCGTATTTAAACGCGGTGACCATGATGAAGCCGTAGATCACGAAGAAGATCGCCAGCGAGTAGCGCCACTGCAGGTCAAGGCCGATCATCGACACGCCGATCACGCCGAAGACGATCGCGGCGAGGTACATCACGAACACCGATTTTTTGACCGACAAGCCCGACCGCCGCAAGAGGTGGTGCAGGTGCTGGTTGTCGGGGCTGAAGATCGGCTGGCCACGCATCTTGCGGCGGATGATCGCCAGCGACGTGTCGGTGATCGGCACGGCAAAGACGATCAGCGCCGCGGTCACGAGTTTCAGCGACCAACCCCCCGCGTCGCCAAACAGCAGGATTGCCGCCACCGCGAGGAAGCCCAACAGCAGCGAGCCCGCGTCACCCATAAAAATACTGGCGGGGTTGAAGTTGTACGGCAGGAACCCCAGGATCGCCCCGATCGCCGCGAGGCAAAGCACGATCCGTTTGGGGTTATCCAAGAGTGCCGCCACTTCGACGTCGGGGTTCTGTCCGATGAGCAGCGCGATCAGCAGGAAGCCGATCATAGCGATCGCCAAGACGCCCGAGGATAGTCCGTCGAGCCCATCAATGAGGTTGACTGCGTTGCAACCGCCCAACACGAAGAACGCCACGAGGAAGGTCGCGGTGAAGTAGATCACCGAGTCGGACGGCACTAGGCCGACTAGGTTAAACAGCGTCTCGGTGAGGTCGATACCGATGCGGTCCCAAGTCAGCGCGGCGGCGGCGAAGAGTTGGCCGCCGATCTTGACCCGGGCACGGATGCCGTAGACGTCGTCGAAGATGCCGGTGATGGTGATGACGCCGGCACCAATAATGATCGACAGCGGAAAGCTCTGCAGCATGAGCCGGCCGCTGGTGGTCGAACTGAGCGGCATCTCAGGCGTGACGACGTAACTCGAAAACACCCCGCAGACCCAGCCGACGAAAATCGCCACCCCCCCGAGATAGGCCACGGGCACCGCGTGGTTCTTACGCTTCAGGTCCGGCCAATCGACGATCCCGTTTTGAATCGCCAAGGCTTTCATCGCCGGCGTCAGGGCGATCGCCACGAAAAACGCGACAAAAAACACGCCCATATACGGAGCGAGTTCCTGCACCATGCCGTGGAACGCCGCCAGCGTGGCGGTCGAGCCGGGCGGGAGGGACATCATCGTGCTCATCCGTGTTCTCCCATACTGCCGGAAGATTTTGCGAGACTAGCTCGATCTTGTTCAGTGGCGATGAGTTCACGCAAGGTTTGCGAAAGCTCGACCTTCGGCGAAAAACCGATCGCCTCGCGCAGCCGGGTCATGTCCGGCAGGCGGTGGGGCGGGTCTTCAAAGCCTTCGCCGTAGACCGCTTCGTAGGAAACAAACGATTTGCCGACCCGCGGACCGCCCGCCTTGGCGACTTGTTCGATGACTTGTTCCGCGAGCTGTTCGATGGTGATTTGAGTCGTCGAGCCGACGTTGAACACCCGGCCGTAGGCGTCGTCGTGGTCGATCAGTTGGGCCAGCGCAGCGACCACGTCGCGGACATCGCAAAACGCGCGGGTCTGCTGCCCGTCGCCGTAGAGCGTCAGGTCGTGGCCCGCGACGGCCTGGGTGACAAA
>CAYPCC010000018.1:0-25046 GCA_964409095.1 uncultured Phycisphaera sp. | reverse complement strand
CCCTTGGGCGAAGCGAACGGTTTGTGCGCACCGAGCGTTCGTTGCCGCGGCAAAGCGAGTGATCGCAACGAGTTGGGATTTGCAAAAAAAGTTCAGGAATCGGTCGATTTTGTGCGCGCCGCGTTGCCTCGTCTGAGCACGAAGCGTCGTGCTCGGTTGGGTTGTGGGCTGATGGGGTGAGTTTCATAGGGAGTTCACGATGCGTGTGCATACTATGAACTTATGCCGCCGGGGTGCTTGTCAGTGACAAGCCCGACGGCGGACTTGAACTTTAACCAAAGAATGGAAACGATGAAAAACACGACGACCCTGCTGACCACCACGACAACCCTTGCCCTGCTGCTCGGCGCTTCAAGCCTGACACTCGTGGGCTGCGCGACCGACGCTCCGGGCATTAAAAGTAATTACGTCCAGCAGTGGAGCAGCGTGAACGGCAGCGTCGATGAAGCCGTCGCGGCGGCCGAAGAAGTCTTGGGTGACTACGAACTCAAGGGCGTCGAAGGCAACGCCACCAAGCTCGACGGGAACGTCAAAGGCATGATGGCCGACGGCACCGAGGTCGCGGTTGATATCCGCAAGATGACCGAAGAAACCAGCGAAGTCTCGGTCCGCGTCGGCACCGTGGGGGACCCCGTGCTCGGCACGGAGATCGTGCAAAAAATCGAAGCTCAGCTGGCGGTCTAACTGCCCCGTCCCAGTACATCACCCACTGCCCCCCACCCGGCGGCGACACGGTCTTTGTTGATCGGTCGCCGCTTTTTTGTGTCGGAGGATTGATCGCTTTCGCCGTCGAACCGGATCGAAGTCATTCGCCGAATTGGCGGGTCAATACGTCACGCAATGCGGTGAAATCCGAACGGGGATGGATCGGCCCATCGGTTTTGTGGAGGGCTTCTTAGATTTGTGGTGCCTCATCGATGCGCAACTCGATGGTGACATCAAACAGTTCGTTGATCGGCCAGCCGTTGACGTTTGCCTCGCTTGGCCATTGCCATTGCCGCGGGGTGAGTCGTTCGTCGATGAGGTGGGCGACCAAAGGCTCGCCGTCCATGCCCAGATCGACGATGCGTAGCGTGGGTTCATCGCCCCGCCAAAATCTACCCTCTGCCCGTTCGGCCCGCTTGACCACTTCTTCTGCGGGCAGCACCCCCAACTCGATCAAGGTGTCGTGCAGCGTTGCGGTGACGGTTTGGTCGAACTCGGCGAGATTGGAGTTGAGTCGGAGTGCCCGCATCGCGGCCTCGACGCCGACGCGGTGCGAGACGGCGTCGTCGTAGCTGAAGGCGGACGGTTTTTCGGTGACAAAGCCCATGCCTTTGTAGCCGAAGGCGGTGATGACTTCGTGCCAGGTGGTCATGAGGTAAGCGAGTCGGCCGGCGATTTGGATCGAAGCCTCGCGGACCTCGTCGAGGGTTTGCGGATCGATGTCGTCGCGGTCGGCGAGGTGATGCCAGGACTCGGGCGGCGTGAACGTGACGTGATAGATGTCGGGCTCGGCCGAGACGATGTCCAGTTCGTTGACGCCGTGGTAAAAACACGCCGCGATGCGGTCGAAGGCGAAGCGGGTGAGGTCGATGGCGTTGCGGACGTGGGCGATGTCGAGGAAGCCGGCCTCGGCGGCGTAGAGCGTTCCGCGGCTGGCCTCGTCGCCCCAATCGCTGTCGATGCCGGGGGCGACGTAGGCGTGTTGGCCCAGGTCGTTGATGCCCAGCGGTTGGAGCGGCGAGTACCATGCGTCGAACGGCATGGTGCCGAGCCGCATTTTGGGCGAGTCGTACGCCCCGCGAGTGGTTTGCAGCCCGAGGTCCGCCCCAAGCCGTTCGAGCGCGCTACCTCGATCGGGATAGCTGCAGGCACTGAGTTGTCCGAGTCCCGCCACACCGATCGCCGCGACAAGAATTCGAGTGTTCATCGGCACATCGTAGGTGAGAAGGATGAAAGCCGATTGAATATCTTGCGGATTAAGGGCGGGGGTGGAATTTGGTTAAGACTTCTTTGAGGCGCGAGCGATCGACGTGGGTGTAGATCTGGGTGGTCTTGATGTTGGAATGGCCCAGCAGTTCCTGGACGACGCGGAGGTCCGCCCCGCCGGCGAGCAGGTGCGTGGCGAAGGAATGGCGGAGGGTGTGGGGGTGGACGTGGGAGAGGCCGGCCTTCTCGGCGTGGCGTTTGACGATCTGCCAGACGACGATGCGGGTGATGGGTTGGCCGGTGCGGGAGAGGAAGACGCGGTCGGTGGGCGTGTTGTCGCGGACCAGGTCGTCGCGGAGTTCGTCGGTGTAGCGTTGGAGGGCTTTGAGCGCGGGTTGGCCGAGCGGGACGACGCGTTCTTTGGAGCCTTTGCCCATGACGCGGACGACGCCGATGTCGGCATGGATGCCGGTGGTGACGAGGTCGGAGATTTCGCTGGCGCGGAGGCCGCCGGCGTAGAGCATCTCCATCATCGCCACATCGCGGAGGTAGAGCAGGGCATCGGGGTCGGGCGCGGCGAGGAGTTTGTTGATCTGCTCTTCGCCGAGCACGGTGGGCAGGCGGGACCAGGTTTGCGGCTGGGTGAGCTGCTCGGCGGGGTCGGCGTCGGTGTGGTCGTGGGCCTTGAGGAAACGACAGAACACGCGGATGGTGGCGACGTGGCGGGCGATGGTGGAGACGGCGTGGCCTTTGGCTTCGAGCGACTTTAAATGCTCAGCGATCAGGTCGGGGGTCAGGTCGTGCCAGCTGTGTTGGTGTTGCTGGACCATCCAGACCCAGAGGTCGCGCAGGTCGCCGCCATAGGCCGCGAGGGTGGCGGGCGAGAAGCCGCACTCGATGCGGATGTAGGCGAGGAAGGCGGTGACGGGCGGCTCGAAGCGCGATTGTTTTTTGGGGGCCGAGGTGGAGGCGGGGGCGACGGCCGTGCGACGCATCATGCCCGCAGCGGGGGTAGCGGCGACTTGGAGCGGCGTGGCGGAAGTCTTCACGGCGGCGACGTTGGTCGAGATCGCGGTGCCGATTTGACGGGTGGCCGCTCCGGACGATGCTCCGGTGGCGGGGGCTTGGGCGTTTCCGGGGGCGTTTCCGGGGGCGCTTCCGGGGGCACGGTTGCGGGCTTTGGCTTTCGCTTTGGCTTTAGCGCGGGGCGGGGCTGGGGTGTTGGCGGCTGGGGGGTTCAAAGGTGATCTGCTCCGACGCCGAGGGACGGGATGGACAGGCGACAAGGACCGCAGACAATCAAAAGAGCGGTCAAACCAAAGCGGTCGGTCGGCCCGCGTGTGGCGGGGCGACGGGGGGTGATCCTCACCGGCGGGCCGAACGAGAACAATGGAGCAAGCTGCTCACAAAAGAACGTCGGCCGAATCTGCATCCTTGCAGCGAAGGGGACATCGGACAACGCCCCGATAGGCCGTGAAGAATAGCCGCGTTGAGGCCGGTTCAGTGGATTTCACGCCGCCCGTTAGCGGTAGCCGGGTTGAGAGGGTACGAAAACGCAAATGCCAAACCCACGCATCGTCCGATAATATTTTATCGCCGCCCCACCTCGCCGAGGGCCCGATGGACTCTGGCGAGTGTGGCGAATTTGCCAAGGGCAAATGATTGACCGAACAACGTTCATCTCGCCTTCACCCCAATCGATATTTTTCTGCAAAAAACCCTGCCCACTGGACTTACGATCCAGCGGGCAGGGTGGAGGAGAAAACATGGTTGCGTAGAGAATCATCCCCACTCCTGTAATACGAGGCGGAGCCCGGCCCAGTTCGCTGCGCTCCACTTATTTTATACATTTTATAAAATCATCATTGACAATATTTTACACGATTAATTCCAATGTTCCACGTGGAACAACTCGCGGATAGTCGTGGCTTCATGTGAGGTGCACACTTCGCGTGTTTCACGTGGAACAGTTGATTAATGCAAGTCGGGTGGGTAAGTTAAGGGCCGAGATAGAACCCCAATTTCACAACAGCAAGGAGGCTCTCGTGGCAGGATCAGGCCAAGGGTTATCGTCGGGGGGTCAGAAGAAGAAGCCGTCACGGCTAGGTCGTGGATTAAGCAGCTTGATGGCGTCGCCGGTGTCGGCCTCGCCGATGGTGGGGGCGGATGCGGCGAGGGGTTTGGGCGGCCCGGTATCGGGTGTCTCCGTGGGCGAGGGGGGGTCGGGTGGCGGTGGGGCTGAGGGGTATCAACGGGTTGCGGTGTCGGCGATACACGCCAATGCGCGTCAACCTCGTCAGCACTTTGATGAGACCGCCCTGCTGCAATTGGCGGATTCGATCAAGCGGGAGGGGCTGATCCAGCCGGTGGTGGTCAGGCCTCGGGGTGTGGGCGACTATGAATTGGTTGCGGGGGAGCGCCGCTGGCGGGCAGCGGGTTTGGCGGGGCTGGAGACGATTCCGGCGTACATCAAGGCATTGGATGATCGACAAGTCGCGGAGTGGGCCCTGATCGAAAATCTCCAGCGTGAGGATTTGAACCCGATTGAGCGTGCTGAGGCATTTCAAGGGCTGGGGCACTCGTTTGGACTGAGTCACGAGGCGATCGCGGAGCGCGTTGGACTCGAGCGATCTACCGTGACCAATCTGCTAAGACTACTCAAGCTCAGCCCCCCCGTCCGCGACATGGTGGTTCGCGGAATGCTATCCATGGGTCAGTCGCGGGCCATCGCCGGGATCGAAGACCCTGTTCACCAATTGGCGTTGGCGGAAAAGGCGGTCAAAGACGGCCTATCCGTGCGCCAAGTCGAGGCCGAGGCCAAAGCCATCGACACAAAGCAGGTAGACCCCATCGAACCGCAAAAGAAGGCGGTGCGGGCCGCTTACCTCGATGATCTTGAACGGCAGATCGGCGAACAGCTCAGCACCAAGGTACACATCAAGACCGCCCGCAAAAAAGGGGCGGGGACGCTGAGTATTGACTTTTACAACATCGATCAGTTCGACCAATTGCTCGCCAAGCTGGGCGTCGAAACGCAGTAAATCAAGGCTCGCGGTAGGCTGAGGTCGTCCGATAAACGCGGATCGGTTGGGCGTCGTAGCCAAGCTTGAGTTCGAGGGGCACCTTCTCGAATCGTTCAGCGAGGTCCCAATGGGGGTCCGCGTCAAAGATATCCCACGCTTCGGGGTCGGCGAGCAGCACCAAGTCGTCTTTACGCATGGCTGACCAGGTGCCGGGTAACACCCGCGGGTCGATCCGGGCGGTGGGGCGGTCGGTGTAATAGGGCAAGCTACGCTCGGCAAACCCCACGGTAAGAATCCGCGGCCGATCCAAGCCGGTCGCGGTCCGCACCGCCTCTACGGCAGCGGGAACACTGTTGCGACCGTACACCCGGTCCTCCGCGACCTGGGCCCACGCCACCGCATGCAGAACCGCCAACCATAGCACCACGAAACTGGGCATTCGTCGCGGCCCCACTTCAAACCCGCGGGCGGCCCCTAGCAGTACCACGACAACGAGCAGCACACCCGCGGGCCACACCATCAACGCCTCGGCCACGCCGTAGCGACGCGCAATCATCCACGCTGCAATCGCAAGCGCAGCGCAAGCACTCAGCACGCCAGCAACACGAAGATAATTTTTGTATTTATCTGTTTTGTCATTATTTATGGATTCGCACCGTGCTGCGGCCCACCACGCCAGCGGCGCGGCGAGGGGGAGAAGGTAGCTCATTAATTTGCCGGTGATGGCGGTGAAGACGATAAAAGTCAGCGTGCCCATGACCGCCCAGAGCATGGCTTCGTCTTGCTGCTGCATCGCGTTCGCGGCCGTCGCTCGCCATCGGCCGAGCCGGGGCTTGGCCGACCAGAGCAGGGCGGTGGCGGGAAGCAGGCCCAGCGCGAGGACGGGGATGAAAAACCACCACGGCTCGGGGTGGTCGCCGGTGCCCGCCGCTCGATCAAGGGTTTGAAACTTCCAGATTCCCCACGCCTCGGGGTGCTGCCACGCGACCAAGAGACCCCACGCCACAATCGGCATCAGCGCCGCCGCGAGTCCCCCGATCGGCCGAAGTTGACGCCACGACTCACGCTGACCCGTCAACAACAACCACAACCCCAGCGCCCCCGGAGCCAGCAGCCCAACCGGCCCTTTGGTCAGCAGCGCCAACGCGACCGAAATCCATAAACCCATTACCCATATTTGTTTACGCTCTTTCGCCGCCAACAATCCCGACGCCAAGGCCGCGGTGCTAAACAGCCCGAGCGGCCCATCGGTGAGGCCCATCCGGCTCATGACCACGAACATCGGCGTAACCGCAAGGATGCCCGTGGCGATCGCCGCCCGGCGGGGGCCGTGCAGGCGATACGCCAACCCGAACACGATCGCCAGCGTGAACACCCCCGAGAGCGCCGCAGGTAAGCGCAGGGCCAGCTCCCCGTCACCGACCAGCCGGATCGATGCCGCCATCAACCAATACGTCAACGGCGGCTTGGTCAGGTGGGGCTGATCGAAATAAGTGGGGACGAGCAGGGGGGTTTGGCCGGTGGCCATGCCGCGGGCGACGACGCCGTAGCGGGCCTCCGAGTCGCCGTGGATCGGGTGGTTGCCGAGGCTGAAAAATAGCGGGTAGACACACAACAGCGCGAACGCGAGCCACGCCAACCCGCGGAAGATCGTCGCGGCTCGACCGGGCGTCGGAGAGGCCAGGGTGGTGGGGGTGGGGGTGGGGGGGTGAGCTGCGCTCGGCAAGGGGGACATGCCCCACATGGTAGAGCGTTTTTGTGTCGCTTTGATCGAGGCACGCCTCCGCCCCCGAAGGTGCGGGGTTGGTGGATCAACCCGGGAAGTCGTCGGGGTCGAGTTCCAACTCGATCAACGGTTCGGCGGGCGACCAGCCGCATTCGTCTTTCAGGGCGGAGAGATCGACCAAGCCGCCTTCTGCCGTGAACGGCCCGGTGATCCTCTGCTGCGGGTAGAACTTGGCGGCCACCTGCTCGTGCGTCATCCCTTTAATCGCCAACGACTGCGCGACAAAGTACTGGCGGTAGCCCGGGCTGGCCTGCTCCACGATGGCGCGGAGGCTGCTGCTCGCGTCGGCCTCGCTGATCGAGCACATGCCGTCGTTCAAACGTCGGTCGTCGACTCGCAGCGGGCGTTGGCTTTGCACGCGGGGGTCGTCAATACTCTTTCGTACCCAAGGGAAACGCACCGCGACCGCCGACAGGTCGTGATGTTCCCCAGCCATCGCTTCGAGCGTTTGCTCGGCAAATACTTTGCTTAACGCATACAGATTGTTCCCGGGATTACGCGGGAGTTGGCCGTCGGCGGGCAGGTACGGCCAAGCACAGGGGGGCAACTCGCCGCGGTGCATTTTGGAGGCGTCCATGCCGAGCGTGGCTTGGATCGAACTGATGGCCACGATGCGGCGGACGCCGACATCCAGCGCGGCGACGAAGACGTTGGTGTTCATCGCCACGTTCTGGGCTAACAGTGTTTGTGGCGGGCGGATACTCCAGGGGTGGGGGTGATTGCCCAGATGGATCACCGCGTCGCAGCCTTCAATCAATGGGTAGACCGCGTGGGTATCGCAGAGGTCCGCGAGGTGGAGCTTGAACGGGAGTTGGGCGCGATACACGGTGTCGGTGGCGACGACGTCGTGGCCGGATTCGTGGAGGAGGGTGGCGGCCGCCGAACCAATACGTCCGCCAGCTCCGGTGATGAGTATACGCATGGGCGTAGCGTAGCAACCGCCGCACCGCCGGGCGAAGCCCGGCGGTTAAAGCGTGTGCTGATCTACACCCGAATCAACCGTCGAAGCGTTTGAAGTGGCTGTCCTGCTGTGGGACCGCGTGGTCGAGGATGTCGTGGAGGATGCGTGCGGGTGAGCCGATGGAATCGATCTTGACGATCTTCTCGGGCGCGTAATGCTTGAGCACCGGAGCGGTTTCGCGTTCGTAGACGTCCCAGCGGTGGCGGATGACTTTTTCGTCGGCATCGTCTTGGCGGTTGCTTTTGAGGGCTCGCTTACGCAGCCGTTGGATCATCTCCGTCTCGTTTTCACAGGTCAGGTGAATGACTTTGAGCACTTTGATGTGCTCGTCCATGATCATGGCCTGCTGGATGGTGCGGGGGATGCCGTCGAGGATCAAGAGGTCGTCGGCGGGCTTGTAGTCGCCGAGGATGGTGCGGGCGTGGATCGCCTGGGCCCACATGCCCACGGTGATCTCGTCGGGTACCAGTTCGCCGCGGGACGAATACTCGTAAAACTGTTTGCCCAGTTCGCTGTTGATGTCGATGTTGCGGAAGACATCGCCGCAGGCGCAGTGGTAGAAGCCGGGGATCCGGCCGAGGATCGCGCCTTGGGTCCCTTTGCCCGCGCCGGGCGCCCCGAACAGCAGAATGGTTTTGAATTTCGGGTGGTCGGGCATGCGCGGTTCTCTGGGTTTTGAGGAAGTCAGAAGGGCGATCTATGATACGCAATCGACGGCGATCGCCCAACGCTTTAGCTGTTGCGTCCGTAAAGACTTCGGAGAAATTCGGGCATGGCCGGGCTTGAAAGCGTACCGATGTGGTACTAGTATTCTTGGTGGAAGCCATGATCGCCCAGCCCGGACCGATCGGGGATTTGATTCGTCAAGCAGTTTTATGCTTCAGCTCACCCGGAAAACCGATTACGCCCTGGTCGCCCTGTCGGATTTGGCCCGTCGCAAGGCCCACGCATCCGGGCCGACGAGTGCCCGTTTGATCGCCGAGGCGTACAAACTGCCGTTGCCCCTGTTGATGAACATCCTCAAGGAGTTGGCTCAGGCGAAACTGGTCACCTCGACCCGTGGCGCGACGGGGGGGTATGAGTTGGCGGTGGAGCCCAGCCGGGTGTCGTTGTTGGAAGTGATCAACGCGATCGAGGGGCCGGTGAAATTGGCGCCGTGTTGCGACGGGCTGCCCATCGTCGGCCAAGGCTGCGGTATGGAAGACTGCTGCCCGATCCAAAGCGCGATCAGCAAACTCCATAAACGCATGATCGGGTTTTTCAACGGCGTCATGCTCGACGAATTAATCGACGACCTGACCGAACCCCTAGCCTCGGCCCCGCAAGCCTGCAGCACCAACGGCCGAGCCGTGGCGGGTCGTGGCGTCACCGCAAAACTAAAATAGTTTTACACCACCCGCCCGCCCACGACACCACGCCCGGCCTAGAGTTCCACGGCCAACCGATTCGCAAATCACCCCAGACCGCCCGCAGGAGCAACCTCCGATGTCCCTCAAATTCCCGATCTACCTCGACCACAACTCCACCACGCCGATGGACCCCCGCGTCCTCGACGCCATGATGCCGTACTTCACCGAGCACTTCGGCAACGCCTCGTCGCGCAACCACGCCTTCGGCTGGGCCGCTGAAGACGCCGTGTCCAAAGCCCGCGAGCAAGTCGCTTCGCTCATCGGCGCGACCGGCAAAGAAATCATCTGGACCTCCGGCAGCACCGAGTCCAACAACCTCGCCATCAAAGGCGTCGCCGAGATGTACGCCTCCAAAGGCAAGCACATCATCTCCGCCATCCACGAACACAAAGCCACCCTCGACCCGATCAAACGCCTCCAACGCGACGGCTACGAAGTCACTTGGCTCGAGCCCGCCTCCGACGGCATCATCACCGCTCAGCAAGTCAAAGACGCCATCCGCGACGACACCGTCCTGGTCACGATCATGTGGGCCAACAATGAGCTGGGCACCATCAACGAGGTCTCCGAGATCGGCAAGGTCTGCAAAGACAAAGACGTCATCTTCCACACTGACGCCACCCAGTGGGTCGGCAAGATGCCCACCGATGTCGAAGCCGCCGGCATCGACCTGCTCTCGGCGACCGCTCACAAAATGTACGGCCCCAAAGGCTGCGGCTTCCTCTACGTCCGCCGACGTCGGCCCCGCGTCCGCGTCTCGCCACTCATCGACGGGGGCGGACACGAGCGCGGCATGCGCTCGGGCACGCTCAACGTCGCCGGCATCGTCGGCATGGGCGCCGCGGCCGAGCTCTGCGAAAAAGAAATGTCCGACGACGCGATCCGCTTGGGCAAGCTCAAGAAAAAACTCGAAGACGGCATCACCGCCAAGCTCGACATGGCCGTCATCAACGGCCACCCCACCAAACGACTCCCCCACACCACCAACATCAGCTTCCCCTACGTCGAAGGCGAATCGCTGATGATGGCGATCAAAGAGATCGCCGTGTCGTCGGGCAGTGCGTGCACCAGCGCATCGCTTGAGCCGTCGTATGTGCTCAAAGCGCTGGGCCTCGGCGATGAACTCGCTCACTCGTCCATCCGTTTCGGCCTCGGCCGGATCACCACCGAAGAAGAAATCGACTACGTCATCGAAAAGGTCGTCCACAACGTGCAAAAGCTCCTGGACATGTCCCCCCTTTGGGACATGGTGCAAGAAGGCATCGACCTCGACACCGTCCAGTGGGGCGCCCACTAACCCCACGCCCCCCAAGCCGAGGGATAGCCATCCCTCGGCGTTGACCAGAACACCTACCCCCTACAAAAATACCTTCCCCAAGAAACGAAAGGCACCCACACCATGGCCTACTCCCCCAAAGTCATCGACCACTACGAAAACCCCCGCAACGTCGGCAGCTTCGATAAAAACGACCCCACCGTGGGCACCGGCGTCGTCGGCGCCCCCGAGTGCGGCGACGTCATGAAGCTGCAAATCAAAGTCAATCCCGAGACCGGCATCATCGAAGACGCCAAGTTCAAGACCTTCGGCTGCGGCAGCGCGATCGCCTCCTCCTCCCTCGCCACCGAATGGATGAAAGGCAAAACCCTCCACGAGGCCGAGGAAATCAAAAACACCGACATCGTGCAAGAACTGTCGCTGCCCCCGGTCAAGATCCACTGCTCGGTCTTGGCTGAGGACGCGATCAAGGCCGCCGTCCACGACTACGAAGAAAAAGCCGGCATCCACCACCACGAAGAAGCCGGGGCGTAACCCGTCGGATTGATCTAAAATTTAGCATGGGTCACTGACCCGGAGCCGCCGCAGCCCACCGTAACCTGCATCACCGCTTTTGATAAAACTCCTGCTTGGCCGATACACTCAGCCAACCTTCCGAAACCCATCCACCCCCGAGATCAACCATGGGCATCCAACTCTCCGAAACCGCCGCCCGCGAAATCAAGACCATCATCGAGCAGCAAGAGCTCGACGCCAACAACGTCCGCCTCCGCGTCGGCGTCAAGGGCGGCGGCTGCTCGGGCTTTTCGTATCTCCTGGACCTCACCGAACAATTCCGCGACACCGACGAAGAGTTCGAGCTCCACGGCGTCAAGATCGTCTGTGACCCCAAAAGCTACCTCTACCTCAATGGCACCAACATCGACTTCAAAGACGAAGTCATGGGCCGAGGCTTCGTCTTCAACAACCCCAACGCCACCAGCTCCTGCGGCTGCGGCAGCAGCTTCAGCGCGTAACTTATTTTTGAATGATGCATTCGAGCCCACGTCGCCGCGACGTGGGCTTTTTTTTACTCCCCGCCCCCCGGCCCCCCGACCCCCGGACAACTCACGATACGCCATGGCCGACCCACCGCACCATTTCGCATCCCGCGGAGGCCTGAAGCTCGAGGCGGCGCTTGAGTCTTTCCAGATCGACGTGACCGGCGCGATCTGCGCGGACCTGGGTTGCTCGACCGGCGGGTTTGTGGACTGCCTCGTGCAACGCGGCGCGGCGAAGGTGTTTGCCGTCGATACCGCCTACGGCGAACTCGCCTGGAAACTCCGCCAAGACGACCGCGTCGTCGTGATGGAACGAACCAACGCGTTACACAGCAAGCCCCCGGAAGAAGCAGTAGACGGCCAAGACTTCCGGGGGTGTGACGTGGTGTCGATTGATCTGGGGTGGACCAAGCAGGACAAAGCGATCCCGGTGGCGCTGCGATGGTTGAAAGAATCGCCCGAAGCGCGGATCGTGACGCTGGTGAAGCCGCATTACGAATCGGGGCAGCACAAGTTGACGGATGAAGAAGCGGACGCCCAGACCCAGCGCGTGGTGGACGAGGTGTTGCCGGGGCTTGGTGTTGAAGTCTTGGGCTGGATCCGTTCGCCGATCCGCGGGGGCAAGGGGAAGAATTTGGAGCACTTGGCGGTGTTGAAACGGCGTGATGCTTGATCAGACTTGGATGGCCGCGCGGCCTCAGGCCGTTGACCCGGGGCTAAATGTCGGGCGTCGCCTTACACTCTGCGGATGGTCAGCGGAAAAGACATCCAGAACGCGGGGCGGGTGATCCGGGAGGGCGGGTTGGTGGCGATGCCGACCGAGACGGTTTACGGGTTGGGGGCCAATGCGCTCGACGCGACGGCGGTGGCGAAGGTGTTTGCGTCGAAGGCTCGGCCGAGCTTCGACCCGCTGATCGTGCACGTCGCCGACGCCGACGCGGCTTGGGCGCTGGTGGATCTGGATCAACTACCCGAGCACCAACGGCAGCTTCCGGGGGCGTTGGCGGAGGCGTTTTGGCCGGGGCCGTTGACGTTGGTGTTGCCGCGCAGAAAGGCCGGAGGGCCGGAGCACAAGAGAGCAGACCAGAAAAAGGGGACCGTCCCCTTATTTTCCGTCATTTCCGGGGGCGGAGGGATTCCGGGGATTGTGACGTCGGGGTTGGAGACGGTAGGAGTGCGGGTGCCACGGCATCCGGTGGCGATGGGGTTGATCCGGGCGGCGGGGGTGCCGATCGCGGCGCCGTCGGCCAACCGGTTTGGGGGCATCAGCCCGACGCGGGCCGAGCATGTGACGGTGGACTGCGACATGGTGTTGGACGGCGGGCCGTGCGCGACGGGGGTGGAATCGACGGTGGTGGGGTTCGACGGAACATCTACCCCGGGTGTCGTGGTATTACGGCTGGGGGGGACGTCGTTCGAGGCGATCGAAGCGGTGGTTTCGGGGCTTGCGGGAAGTGGGGGGGTCGTGGTGGCGAAGCCGGGGGAGAAGATCGCCTCGCCGGGGATGCTCGATCGGCATTACGCGCCGCGGACGCCGATGCGGTTGGTGAAAAAACTCCAAGACCTCGATCCCGCGTCGTTGGGCAATCGGCGGGTGGGGGTGCTGAGTTTGCGGGGTGAGCAGGGCCGGGGCATGGGGTTCGCCGCGGCGGAAGTGCTCAGCGCAACCGGCGACCTCACCGCCGCGGCGGCCCAACTCTTCGACGCGATGCACCGGCTCGACGCGGCGAGGCTAGACCTTATCGTCGCCGAGGCGGTGCCCGAGCAAGGCCTCGGCCGGGCGATCAACGATCGGCTCCGTCGGGCCGCCACCGCGTAGCCCCGAACCCCACGTCGCCCGGTGACGACGACCGCTTCGCTCCCGTCTGGACTGCTCAATCTCTCAGCATCCACGCCGTACAAGCCACCCTCTGCCCAATACACGGGCGGCCCAAAAACTTTAAAAAATATCGCATCTTTTTTGCGACGATTTCTCTGCCAAAAACACCTGTTTTTCAGGGATTTTTGCCCGTATTCGCCGGCACAAAAAATAGCGGAAAACTAACGCGATGTTTACACCCCGATTTCGTCGGTTTGGCATACTCTTCGCAAATTCAGGGGTGCGGCCACGATATGCCGGGCCACCCTCCTTCGATCCCGTGGAACGGGATTCCCGCCCCTTGGGCGACTACGACGCTGGTTGCGAAACGAGTCGCCTCCCTCACCCCCCCCCGTCCGACGCCGAACGTCGCGCAGTGGCCCAAAGTTTTGGAAAGCCAAGCCTTCCGAAACGCCTCCCTCCCGGCAGCCCGACCCCCGACCCGGACCCGGACCCGTTTGATAAGGAACTTACTATGCAAAGCTTTGAAACGTCCGAAACGATCGTTCACGAAACCGATTCGCAAACCCCCTCGCCGGAGAACCGGTGGACCGGCGATCGGCCGATCTATCTTTCGCTGGCGGTGTCGGCCTTGGCGTCCGCGGCCGCGGTGCCGGTGATCTTGGCGATCATGGGGCCGATGGAAACCCTCAAGCTGCTCTACCCGAGCCTGCTCATCGGTCTGCTGGTCGGCGCGACCGGCCTGCTCGTCGCGGGTTTGGCCACAAATCTGGTCCGCGCCCTGCGTGCTCAGCGCACCGGCCAAGCGATCCCCCAAGCCAAGCCCAGCCGTGGCCTGCGCGGCAAGCTGGCGTTTGGTTGATTCGTCGTCCATCGCCGCGTGGCGATGGGTCGTGTGACGGCTTATTGGGTTGAGTTTCCCCCATGGCCCCGGGTCAGTCAGTGACCCGGGGCTATACGTTGCGCACCTTGCTGCGGTAGAAAGGCGGCTTAGCCGACTTCGCGGCGTTGGAAGAGCAGGATCGCCAGGGCGAGGACGACGGTGGTGTAGAGCAACGCATAGACGCTGACGAGGGCAACGACGCCGAGCGTGAAGTTGCCATCGAGGTCGTGGACCAGCGAGTGGCCCTGGGTGATCGCGTCGGCGGGCCAAAGAAACTGCAGGTTCGGGGCCAAGAGATAGAGCAGCTTTTGGGCGACGTCGGCGGTTTTTTGCGCGGCGGTCGTGTTGGCCGTGACCACGGCAACCAAGCTCTGAAAGACGTCCAAGTCGGCGGGGAGCGAGAGCCGCTGGTTGACCTTGCCGCTGAGCGAACTGGTCACGGCACCGACCAGGAACGTGGCGACACAAATAATCAGCGTCATCACCTGCCCCAGCCGGGTGGACACGGCGATCGCCACCGCGGTGAGGATCATCACCGCCTCGAAAATAAAGATCAGGCCCAGGGCGAGTTGGAACAGTTCGCCGTTGTGGGCGGTGAATTCGTGCAGCGGGCTTTGGAGCTCCCAGCCCTTGCCCATCACGAGGATGCCCGCGAAGGCGAGGGTCATCGTCACCGCGAGGGTTTTGATGAACGTGGAGGTGAAGACCCAGTTGTAGAGGTAGTTGCCGACGGTCGCCACGCCCAGGGCGACGAGGGCGGCGAGCAGGTTGAGGAAAATCACCGGCGTGTCGAAGTCGTCGCGGGCGGTGGACATGACGCCGTGGCGGTAGGTGCCCATAAAAAGCAGGCTCAGGACCCAATAGGCGATCAAAATCGCTCCCGCGACGCCCACAAACTTGCCCAGGACAAACAACGGCCGGCTCACGGGCTTGCTCACGACGGTGAGCACGGTCTTCTGCTCGATCTCGCGGGACAGGACGCCGGTGGCGCTAAACGCCGCCAAGAGCATCCCGGTGAGGAAGATCATGGATAAACCCATGTCGATCAGAAGTTTGCGGTCGCCGTCGCCGGTTTCCATGGAATACGCCGAGAGCGAAGGGTTAAGGATCAGGCCCAGCGCGGCGATCAGGGTGAGCACGGTGAAGATCGGCTGGCGGATCGATTCGGTGAACGTGTTGCGCGAGATGGTCAGAAGCTGTCGGATCATGGGAGTTGGGTATCATACGCAACCCCGGCCGATCGGGGTCGGGCCACATCGGCCGGGTCCGATTCGAGGGCTGCGCCGCCCGGCCGTTGGCTCACGGCTCGCCGGGCGTAGGACGAGCCGAGACAAGGGGTTCCGAGAACCCGCGCCGCGTGGTGCTGAACCGAACTCCGTCGCTTGCCCGGCGTACCATTAGACCAGTCTCCGCACCTTTTTTTTTGATGTCGCCAACTTGCATTGAGTTTTGATTGAGTCCCCGACCACTTCGCAGGATGTTTCGCGTATGCCCCCCGGACCCGCCCCCACCATGACGGACGACCAACAAACCTACAGCCGAGCGACATCGGCGGCGCTTCTGGGCCTGGCGACGCAGCTCGTGTTTGCGATCATCGTCGCGGGGCTGGGGCTTTATGCGCAGTCCAGCGCGATGCACGCCGGGGCGTGGTACCTCTTTGGCGGGCTGCCGATCTGGATCGCTTTATGGATGCTGTACAACCAGCACCGCCTCGAACGGCAGGAAGCGCTCGAAGCCGAGCAACTCGCGCAGGAAGACGCCCGCGCCGCGGCGCTCTTCGACGAGGCCGGCCACAACCTCGCCACCGCCCGCAAACGCCTCGACGGGTTCTACAAATGGGGCCTCAACGTCGTCTCCGTCATCGTCGCCATCTACCTGCTCGCCGCGGGGCTTGCGCTGTTCCTGGGCAACTGGAACCTGATCGACACCGTCGACGGGCAGCGCGATTTGCGTAACCTCCTGTCTAGCGCACTGGGCAACCCCGCGGTCAACCCGTGGATGGTCGTCGGCTTCACCGCGCTGATGTCGTTCCTCGGATTCCTTGTCGCCCGATACATCGCCGGGATGACGCGGGTCAAGGAGTGGCAGCTGCTCCGCGGCGGGGCGGCGTATCTCATCGGCAACGTGCTGGTGATCATCCTGCTGGGCGTCGCCATGCTGGCTTGGGTGCTCCTGCAGAGCCCGGCCACCCTCGCGGCGTTGGCGTTGCTGATCCCGCTGCTGATGATCGTCTTGGGTATCGAGACGATGCTCGCGTTTATCTTCGGCATCTACCGGCCCCGCAAGGCGGATGAAGTCGTCCGCCCCGCGTTCGACTCGCGCTTGCTCGGCTGGCTGACCAGCCCCGAGTCGCTGGGCAAGATCGTCTCCGAAACGCTCAACTATCAATTCGGCTTCGAGATCACCAAGAGCTGGTTCTACGTCTTGCTCGGCCGAGCGTTGACGCCGTTGATTTTGGCGGGCGTGTTGATTCTTTTGGGGCTGTCGTGCGTGGTGATTGTCACGCCCAATCAGCAGGCGGTAATTACGCATCAAGGCGCATTGGTGCGGATCGCCGAGCCGGGCGTGAGTTTCAAGTTGCCCTGGCCGCTCGGCCGAGCCGAGAAGGTTGACGTGGGCCGCTCGCAGCAGATCGTCATCGGCGGCTACGACGAATCCAAGCGCATCGCCGGCAGCGCCACCCTCTGGACCAACGAACACGTCGAAGGCAAGATCGAATACTTCGCCACCGCCCCGACCCGGATCGAAGACGCCTCCATCCGTGAAAGCGTCGAACAAGCGCTCGAAGGAACCGAGGCGTTTGACGCCCCCGAATCCACCGACGCCAACCCGCTCGCCCGCAGCAGCTCGCCGCTGGGCGGATTGATCTCGATGCAGGCGATCGTGACCTACAACATCGGCGACCTCCGAGCGTACATCGACGCCGACTCCGCCAGCCGCCCCGAGCAACTGCTCAAAGCCATCGCCCAGCGTCACCTCAACGCCATCGTCGCCACCCGTCAGGTCGACGATCTGCTCGGGGCCGGCCGCATCGCCGCGGGCGACCAACTGCTCGCTCTCATCCGCCGCGACGTCGCGTCGCTGGGCCTCAACATCCAAGACGTGTTGCTCTACGACGTCCACCCACCCAAAGACAGCGAAGTCGCCGATGCGTTCTTGCAGCAAGTCAACGCGCTGCAGTCGCAGAAGACCGCCGTGGAAAACGCGCAGCGCGACGCCATCGGCATCCTCAGCAGCGCCGCGGGCTCCCGCGCCGAAGCCCTCCGGGCCGAGGCCGCGATCCAGAAACTCACCGACCTGCGTAACCAACGTGATGCTCAAGAAGCTCCCGCCGACATCGAGCAGCAGATCCTCGACCAGGAAACCCAGATCAACCGCCTCATCGATCAGGCCGGCGGCGAAGCGGCCCGTATCCTCGCCGACGCCCGGCAGGAGCGCTGGGAAGTCGCCCTCGCCGAGAAGGCCGAGTCCGGCCGATTCGCCTTCGAACTCGCCGCGTACAACGTCGCCCCCAACTACTTCAAGTCCCGCTACTACCTCGACGCGATCGCCGAGGCCTTTAGCGAGAGCAACCGCCGGGTGATCTCGACCGTGCCGATCACCGACGACTCGACCATCCGCTTGAACCTCGAAGAGGCCGGCACCGCGTCGGACTTGTTCACGCCGCAGTAAGCCGTGGCCAGGCGAGCGGCGATCTGTGATCGCCGGCTAAACGTAAACCAATTTCACTATTTTCGATTCCCCGATTGCCCCGCCCATTCCCTCCGTCATGCGAAACTTCACCACCCTCCTCATCGCCGCGGTCATCGTCTTGGTGCTCGCCTTCTACATGTTCTTCTTCCAGGTCAACTTCGACGAGCGTGCCGTCGTGACCACTTGGGCCAAGGCCGAGGCCCCCGTCTACGCCGAGGACGGCAGCATCATCGAGAACAACAGCCTCATCACCGAACCGGGCATCCGTCCCAAGCTGCCCTGGCCGATCCAAAAAGTCTACCGCTACCCCACCAAGGTTCAGCTGCTCGAACAAGAGCTGTCGCAGTTGCAGACCTCCGACCAGAACTCGATCGTGCTCAAGACCTACGTCACTTGGCGGATCGCCGACCCGTACAAGTTCTTCGTCGCCCTCGAAAACGTCGAACGGGCCAAGGAAAACATCGGCACCCAGATGCTCAACCTCCAAGGCGAGTTCTCCAACTACCGCTTCGATCAAATGGTCAACACCGACCCCGATGCCCTGGCCCTCGATGAGATCGAAACCCAGATCGCCGCCAAGCTCCGCGAGACCGTCGCCGACCTCGACTACGGCATCGACATCGAACAAGTCGGCATCCGCCGTATCCTCTTCGCCGAGTCGACCACCGAGCGTGTCTTTGAACGCATGCGTTCGACCCGCCAACGTCTCGCCGCCAGTGCCGAGCAGGAAGGCGAAAACAGCGCCACCGCCATCCGCTCCGAAGCCGAGCGGGTTAAAGGCCAGATCCTCAGCTTTGCCAACGCCGAGGCCGAGCGCATCAAAGCCGAGGGCGTCCGCGAGGGCACGAAAAACTACAACCTCTTTGCCGAGAACCCCGAGCTGGCGATCTTCCTTTCCAAGGTCGACACGCTCAAGAAAACCCTGCCCGGCTCCACGCTCATCCTCGACGCCAACGCCATGCAGTTCATGGACCTCTTGACCACCCCCGGAAACGACAACGACAACGGGGGTAGCGAATAATCATGGCCAAGACGCCCCACACCCATTCCCACAAACACGCCCACGCCCACGCCCACGACGAGCCCGTCCGGGCGATCGACCCCGCCCAGCAATCGCTCTCCGACGCCCTGCGCGTCAGCTTCGGCCTGCTGCGGCTGGTCATGATCGTGCTGGTGGTCGTATACCTTTTCAGCGGGTTTTATCAAGTCGGCGAACAGGAAGAGGCCGTCGTCACCCGCTTCGGCAAGATCGTCACCGACAGCGAGGGCATCGAGACCAAAGACCGTGGCCTGCACTTGGGTTGGCCGTTCCCGATTGACAACGTGGTCCGGGTTCCGGTCAACGAGCAAAACATCGACTTCGCCAACGCCTTTGTCTACGAAGGCGAAGGCGGCATGCGGCCGCTCAACCCCGAACGCGACGGCTCACTGATCACCGGCGACGCCAACATCGTCCACGCCCGGTTCAAAGCCGGCTACGTCATCTCCGACCCCGTCGCCTTCATCAGCAACTTCGGCGACCCCAACGGCATCACCCAAGAACGCTTCAGCCTCCACGGCGGCGGCCAGTCGATCTCCTTCGACGCCAACCGCACCGGCCTCCAGATCGCCAACGCGCTGGTCGCCAACATGGTCGAGCAAGGCATCGTCCACGCCGTCGCCGGCCAAAGCTCCGACGACCTGATCGACAGCAAGCTCGACAGCGACACCGCCAAGGCCGTCGCCCAAACCCACCTCGACGAACTCGACGTGGGCATCACCCTCACCAACATCGCCATGCGTCTGCCCGAGATGCCCCAGTCCGTCGCCGACGCCTACGGCCTCGTCTCCCAGGCCGAAGCCACCCGCGCCACCCGCATCAACGAAGCCGAGTCCCAACGCACCAAACTCCTCGGCGAAGCCGCCGGTAAAGCCGCGCTGCCCGTCCAAGGCCAAGACGGCCCGCTCGTCCAACTCCTCAAAGACTACGAGATCGCCACCACCCTCAATGACACCGAGCGTTTGGCCGAGCTCGACACCCGGCTCAGCACCATTTTCCGCACCTTGACCGTCGATGGCCCCGACGGCGAAGCCTTCCCCATCGGCGGCGAAACCGCCACCATCATCAACAACGCCCAGATCGAAAAATCCCAGATCGCCCAACGCCTCAAGACCGAAGCTCAAACCGTGGCCGAGCTGAAAGACGCCTTCGAGCAAGACCCCGAGCTGTTCAAACAGCGCCGCTGGCAATACGTCCTGCGGGAAATCTTTGCCGAGGATTCGGGCATCGAATTGTTCTACGCCATGTCTGGCCAGCGCCTCGAACTCGAAATGAACCGCGACCCGCTGATCTCGCGTACGAAAGAACGGCAGCGCCTCGAGGCCGACATGGCCGAGAACGCGACGCAGTGATGGGGGATGGCCCATGGCGAAAGGCGGATGGAAAACGCCAAAAGCCGCCTGCATCAATAAGCGCGGTCTTCCCTTGCGTCCGCTCCATCCGCCATCCCACTTCCACCATTCGACATTAACCATGACCCAACTCGCCGCCCAGCCCGAACCGCCGCAAGCCAAAGCCGATCACGATCACCTTATCCAGTGCGCCCGCCTGACCAAGGTGTTCAAAGATTTTTGGCTGCGCGACCGGGTCACGGCCGTGAACAACATCGACCTCGACGTCCGCCGCGGCGAAGTCTTCGGCCTCCTGGGGCCCAACGGCTCGGGCAAGTCCACCACCATCAAAATGATCCTCGGGCTGCTCCACCCGACCTCGGGCATCGTCTCGGTCTTCGGCAAACCCGCCCGCGATGTCTCGGTCAAAAAGAACATCGGCTACCTCCCCGAAGAGTCCTACCTCTACCGCTTCCTCAACGCCCGCGAAACCCTCGAGTATTACGGCAAGCTGTTTCACCAGGACCGACGCAAACGCCAACAACGCATCGACATGCTCTTGGAAATGGTCGGCCTCGATAAAGTCCAACGAAGGCCTATCGGCGAATACTCCAAAGGCATGCAGCGCCGCATCGGGCTCGCCCAAGCCCTCATCAACGACCCCAAGCTCTTGATCCTCGACGAGCCGACCACCGGCCTCGACCCCATCGGCACCCGCCAGATCAAAGACCTCATCCTCCAACTCCGCGACACCGGCAAAACCGTCCTGCTCTGCTCGCACCTCTTGTCCGATGTCGAAGACGTCACCGACCGCGCCGCGATCATGTTCGGCGGCAAGGTCCGCCGCCACGGCACGATCGAACAACTCCTGGCCAGCGAAGACCAAACCACCCTCACCATGCCGACGCTGTCGGCCGTGAACACCGAAAAACTCATCGCCGCACTTGAAGCGATGGGCGTCACCCAGGTGCAGGTCAAACAGTCGCGGCAGAAACTCGAGTCGCTTTTCCTCGACATCGTGCATCAGGCCCAGGCCGAGGGTGCCGCGACGGCCGGCGCGGGTAATGCCGGGCGCGTCGCGGCGTTCCTCACCGCCCCCGGAACTGATGGCTCGTCCGCATCCTTGCGTGAAGACGCCGACGCCGCCAAAGTCCTCGATCAACTCACCGCCGTCGCCCCCGCCCCGGCCCCCGCGGCACCCGCGCCGGCGAAGCCCGCGCCCACGAAAGAAGCCGTCGCGGCCGACAACGTGCTGGCCGGCCTCACCGGCGAAACGCCCAAGCCCACCCCGGCGAAGCCCGCCGCCGCTCCGCCGTCAACGAAGTCTGACCCCCCGCCCGCCTCGGCCGACCAATCGGTCCTCGACGATTTGATGGGTTGAGCTTCACCATGAAACCCCGCTTCCTCCCCTGGCTGATCATCTTCCTCGCCCTCGCGCTTGGCACCGCGGGATTGGGCTTTTTGCTGCTCGCCCAAGACGCCACCACGCTCGGCCGCGTGGTCTTAGGCGTCGGCCAACTGTTGACCTATGCGTGGGTCGTCCGCGGCTTATGGTTGTGGCGCGAGGTCGGCTGGGTCGCCAAGATTTCGCGGATGCTGATCTTGACGATGGTCGCGGGATTTTTTGCGGGGATGAGCCGGGCGTTGGGGTATGAGTCGGCCGCGATCATGTTTGCCGGGGCGTGGGGGATGGCCATCGGGTTCATGCTTGGGCTGGAGTTATTGCGGCTGGTGTTTTCGCCGGGCGTGGCGGTGCTGGGCGTGGCGCGCACGCTCTTGGACGAAGCGATCCGGATGAAGTTGGCGCTCATCTTTGTGGTGATGTTGGTGCTGCTCGTGCCGGTGCTGCCGTTCATGCTCGGCGGGGAAACGCGGCTGCAGTACCGGCTCGAATCGTTCCTGACGTATGCGTTGACGTTGGTCTCGACGCTGCTGAGCGCGATGACGATCCTGCTCGCGGTGCGGACGGTGAGCAGCGAATTGAGTGATCGGCAATCGTATTTGACGCTGACCAAGCCGGTGAGCCGGGCGGGGTATCTGGCGGGCAAGTGGATCGGGATCATGGGGCTGAACCTGTTGCTCTTGGCGGTGTCGGGCGTGGGCGTGGTGGCGTTTGTGAAAGTGTTGGAGCGGACGCCGGCGATGGACGCGGCGGACGTGATCGCGGTGCAGGAGCAGATACTCACCGCCCGGGCCTCGGCCGAGCCGGTGCCGGTGGACAACACGGCACTGCAGATCGATTTTGAGCAGCGGCTCGAAGACCTGCGTCTGCGCGGGGCCGACCCGCTGATCTACGGCAACCGCGGCGACCCGATCACGCAGATCGCCCCCGCCACCCGCCAAGCCATCCAACTCGACGCGCTCAAGCAATGGCTGACGATCGCGCCACGCAACCGCACGACCTACCGCTTCACGGGGTTGCAAGAGGCCAAGGGAAAAGGCCTCAGCGTTCAATTGAAATTCAACCCCAAGGCCGCGACCGCGGCGGGCGACGGCATGGCCCGCCTAGCGTTCCGCGTGAACGATCGGCCGTACGTCGATCCGCGCACCGGCCAACCCCTGCCGCTGGTCCGCAACAACACCTTCCACACCGCCTACTTCCTCAGCGAAGACATCCGCGACGACGGCACGCTCGACCTGACGATCATCAACACCGGGGCCGACGTCGGCCAATCGTCGATCAGCTTCAAGCCCGGCGAAGGCTTGGAAATGTTTTACAAAGTCGGCAACTTTGAAACCAACCTCGCCAAGGGGTTGGTCGTCATGTGGGTACGCCTGAGCTTCCTCGCGGCGCTGGGCCTCGCGGCGGCGACGTTCCTGGGTTTCCCCACCGCCTGCCTGCTGTGCTTCCTCGTCTTCTTCGCCGCGGTGGGCAGCGACTACCTCAGCGAATCCTTGAGTAGTTATGCGTCGATCCCAAGGGACGAGGTGCCGTGGTGGGACAAGATTTGGCTGACCGTCGGCAAGTTCATCGAGCAGGTCAAGGCGGGCGAATTCTTTGATGCGTTCAAACTCGTCATCCGCCTCATCGGCGAAGCGTTCACGTTCGTCGTCCCGCCGATGGCGCGGTACAGCCCGACGCCGCTGATCGCCTACGGCCGATCGGTCGAGGGCGGCATGATCCTGGGCTCGCTGATCCGTATCGGGCTGGTAAGCACCGGCGTCGTCGCGGTGTTCGCCGCGTTTGTGTTTGGCCGTCGGGAAGTGGCGCGGGTGACGGTGTGAGGGGATTTTTGATTGTTGATTGAGGGTTTTTGATTGCCCGATCCTTGATCAACTCCGCTCCACCGCTTGCGCCCTAAAATCAAAAATCCTCAATCAAAAATCAAAAAATGTCCAAAGACCGCCTGACCCAACTCATCGCCCTCGTCGTCATCGTCGCTGCCCTCGCGGGCAGCACGCTGTTGATCAATCCGATCAACGCGCAGCGGCGGGATTTGCAGCTGACGTTTGCGGTGGAGGACAACCAGGCCGACCCGCCGCAGTACGCGCTGCTCGCCGCGGGGTTGGGCAGCTTCCGGGGGGTGGCGGTCAATGCGCTGTGGTACCGGGCGGAGATGATGAAGCGCGACGGCCAGTTTGCCGAGGCCAACACGTTGGCGACGTGGATCACTTACCTCCAGCCGCGGTTCCCACATGTCTGGGGGTTCCTCGCGTGGAACATGGCGTACAACATCTCGGTCGAGACGTTCACGCCGCAGGAGCGCTACGACTGGGTGAACAAGGGCGTGAAGCTGCTCCGCGAGGAAGGCATCCCGTACAACCCCAACGCGGTCCGGCTGTACCGCGAACTCGGGTGGATCTTGTTTCACAAGATCGGCCAATCCACCGACGACGTGAACTGGTATTACAAAGGCGAGTTCGCCCGGGAATGGGAAGAGCTCTTGGGCGCCGCGCCCGAGCAGATGACCGCGGGCGGGGTGATTAACGAGATGGGCGCGATCGCGCAGATGGCGGATCGTTTTTTCGCGGTGGATCGGCCGAACGTGCTGGTCCAGCGGAACCTCGCGGACATCGCCGACGCCGGGGTGGTCCGCGAACTCACCGAGCAGCGTGAGCAACTCGAAACGCTGGGCATCGTTGCTTTGAGCGACCGAATCGAACGGATGCGCCGCGCCGTGTCGCCGAATGATGAAGACGCGTTGGCGGCGTTGGATGTGTTGATCGCGTCGATCGACGATCAGTTGTCGCGGGCCGAGCGTGACGCGACGACGGCTTTTGCGCAGGACTATCCCCGCGGGGCCGAGTTGGCCCGGCAGCTGCGCGAGCGGGGTTTGTCGATGAACCAGACCACGCTACGGGCGCTGGGCAAGTGCCTGATGTACTTGCGGTTTCGCCCGGCGGACATGGTCGCCAATCTCCCGCCGGTGCTGATGCCCAAGGAGGCGCAGCAGGTGTTGCCGTTGGTGGTTGATGCGCTCGCTGCGCCGCGGGATAGCGACCTGGCGGCCGCGTTGTTTGGCGAGTTGCTGCCGTTCTTGCGGGCCAAGGTGCTCATCGAGGACTACCACATGCAGCCGGTGAAGATGTACCAGTACATGGCTCCCGTGCCCGAACGATTTAATGATGATTTGGAATACCCCGGCGGCTACGGCCCGCTGGACTGGCGTCACCCCCACAGCCACAGCCTCTACTGGTCGCGCCTGGGCGTCGAGCAATACTTCGACCTGCGCGACAAAGACAAGGTCGACATCCTCAACACCCAGCGGCAGGCGCTACACTCGATGCAGGCGCTCAGTGATGCGGGCACGGTGGCCTTCAACCCGTTCAACCGGGCGGGGCAGCAGATCGACCTCTTGCCCGACCCTGATTTTATCGATGGGTATTTCAAGATCGTCGACGAGACCAAGGCGATGGCCGAGGACGACGAACTGG
>CAYPCC010000017.1:0-25454 GCA_964409095.1 uncultured Phycisphaera sp. | reverse complement strand
AACGCCGCCTTGGTCAGCACGCCGTCGAGGTAGAACGACGCCTCGCCAAAGTCCACCTGGGCTTCCCCCGGCGGGTGCAACAGCGGGACGTAGGTCTGGGCGTGGACCCTGCGCCACGACCGCACCGCGTCTTTGACGGTGGTCTCCCCTCCGTCGTATCCGTGCTCATCACGCAGCCGCTCATAGATCCGCCTGGACTTGTGACGCTGCTTGCGTGGAGCCGAGCGATCGCCTTCGAGCCATTGGTGGAGGATCGGCAACACTTGATCGATCTTCCGCGTCCGCGGCATCGCCGCCCGCCGATACCCCGGCGGCTCGGGGTGATCCAGCATCTTCTGTAGCGTGTCCCCGTGCAGGCCAAACTGACGGCAAGCGTCCCGCATGCTGTGGCCTTCAATCAAAACGTATTGCCTGACTTGGTTCCATAACTTCATCTCTGTATACACCTTGGTTGCGTCCTTGGTCGGGGCGATGGAGCAGAAAAACTGCTCTATTGCCGCCCCAATCCAAGAACCGGGCAAGGCGCTACGTTTTTAAGCCGACCATCGACCATCCGCCGGGCGCTACGTTTTTCGGCCGCCGTTCACAACACCGGCGATGCCGTCGGCATCGTCCTCGACGTCACCAATTTCGGCCCGCGTGACATGGCCGTCGAGGCACGGCTGGACAGCGAAGGCGAATGGGGCAAGGCTCCGACCACGGCCGGACGGCGCGGGCTCATGCCCGGACAGCGTGGCGATCATGTCTTGTGGTACAACAAACGCTACGGCAGAGAAATCGACCCTCCGGTGACCGCCGAGGCGATTCGGCAAATCTTAATTGATGTAGTTAATGCCCAAGAGGGCGATCGCATCATGGTGCATCAAGTGTCGAACATCGTCCCGGACTCTTCAGATTCAGTGACGGCTTCATCCACCGAGGCCCCGAAGTCAGCGGAGTCGCCGGAGCCCGTATAAAATAATGTCTTGTAGTACGATTTAGCGAGTGGTCCTGTCTTGCTTCAACGGCCAGAAGAATCGCGGCATGGCGGTATCGTCGTAGTAACACCCCGTCCGACTTACCCAACAGATGCTTGAGGTGTGGCACTCCGGTGCGAGACTTGACCTAGGGGTCGTCGTGGTTTGTGTGCCGCTTGATGGTTAAGGTGCTAAGCCTTCAACTCGTCGGGTAGCGTCTGCGCAGGTCTTCCGCTGCTTCTTGTCGGCCGGTTTCTTCGAGGCGGGTCAAGTACTGCTCGAACTTTTCGGTTGATCCCGGTTCCCCGGGTGCTTGCATCCGAGCGTGCTGAGGGCCACCCTCGTAAATCACGGTCCACATCGGATCGACCACGTCGCTGCAGTGACGCGCCATTTTGTTCATCTGATCGGTGTGCCAATTGGCCAGCCGAAACGCGGCCTCACGGACCACGTTCGGATACTCATGCGACACGTCGTGCTCTTCGAGCGGGTCTTGGGCCAAGTCGAACAGCATATGCTCGCCGAACGGATGAAAACCATCACGGTAGGTACGCATGTACAGCCAACAATGCTCGCCATCGTCGAAGCGGACCGAGCGCTGGCAGACGTGGGCGCATTGGCTAAGGATCAGTTCGTCACGACCGGTGGGATTGGCGTCGATCAGCGCCGCGGCGAAGGATTCGCCGTCCCACAACTCCGGGCAAGCATCGGCTCGACCCAGCATCTCCATCAAGGTCGGTGCCCAGTCGAGGTGATAATGCAAGCCCTTATTCACCGTCCCGGCTTGCCTGCCAGGCCAACGCACGATAAACGGGATATTGCAGGTGCTATGGTCGGCGGTGCCGTGCTCGCCGTAGATGCCTAGGGCTCCTTGATTCTCGCCGTGGTCCGCGGAAATGATAACAACGGTGTCTTCCCACACGCCAGCGTTTTTGAGTTGGTTCACCATCCGAGCGATGGCATCATCGACATAACGGATGGCGGTGTCGTAGCCGTCGATCCACTTCTTCAACGACGGGCCGTCGGTGATACGCAAAGGTAGCCGTGTAAAGTAAGCGGTATCGGGATCGCCGAACATATCGAGGTCTTGGGCCGAGTGCGGTCCGCCACGCTTAACGTGTTCGGCGATTAATTGATCGTTGTAGTAACTAGGTAGCGGGGCTTCGGAGAATGGTTCGCCGTATGGGGCGGGTACGCGGTAAGGCGTGTGGATATCCCAGAAATTGATGTGCAGATACCAATTGTCGTTGGAAGCGTTGTTGGACATCCACTGGTCAATCACAGGAGTCACAATCTCGGCGGATTCATATCCACCTTGGCCGGTGTTATGAATTTCGTTGTACCCGGCGTAGTACTGGTGTGCCGCGTGACGTTGGCCGAATGGCGAGATCATCGCGGTGTGAAAGCCCGCCTGCTGCAGCATCCGCGGCAGCGATTGCTCTTCGTAGACCGAACGGAAGCCGCGCGAGACACCTTAACGCTTCGGGTCGGCCGCCGTGCCGCCATGCCCTACCACCCCGGTCTGGATCCCGAACCGCCCTTGATAAAACGCGGTGCGCGACGGTAGGCAGGGCGCGTCCGAGCAATACATGTTGTCGAACCGAACGCCCTGGGAAGCGATCTTGTCGATCGTGGGCGAGGTGGGGCGCTCGTAGCCGTAGCACGACAGGTGAGAGGGGTTAAGGGCGTCGAGGTCAAGATAAAGAATTCGCATGATCCGGGAGCTCATGCCATCAAATAAGGGAAAAGCTTATGTTGACAGTTTTAATTAGGTTCGTCCAACTAAGCTGCCGAGGCGAGTTCGATCGAACTTCATTTCACGGCCGCGAGCCTGCCGCGCGGTGGCGAGGGGCGTTGGCCGTCGCAGTCGTCACCGTGGCGGATCGTTTTCCCGCCTGCTTCGTTCTTTCCTTGTGTACCTTCGATGTTGTTTGTCAAGGGCAAGTTTATGTGGGGATTGAGTGCAGTTGTTCTGTGCGTGCATGTGATTGCGAACCCCGCACGCGCTGCGCCCAAGTCTTCCGGAGACTCCGGGAGCGTGTATGCACACTGTTGCCGTACGGTGCGGGCGTTGTATTGAGTGGCCCGCCCCAAAGAACAGATCGACGGCATCGTTCTCGAGCGTCGCTTGGTTATCTGGGCTCCCTTGGCGATTCAATTTTTTTGACCACGCCACGCTAAGCCGTAAGAGGCACCCGTTACGCAGCAAGGCTTTGCAGGACGCGGCGGCGGAGGTCTTCGACGAGTTGAACCGGGGTGGTGGCGTCGGCGTGGCCGGGCAGTAGCATCGGCTGGTTCTCTTCGAGTTGGCGGGTCATGCGCTGCACGGCTGTGACTACGGTCGAGTGGCTGGGTTTGTTGAGTGCGGCGGCGATCTCGGGGTAGCTGAGCGTGGTCATCTGCTTGGCGAGGTAGACGATGATCGCCCGGGCGAGGACGACCATGCGGTGGCGGGACGAGCCGGCGACCTGCGCGGCGGGGACGCTGAGGTGTTGGCAGACGGTGTCTTGGATATCGGTGAATCGCACCGGGCGTTTGGCGGCGAGTTGGCGTTGGCCGGCGAAGAGTTTTTCGGCCAGAGCACGGTTGACCAGCCGGGTCGGGCCTTGGGGCTGAGCGAGGCTGGCCAGGGCGTGGAGGTGGGCGAGGGTGCCTTCGATCTCGCGCACGGATCGCCCGGCGTTGGCGGCGATGAGTTCATCCAGCTTCGGCTGAAGCACCAAGCCTCGGCAGCTGGCGAGGCGGTTGACCAACGCCAATCGCGTCGCGGGGTCGGGGGCTTGGACTTGGACGACCAGGCCTTGCATACACCGGCTGACGAGGGCGTCGCTGAATTTTTGGATGAGCTTGGGGTGGCTGTCGCTGGCGAGGAGGACCCGGGAGCCGGAGAGTTCGATGTGGTCGAAGCTGTGGAGGAACTCTTGCTGGGTTTTTTCTTTATTGGCGAAGAAGCCGATGTCGTCCACGGCCAAGAGGTCGAGGCGGCGCATCTTGTTGCGGAAGCGCTCGAGGGTGTTGCTGCGGACGGCGGTGATGTAGTCGTTGGTGAACTGCTCGCCGGTGGTGTAGAAGACACGGGCGTGGGGCTGGCGCTCGCGTACGCGGCGGCAGGCGGCTTGGAGGAGGTGGGTCTTGCCCATGCCGCAGTCGCCGTGGAGAAACAGCGGCCCGGTGGACGCGGGGTTGGGGTCTTCGGGATCGGCATCGGCGAGAGCGACCGCCGCCGCGTAAGCCAATTCGTTGCACGGCCCGACCACGAAGCCCTCGAAGCGGTGACGAAACATAGTCGCCGATTCGGCGCGACGTGCCGCGCCCTGCGGAGCGGGGCGACGTGGGGCGGTGTGTGAACCTTGGGCGTCGTCGGCCTCGCGGGTGGGGTGCGAGCGGTTCGCTTCGGCGGGACGGCCAAAGCGGTCGGGCTCGACGCAGAGGTCCAGCCGCAGTTCGCCGTCGGCGTCGAGGCCCGCTTCGCTACGCACCGCTTGGCGCAGCTCTTCAGAAAAATCGGTGCGGATCTTCTCGGCCACGAATCGGTTGGGCACGGCCACATGCAGGGTGTGGTCTTGGTCGCGGTAGTCCAATTTGACCGACGGTTGAATCCAAAGCTCGTACCGGCGTTGGCCGACGGCTTGGGCGAGTCGGTCGATGATGCGCGTATTGATACCGTCCTGGCGTGTGGACATGGACCACCTGCTCCTTTTCCGCCGGGGGGCCTGCGGGGACGCGGGCCGGGGCGTATGAATTGTTGCGAAACGGATCGGTGAATCCTCGGCCGTCGGCCGAGCCCCACGCCTCTCGGGTTCGCACACAGATTGAATGGGGTCCGTCCGACATGCCGCCTGATCGAAACTCATCCACCCTCTACCACGACGCGATCACTCGAAAGCGATCCCTCAAAAGCATCAAGTCCCGGTCGCTCGGCCGAGCCGATCGAAGGGGCCTGAATCGCAGCCTGTCCTTGGCGTCGTGGTCACAGAATCGTGACGGGGGTGGCGTGTTCACGCGGGTCGCGGTGTCCTTACCGCTGGAGGGCCAAGATATGGATAACGGACCCGCCTATCAACCGTGTTAGCCCCGCGTTTATCGGGTTGCTTTTCTCATGGTTAGCCAAAACAAGCGCTTAGAGCGCGGAATCTTTTTATCCCCAGCCCGCCGTGACCCTGTGTAAATCGCTGTGGATAAACATAAACACAAGACAAATGCTTCGCTAACGCTTCGTTTGCAAGACGGTTGCGCCCCTTACACCGCTTATCCACCGCTAACCGGTGCAACGGCGAAGGGTTTTAAACCCTACCCCCAAAGCGATCAAACTTGATCGTGAAGACCGGGGGCGGTGGGGTTTAGGTCGTATAAATCAAGGCCGTCTTGCGGACGCTCACCCGGAAGCCCAGCCCGCGGTAGAGGCGCAGGGCTGGCTCGTTGCGGTCGTCCACCGCGAGGAACAGGTCGCCTCGGCCGTGCTGATCGACCAGGTCCAACGCGTAGCGCATCAGCACCTTGGACAGCCCTCGGCCGCGGGCGTGCGGGCTCACCCCCAGGTACACCAATTCAAACCCCACGCCCCCGGTCGATTCGGCCAACAGCAGCACCGCCGCGGGCCGGCCGACGCCGTCACGCCAGACCGTCCAGTGGGCGGGGTCGAATCGGCCGGTGGACATGTGCCCCGCGATGATGTCGTCCATGTCACGCAGCCCCAGCAGGCCGGGGCAGTCAAGCGTGTTCTGGTAGCTGTCGCCGATCGCCTCGGCAAACACCGGGCGGCTCGGCTCGGACCAGTGGACGGGGGTGAGTGTTTCGCCGTCGAGCACGACCGGCGGCAGGGGGGCAAACGCTTTGCCGGGCCGCTGCATGTAAGCCAACTCCGCCAAGAAGCGGAAGCCGCCCGCCTCGATCGCCCGCTGCTGCATCGTTTGACCGTGCTCTAGGAGCGACTGCACCAAGCAAATCTTCGCGGGGTCCACGCCCGCCACGGCTTGGGCGACGAGTTGCCCGCTCAGCGCGACTCGGCCGCCCGACGCGACGGGCGACAGAAACAGCATCGCCGTCTTCCCCACGCCCGGCACGATCAACGCCGCCGCCGCCATCCGCTTCCCGTCATACGCGACCCACAGCCCGCTGAGGTCTAGTTCGTTCTCCCGGGCAAACGCCAGGAACGGGCGGATCGCGGGTTCGTTGGGGTTGCGCTGCCCGGTGAGCAGCACCGACAACGCATCACGCCGCAGGTCCTCGCCGATGCGCTCGAAGCGCACCGACGGGTCGGGCTGCGGGGCGGAGGGCGGGCTGGGCGGGCCGGGGGGGCCGGTTAAGGAAGCCATGCGAAGCGGGTCACTCGGGGTATGCCGTGGGTCAACAAACACACTCGGCTTTAAGCGTATCCGAATCGGACTCACGCCGGGTAAGGATTCAAACCGCGACGCAGATGCTCAAGTTGCCCTTTCCAGTCGTCAAAGCCGGCGCATTGAACCTATTCGTTACAACCGTCCGGGTTTATCGCTCAAGTTGGTCAAGTGCGGTGAGGCTGTCCCCGATGAGACGGTTAGTGAAGCTGGGTAAGCCGGGTCCGCGTTCGCGGATCGGCCCGCCCCGTCGGCCGACAACGACCGCTTCGATCAAGGGAGATACGACTATGGCCTCAGCAAAACTCAACGGTAATCACGGCTCGGGCAAAAACGGCACATCTAAAAAAGATCAATCCGCTGCGCTCTTCGCCAAGCAAGTCTTCACCACCGGAGAAGCCGCTGAGGTCTGCAAGGTTTCTCAGCAAACCATCATCCGCTGCTTCGACGCCGGTCGGCTCAACGGCTTCCGCGTCCCGGGCTCCCGCTTCCGCCGAATCCCCCGCGAAGAGCTGATCCGGTTCATGAAGAACAACGAGATCCCCACCGACGGCTTCTCCACCGGCAAAAAGAAAGTCCTAGTCGTCGACGACGATCCCAACATCGTCGAACTCTTCACCGACCTCCTAAGCCGGGACAACCGCCTCGAAGTCCGCAGCGCCGCCACCGGATACGACGCGGGCATCGTCTCATCGACCTTCAAACCCGACCTGATGATCCTCGACTACATGCTCCCGGACATCAACGGCAACGTGGTCTGTCAAACCGTCCGCAAAAACGACCAGCTCAAAGACATGAAAATCATCATCGTCTCGGGCGTGGTCAACCGCGAAGAAATCGACGCGCTGCTCGCTTCAGGTGCGAACGAATTCGTGAAGAAGCCGTTCGATCTCGAAAAACTCATGGCCCGCGTCGAGGCGTTGCTGGAAATCTAAGACAGAGTCAACAGTGATCAGTTCACAGTGAACAGCAAAAGTTGACGCACTGACTACTGTGGACTGTTCACTCATCACTAAAGCCATGGTTTCCCACGAACTCTCCAAGCCGCGCCGCATCGAGTTGATCCTGCGGCAGATCGAGACGTTGCCCACCCTCCCGGCGGTGGCGACGAAGCTGTTGTCGTTGACCGCGGACGACGACTCGAACGCCAAGGAAGTCACCTCGCTGATCCAAAGCGACCCGTCGCTGACCGCGAAGGTGTTGTCGTTGTGCAAGACCGCCGACAAGGGCGTGCGCAACGATGTGCTGACCATCGACCGGGCGGTGGTGTTGCTGGGGTTCAACGCGATCCGCAACGCGGTGTTGTCGGTCAAGGTGCTCGAAGTATTCGGCGGCCAAGTGGATGGCGATCTCGACCAGCCGATGGCCGGGGGACGCCTGACTCAAGACGCGGCCGCCGCTTCCCCAACCCGACTCGACCGCAAAGGTCTTTGGTTGCATAGCCTCGCCGTCGCCATCGCCGCCGAGCAGATCGCCAAGGCACATTCCGGGGGCCGCGTCGCCGAGTTGCCGCCCGAAGAAGCCTTTGTCTGCGGCCTCTTGCACGACATCGGCAAGCTCGCACTCGACCACGTCCTGCCCCGCAGCTACGGCCGCGTCGTCGAACTCGCCGACCTGCACCGCAGCGATATCGCCGAGGTCGAACGCAAGATCGTCGGCCTCGACCACCATACGGCCGGAAAACGCCTCGCCGAGCAATGGAACCTCCCGCTCCGCCTCCAAGACAGCATCTGGTTGCACGGCTCGCCCTACGAAACCCTGCCCCACGTCGAACACCGCAAGATGATCGGCCTCGTCAAGCTCGCCGACGCCGTCGTCCGCGGCCGACACGTCGGCTACTCGGGCAACCACAACCCCGCCCACGTCGAAGCCCTCGCCGACCAACTCGGCCTATCGCTCCAAAAAATCCACGACGCCACCGCCGACCTCTTCGTCCAACTCGAAGCCCGCGGCCAAGCGCTGGGGATCCACGACGACCCGTCCCACGAACTCGCCCTCGAATCCATCCAACGCGCTAACGCCGCCCTGGGCAAAGCCAACGAAGCCTTGGAACGACGCTCCCGTCTCGCCGCCGGGCAAGCCAAAGTGCTCGAAGTGCTCAGCGCGTTCAACGCCTCGGCCGCACCCGCCCGCTCGGTCCAAGACGCGATCGATGCGGTGGTCAAGTCGTCGCAGCAGCTGATGGGCGACGGCTTCTACGCCGTGATCTATCCGACTCGTCACGACGACGTCAACGATCCCGACGCCGCGCCGCGTCCCGACGGCTACTGGTTGATCAGCCAATACAACCACCACGGCGACCCCGCCGACGCCCGCTACATCGACACCCCGCCGCACACGCCCGACATCGCCGGCCTCGACGCATCGCGGTCGATCGGGGTGGAGTTGATGGGCGTGTTGCCGTGGATCGCCGACTACCTCATCGCCGCGGACGACCTGCGGGACGTGAAGATGCTGCCGTTGTCGTGCGGGTGGGGCACGGTGGCGATTCTGCTGCACGACAAAGCCAAGCTGCCGGGGTGGAACGTCTTGGGACCGTTGGCCGGGACGTGGGGCAACGCGATCGCCGCGGCCGCGCAGCACGCCGGTGCCCGACGGATGAGCGAAGAGATCGCCGCGGCCAACGCCGCGCTCGCTGCGGCGCAGGAAAAATTGCTGCACACCGAATCGCTGGCTCGCTTGGGCGAGATGGCGGCCGGGGCGGCCCACGAAATGAACAACCCGCTCGCGGTCATTTCGGGCCGTAGCCAACTGATGAGCATGACCCTCGAGTCGGGCAGCGAACACCAGAAGTCGGCTCAGATGATCTTCCGCGAGTCGCATCGGCTCAGTGATCTGATTAGTTGTTTGCGTATGTTCGCCGACCCGCCCACCGCCGACCGCAAGCCCGCCGACCTGGGCGCGCTGCTGCAGAACGTCGTCGCCAAGGTTCGCAAAGCCACCGCGAAACGTCAGGTGAAATACGGCATCGACTTGCAGTTACCTGCCCACCTGCCCGCGGTGGCGATCGATGCGGGACAGATCGACCGGGCGGTGAGCGAGTTGTTGTTCAACGCGGTGCAGGCCGAGCCCAAGTCGGCGGTGTTGGTGAAGGTCGTGGTCGATCCGCCATTTGCCGCAATCCAGAACCCCGGCGAAGGTCAGCTCCCGGTTACGCCGGTTAGCGAAGTAGGGGTGGATGGAACCGCGCCGCGCACACTGCACATCCAAGTGACCGACGACGGCGACGGCATGGACGAACACACCCTCAACCACGCGCTGGACCCGTTTTTCTCGGCCAAGCCCGCGGGCCGGCAAGTCGGCATGGGCCTGCCCCGCGCTCAGCAACTCGCACAGGCCCACGGCGGGGGGGTCGGTTTACGCAGCGAGGCCGGCAAAGGAACCGTCGCAACTTTGTCGATCGCCCTCGATTCGCCTCGATGATTACCCGATGAGCAACGTGGAGAAAGCCCGGCCCGCGGGATTTCCGGCAAGGCGAATGTTCGCCGCGTCGGCCGCGGAAGACGGGTGAATCATTCGTAACCTGGAGCGCCCCGTGCCTGCGAAGCGGACCCCCCAAACCCCCGTCACGCCCAAGAAAAACAAGGCCCGCCGACGCACCTGCCGTGTGCTCTTGGTCGAAGCCAGCCCCGCCCACCGCAGCGCCTTGGAAAGTTGTGGTACGGCCCACCGCCCGATGAGCGTGGTCCATGCCCCGACCCTGACCGAAGCCCGCAAGTATTTGGCCGACCACCCCATCGACCTCGCCGTGATCGCCCCGCAGCTGCCCGACGGCTCGGGCTTCGACCTCACCGCCGAGCTCTCGCGGATGAGCCACACCACCGCCAAGATCGTCATCAGCGGTAGCCAAGACTTCGCCAAAGCCCAGCAGGCGATCCGCGCTGGTGCGGATGACTATCTCATCGATGGCGTCGCCCCCGAAGAACTCGCCACCCGCGTCGCCGCCGCCCTCGACCGCAAGACCCGCGACAAGGCCCGCGTCCAACGCGTCGAACGCCTGCGCCGCCTCTGCAAAAAACTCAACGCCGCCCGCGAAGAAGTCTCCAAACAGGTGGACGTGCTCTGCAACGACCTGGTGACCGCATACCAAGAACTCGCCTGCCAGATGCAACACGTCGTGCAGACTTCTGAGTTCGACGGCATCGTCAAGGACGAGCTCGACCTCGAGGCCCTCTTGCGTAAAACCCTTGAACACCTGATGGCCAAGCTCGGCCCCGCCAACGCGGCGATCTTCCTGCCCGCGACCATGGACGAGTACTCCCTCGGCGGCTACGTCAATTACGACTGCACCAAAGAGGCCGCGGACCTCTTGCTCGAACAGCTCGCCGACAGCCTCGCCCCCCGCATCGCGGCCCAGGAAGACTTGGTCCACCTGACCGACCGCGAAGCGATCGAGCGCTGGATCGGCCCCGAGGCCGGGTCGCTGGGCGACTGCGAACTCTTGGCCGTGCCTTGCATGAACGAGGACGAATGTCTCGCGGTGCTGGTGCTGTTCCGGGATGTAGACCAGCCGTTTGTCGAAGACCATCTGGATCGCCTCTCGGCCCTGGCCCCGATGATGGGCGAAGCGCTCGAGAAGATCATCCGCGTCCACCACCGCTCGCTGTTCCAGCCCGGCGATGAGGACGGCTACGACGCGGAAGACGCCAACGACGCGGACAACCCCTTCGGCGTGGACTTGGACGACGACTTCGACAACGAGCTACCGTTCTAAGACTTCATCGAGCCGCGACCGCCGGTCGCGGCTCGATGCGTTGCGGTAGAATGCCGCGCATGAGTCAAAAACCTTGGGAACACGCTAAATCCTCCGGCAGCGAGGGCGACCCGCTCGCCGCGCGCTTCGTCTCGTCGCTGGACTACGACAAACGGCTGTACAAACACGATATCGCCGGGTCCATCGCCCACGCGCGGATGCTGCACAAAGTCGAACTGATTAGCGACGAAGACCTCCAACAGATTGAAGTCGGCCTCCGCGCGATCGAAATCGAAATCGAGCAGCAAGGCGACGCATGGCCCGGCTGGAAAGTCGAGTTGGAAGACGTCCACATGTGCGTCGAAGCGGCGTTGATCGAGAGGGCCGGCGATGCGGGGCGCAAGCTGCACACGGGGCGGAGCCGGAACGATCAGGTGGCTTTGGATATTCAGTTGTGGGTACTTGAAGTCACGGAAGCAGTCTTAAGGCCAAAGTTTGAAAGTCTGTTTGATGCTTTTGTAAAGGTTGGTGTTGAGTACGGGCATATCGTAATGCCTAGTTACACTCACCTTCAACGTGCTCAGCCGATCGTTGTTGGAGGTGAGATCAGTGCATGGTTCTATTCGATGCAAAACTGTTGGTCGCGTTTTCTCGGCGTAATGGAATGGACTGGAAACCCTTTGGGTTCTGGCGCTATTGCAGGCAGTGCTCTTCCTTTGGATAGAGAAACAACGACCGAGCTTTTATCCCTAGGAGCAGCCACCAAGAGCTCAATTCAATCCACAGCTTTTCGTGATTCCGCAATGGATTTTTCGTATGCCTTAACCATGACCTCCATGACCCTTTCGCGCTGGGCGGAGCAGTGGATCATCTACGCCACGACGGAGTTCGGCTTCATCACCCTCGACAACCTGTACACCACCGGGTCGTCGATGATGCCGCAGAAGCAGAACCCCGACATGCTCGAACTGATCCGCGGCAAGACCGGCCTCGTGTACGGCTCGCTTATGGCCTTGCTCACCATGTGCAAGGGCATCACCATCGGCTACAACCGCGATTTGCAAGAAGACAAACGCCACGTCTTCGCCGCTTACGACGCAGTGTGCGACTGCCTGGATATGGCCGCCGCCATCGTGCGGACCACGACGTTCAACGAAGAGCGGATCAAGGCTGGGCTGAACCGCGGGTATCTGGACGCGACGAGTTTGGCGGAGTATCTGGTGACCAAGGGTGTGCCGTTCCGCACGTCGCACCAGCACGTCGGGGCGCTGGTCCGCATGGCCGGCGATCTAGGCCGGCACGAACTCAAAAAACTCACCCTCGAAGAGATGCAGGGCGAGTGCGCCGCGATCGAGGCGGATGTCTTCGACTGGCTCGGCCCGGAAAACGTCGTCAAACGCTACCAGTCGGCGGGCAACGCGGGGGTGAGCGGGTTTGAAGCGCAGCTGAAAGCATGGAAAGAACGCTTGGCCGGGGATTAAGAATGATTGCCGCGAATATACGCGGAAGAACGCTAATAATCGTTCAGCAACACATGCATCATTGGCGTGCATTGGCGTCCATTCGCGGCTAGTTCGGAAATTGTTTTATGTTGATCCTCACCGTCATCCAAGGCCCCGACAAAGGGCGTCGTTTTGAGCTCCCCGATCACGAGCCGCAGCAGATCGGCCGATCGTCCGAGGCGCTGCCTTTGACCGACCAGACCATCTCCCGGCGGCACGCGGAGATGACGCCCGACAACGGCCGATGGATCTTGCGTGACCTGGGTTCGTCCAACGGCACGTTCGTCAACGGCGTCCGCGTCACCGAGGCCCGCACGCTGCATATGGGCGACCAGATCCGAGCCGGCACGTCGCTTTTGATCTTTGGCGAAAACGACGAGACCAAACGCCAAAAAATGGCGGGCGTTCGGCTCGCGGGACGCCGAGAGATCGATGTCAACGTCGAGCACACCGTCGCAAGCAACGACGACTCGATGATCATGAGCTCGCCCGATCCCAAACAGTCGGCCGAGTTTCAGCTGAGCATTATCTACGAACTTGTGAACCTCATCGGCACCATCACCGACAAGCAAGAACTCTACGAAAAAGTCATGGAAGTGGTGTTCAACTACTTCGATGCCGACCGCGGTTTTATTTTGGTGACCGAAAAGATCGGCGACCCGCCCGAGCCCATGGTGGTGCGCAAGCGTCACGACGGCGGGCGCAACCTGCTTCCCGAGTTGCGGGACAAGGGTAAGCCGATCACGATCAGCCGAACGATCGTGCACTACGTCATGGCCAAGAGCGTGGGCGTGCTCTCCAGCAACGCGATGAACGACAAGCGTTTTGCCGCGGGCGACAGCGTGCAGGGCTACGGCATCCGCTCGGCGATGTGCGTGCCGATCAAATACAAGGACCGCATCTACGGCGTGATCCAAGTCGATTCTAAAATCGCCAACTACACCTACACCGAAGACCAACTCACCCTGCTGACCGCGATCGGTGTGCAGACGGGCTTGGCGTTGGCGAACCTACGGTTGGTTGAACACCGCCTACGCAGCGAACGCCTCGCGGGCGTCGGGCAAACCGTCGCGTCGCTGTCGCACTCGATTAAAAATATTTTGCAGGGGATGCGCGGCGGGGCAGACGTGGTCGAGCTTGGGCTGCGGAAGCAGAACATGAACGTGGTCAACTCGGGCTGGGAGATCGTCTCGCGGAACCTCGAGAGGATTTACGAATTGACGATGAACATGTTGGCGTACTCGAAGCAGCGACGGCCGGAGATCGAGATGGAAAACCTCGTGCCGCAACTCGAGGAAGTCGCGGCGTTAGTGAGCAAGCAATACGAGAATAAAAAGGTGGCGTTGATATCCGATTTCGCGGCGGACATGCCCCCGGTGCCGATCGACGGCGGGGCGATCCATCAAGCGGTGTTGAATTTGCTGAGTAACGCCTTGGACGCGGTCGAGCCGGAGGCGGGGATCGTGACGCTGCGGTGCGAGTTTGATGCGGCGGCGGACCGGGTGGTGATCTCGGTCTCGGATAACGGAGAAGGGATGAGCCCGGCGACCAAGCGGGGGCTGTTCGAGCCGTTCCACTCCACCAAAGGCCTGCGGGGCACGGGTTTGGGGCTGGTGGTGACCAAAAAAGTCGTGGATGAACACGGCGGGACGATCTCGGTCGAATCGACCCAAGATCAGGGCACGACCTTCACGATCCACCTGCCGGTGACGATGGGGTCGGCTCCAGCTTCCGCGGACACCCACGGGCCCGGCGGACCGGGTTGAGGGGGGCGGGGGTTTTGCTCTGCGAAAGGGTTTGGTTTTCGTTTTTTGGGGCTACAATGGCCGATGATTCACGGTGGGAGTTGTCCGCGACGGTGGATTTTTGGTGTAACGAGACGGCGTTGGGGGCCGTATCCCGTGAAAGTTGGATTTCTTGACCTGCCCGTTCGGGTGGCTTGCAATAGATCTCAGAGAGAGGCGTTGGACTCCCATGGCCATGAACACTTCGCTTTCGGAAATCTCGGCGCGGGAATTCGATCAGGCGGCGGCGCGGCACTTGCTCAACCGGGCGGGCTACGGTGGCACCCCGGATCAGGTCCGTGAACTCCACGCGATGGGCCTCGACGCGGCGGTCGATCATTTGGTTGATTACGCGGCGATTGACGTTTCGAGCCTGCCGGGCCTTGATCTGGACCCCGACGTGATCCGCAAGCTCACCGACGAGGAGCGGCAGCGCTACCGCGAGGCCCGGCAAAACCGTGATCAGGACACGCTCGACGAACAGCGGCGGATGAATCTCGAAGCCCGCCGGGCGGACCAGAAAATGATGACCGAGCTGCGTCGATGGTGGATGCAGCGGATGGCGGCCACGCCCCGCCCCGCCGAAGACCGACTGACCCTGCTGTGGCACGGCCACTTCGCCAGCAGCTGGCGCAGCGTCCGCGACACCTACCTGATGTACCTCCAGCACGAGCTGTTTCGGCAAAACGCCAACGGCAACTTCGCCGACCTCGCCCGCGGGATCGTCCGCGACCCGGCGATGCTCAAATACCTCAACAACAACCAGAACAACAAAGCCAAGCCCAACGAAAACTTCGCCCGCGAGTTGATGGAGCTGTTCACGCTCGGCGTCGGCCACTACACCGAGGCCGACATCAAAGCCGGGGCCCGCGCCCTGACCGGCTACACCGTGGACGACAATGACTTTACTTTCCGAAACCGTCAGCACGACGACACACCCAAAAGTATTTTCGGCAAGCAAGGCGCGTTCGACGGCGATGACTTTGTCGATCTGCTTCTGCGGCAGGAGGCTTGCACGAAGTTTGTGGCGCTCAAGCTGTACGATGCGTTTGTGGCCGACGTGGGCGATGTCTACGAAAACGTGTCGCCCGAAAACCGAAGTGTGATCGATAAACTCGCGGCTCGACTCGATAAGCACAACTATGAACTCAAGCCCGTGCTTACGGCCCTGTTCAAAAGTACGCACTTTCACGACCCCGCGATCGTCGGCAAAAAAATCAAAGACCCCGTCCAACTCACCATCGGCACCCTGCGTAGTTTGGGGCTACCGATGCGTGACCGCAGCCTCGTGGACAAAGCCATGGAGGCGATGGGGCAAGTGCTTTTCGAGCCGCCGACGGTCGATGGCTGGGACGGCGGGCGAACCTGGATCAACACGTCGACGCTCTTTGTCCGGCAAAACCTCACGACCTACCTCGTGAGTGGGTCGCACCCCTCCAATAAAAAAACCTCCAACAAAGTGGGCTACGACCCGCAGGCGTGGCTGGCGAGCCAAACGGATCGCTCGCCCCGCGGGGTGGCCGACGCGATGATCGATCACTTGGTCGGGCCGTGGACCGCGGCCGACCGCCGCGAACCGATCCACCAATTTATGTCCCGCCGGGAGTCGGGCGATCAAGTGTCGAGCGACACCCTCGTCGCGCTGGCGTGCCTGATCACCTCGATGCCCGAGTATCAGCTTTGCTGAGGCAAAGCCACGAAAACCTTTGAATCATTGTCAGTGATTCGTTAAACGCAATGAAAGAAATCCGAAAGTGAGCTCGACCGTGGATCGTGGTGAATATGCATCACGGTTCACGTTGGACTCATGACTACTGCGACCCACGGGAGCCCGACATGTGTGACCACTACCACCCTCAAAGCTGCGACACGCCTAAGCTCACCGAAGCGGGCTTCACCCGCCGGCGGTTCATGGGCCACAGCCTGGGGCTGATCTCTGCCGCATCCACCGTGCCCGCGTTTCTCATGCGTGCTGGCGACGCCTTGGCGGCCGACACGACCATGCGGCTGGGCAGCAAGCCCGGTGTGCCCGACGATCGCGTGCTGGTGGTGGTGCAGCTCTCTGGCGGCAACGACGGGCTCAACACCGTGATCCCCTTCGGCCAAGACGCTTATTATCAAGCCCGCCCCGGCCTCGGCATCAAGGCCGACGAAGTCCTGCGCGTCGCGGGCAGCGAGGGCGTGGGGCTCCACCCGTCGCTCGCCCCGATACAGCAGATGATGCAGGCCGGTATTGCCGCCGCGGTGCAGGGCGTGGGCTACCCGAATCCGAATCGTTCGCACTTTTCTTCCATGGACATCTGGCACACCGCCGACGCCTCGGCGGCCGGGCAAGGCGGTCGCGGATGGATCGGCTCGGCTCTGGATCACCTCGATCAACCCACCGGCCTCGACTGCCTCAACATCGGCAGTTCCGCGCCGTTGGCGACGATAGGCCATACGTCGCGCCCGGTGAGTTTTGAAAACGCCCAGCTCTTCCGCTGGGCGGGCCGCGACCTCGACAAACAGGTCAGCGAGAGTTACGACCAGGTACACGATGTGGCTGTCGAGGCCGGCAGCGAAGACCCATTGGCGTTTATCAACCGAACCGCCATGGACGCGCAGGTCGCCTCGGACAAAGTCCGCAAGGCGGTGGGATTCAAGACCAATACCGAGTGGACCGCCAAGAGCGCTCTGGGGCGTCAGCTGGAGATGGTCGCCAAGATGATCCGTGCCGAGTTGCCCACGCGGGTGTACTACGTCGCCATGGGCGGATTCGACACGCACGCCAACCAGCTCAACAACCACAAAAATTTGATGGACCAATTCGCCCAAGCAATGCAGGCGTTCTACGCCGAGCTCGAAGCCACCGGCCATCGGTCACGCGTCGTGAGCTTGGCGTTCAGCGAATTCGGCCGCCGCGTCCGCCAAAACGCCTCGGGCGGCACCGACCACGGCTGCGCCGGGCCTTCCTTCGTCTTCGGCGAACACGTCAACCCCGGTATCCTCGGCCAACACCCCTCGCTCACCAAACTTGATAGCGGCGACCTCGTCCACAGCATCGACTTCCGCAGCCTCTACACCGACCTCTTGCAAGACTGGATGAAGCTCGACGCCCGCCAAGCGCTGGGACACCGCTACCCCTCGGCCGGGATCCTCCGGGCGGTGTGAAAATAGCACACCAGGTTTTAAGACAGCCTCTGGTCAATGACCCGGGGCTATCTTGTATTTACCAACCCAGCCGCCGGGGATTCACAAAAATCGCGTCGGCAAACAGCACCCGTTCGTGTTCGTCGTGGCGCGGTTTGTACAGGCTGTAAAGCCCGAAGCCGTGCTCACGAAGCACCAGGTCGATGTCGCTGAACGTCGCGCCGCCGTCATAAAAATTCTGGAAGAACACCTCGGTGTAGATCGCCACGACCGACTCGTCGAGCAGCCGCGTCGCGCCCCGCATCATGTCGGCCTCGCCGCCCTGAATGTCCATCTTGATGAGTTGCACGCCGTCGATATCGTTATCCAAAGCCCACTGATCCAGCGTCGTCGCGGGGGCGGTGGTCTGGGTTTTGTGCGCAGCCTGCTCGGGGTAGGCCTCCTGCATCGCTTTGTTGGTTGGGTAGAGCGAGGACGAGCCGGGGTCGGCGGTAACGTAAAACGTTTTTTCGCCGGGCGTGTCGGACAGCACGACGGGGTAGTGTTGATACCGCGGCTGCTCGGCGTGGAGCATCGCCAAGGCTTGAGCGTACTGGGGGTTGGGTTCAAACATATGGAGCTTGGCTTCGGTGAATCGTTTGCCAAACCGTTTGGCGATCCGTCCGTCGCTCGCTCCGGCATCGACGATGTGTTTGACGTCGATCCCCCGCAGAAGTTTCTCGATCGTTGGGAACGGATCGTCAAGACTCATCAAGCTGGGCTTGCCCGAGTAGAGGAGTTTGCGTTGCAGCCAGCGGCCGAATTTTGCCATCGGGGATTCTCGAAGGTGAAGTTTGAACGTCGGGTCAGCCGCGCGGGTGGGCCGCGATCATTTTTTCGTACACGCCGATGCAACCGTGAGCATAAGCACTCCACGGCCGTTCTGCGTCTCGCTGCCGGGCCGCGTCGCTCATGGCCTGATACGCCGCGGGCGAAAGCGATAGCGCGGTCTGGATCGCATCGTGGAGCGACCGGTCGTGATCTTCTAACGGGATAAAAGCGTCGCGGGCCAAGTCGGCGGTGCAGCCGAACGGCGACGCGATGACGGGCACGCCATACCCCAACGCGACGCGGATCACCGCCGAGCCGAGGTAGCGGTGGGCATCATTGACCACGAAGTCGGCGGCGCACATCAAGTCGCGGTACACATCCTGTTCGACCAGGCCGGTGAGCAGAGTGATGCGGTCGTCGGCGGCGCAGGCCTCGGCGAAAGCCTCGACCCCGCGGCCGGTCACGAGCAGGCGGGTGTTCGGGTCGCGCTGATGTTTGAAGGCTTCGATGAATTGGCCGGGGCTGCGTGAAGCGCGGACCGTGCCGGAGTAGATGAAAATCTTCGCGTCGGCGGGGAGGTTTTGCCGCTGACGGGCGGTGGCGCGATCGACGGGCTTACCGTGGAGGTGGGTGTATTCACCCAGGTGCGCGACGCCCACGACGCGGTCGCCGGGTGGGCCGAGGAGTTCATCGATCGGTGGCTGGGCCGAGGCTTCGTAGTAGATCAACCCGTCGGCCACTTTGTGCCACGCCTCGAACACCAGTTGGCTCAAGGCCTTGGCCGCTGGCGTCGGCCCGGCGGGCAGGTCGTGCTGTTGCCACGCGATCGGCTTTTTCAATCGACGCAGCGGTGCCATACGTTTGTCGAGGTCGCGCCGAAAAATCTTCTCGAACCAACCCGACGGCAGTTTTTGCAGGTGTTTGTACATCCCCGGATCGAGCATCGTCGGCGGCCAGTTGAGGTGAAGCACATCAAACCGATCCGCTTGCCGATCGATCGTGCGCAGATCGTCGTTATCAAGCTGCACCACTTCGCAACCCGCGCCGGTGAGCGACGCGGTGGCGATGTCGGTCCACGGGTGAGTGCGGGCCCACTGACGCTTGCGACCGAGGATGGGGTAGAAGCCGACTTTCATAAGGTTTGAGACTTGTTCTTACAGCACGGTTAACCGCAGATTTCGCAGATTAACGCAGAGCATGATTGTTAAGCTAAGTTGTAAAGAATGACCACGAGCACCACCATTCCTGTTTGTCGGATCGAAGGCTCAATAAAAATTCTGAGTCAATCTGCGCAATCTGCGGTAACTGCCTTGGGTTTCTTCTCAACTCGCTTTGATCAAACCCATCGCCATGAAGGTGTAGTGGCGGTCGGCGTATTCGACGACGGTCTTGCCGCAGGGCGGGATTTCGGTTTCGCCGTCGGCCGGCACGAAGCCATGAGTTTTGGCGAGGTCGAGCATCTCGCCGACGGTGGTGCGGTTGAAGATAAACCACGGCAGGCCGCACACGGCCTTGGGCCCGTCGGCTTCATTATCGAAGTCTTCCCAGTAGTCGAACGTCGCCAGCAGCCGGCCGCCGGGCCGGATGATCCGCCCGCACTCGGCGAAGAACTTGGGCAGGTCCACGTCGTGTTCGAGCACCGAGATACACGTCGCCGCCGCAAACTGGTTGTCTTCGTAAGGCGTGGCGGTGATGTCGCCTTCGTCGGTGAGGTCGCGGGCGAGGAACGTGCTGGGCACAAAGGTTTTCTTGAGTTTCATCTTGAACGTCGAGGGCTCGGCCACGAGGTCCACGCCGCGGAGGTTCGTATGGCCCGAGTCGTGGAGCAGGTTCAGGATCACGCCGCCCGCGGCCCCGAGGTCGAGGATGGGGTCGTCTTTGTCGAGTTCGGAGAAGAACGAGCGGACGAGTTCGAGGTCCCAGTTTTTGGCGGGGGTTTTGTGGGGCGTGAGGCCTTGGGATTCGAGGGCCTGGATCGCGGTTTGGAACTCGGCGGTGTCTTTAAGGATGCGGAGCATGGCGGTGTTTCTGGGGCTTGGCCGGTGGGCGGGGGATCGACGATCGGGTTAGTGGTTTTGAGGCTGCGTTTGCAGAGCGTGATCGACGAGGTGGTGGACGAGTTGGGGGAAGCTGAGCGACGGGGCCCAGCCGGTGGCGTCGATGAGTTTCTGCGGGTTGCCGACGCGGCAGGGATTATGGCGGTGCAGGCGCGAGGGGTCGATTTTCAGGACACGGTCGAGGTCGAGTCCGGCGTGGTCGAACGCGAGTTCGAGAAATTGTCGCACGGTGTGGCCGACGCCGCTTGCAACGACGTAGGTGGCGTCGCTTCCGGGGGCCACATCGTGGTCGGCGATCAGCCGTATCGCCCGCACGGCGTCCCCGGCATAGGACCAGTCCACGATCGCGTCGGGGTTGCCGACTGCAAACGAGTCGGCCTTACCCGCGATCAAGTCGGCGATGCTCTGCATGACGTGGGCGGTGAAGAAGCCCGCGCGGCGATACGGGGATTCGTGGTTGAAGAGGATGGCGACCGAGGCGTGGACGCCGTGCTGTTTGCGGAAGTCTTCGCAGATGCGGCCGGCCAAGAGTTTTTCGTTGGCGTAGGTGTTGAACGGCTCGACTCGGCTGTGTTCGTCGAGCTTTGCGTCGGCGCTTTCGGTAGCGGCGAAGATGAACGAACTGCTGGCGAAGACAAGCCGCGTGTCGGGGCTGACGGCGCGGATCGCTTCGAGGGCGTGCAGGACGCCGAGGGTGTTGACGCTGAGTTCGTTGAGGTAGCGGGCGTGCAGCGGCCGGTCGTCGGCGACGGCCGAGCTTTCGTGGGCGGCGGCGAGGTAGAAGATTCGCTTGGGCTTCAAAGCTTTAAGCAAGTCGATCCACGCGGCGGCGTCGGCCAAGTCCAAGGGCACTATGCCGGGGTCCAATGGCGCAGACGCTTCGATCGCCGATCGACCGAGTCCGACCCACGATTCGCCGTCGGCGTTCAGTTGCTTTCGCAGCAGCGTGCCGTCTTGCCCGCGGTGGCCCACGATGAGATTGTCCCACCGCGGTTCAGACAATGACCGGCTCCGGCAGGGGGAAGAACATGCGTCCGCCTTGGCGGAGGAACTCTTGTTCACGGGGCAGGATGTCTTCTTTGAAGTGCCACGGCAGGACGAAGAAGTAGTCGGGGTTGAGAGCCCGGGCTTCTTCGTCACTGATGATGGGGATATGGCTGCCGGGGGTAACGCAGCCGTACTTTTCGGGGTTGATCTCGGCGATGGCTTCGAGGAGCTCGGGGCCGATGTTGGCGTATTGCAGGAGGACGTTGCCCTTGGTCGACGCGCCGTAGCCGATGACGCGTTTGCCCTTGGCCTTGAGGGCTTGGAGCAGGTTGGTGATCTGGTGGACGTGCAGGTCGATGCGTTGGTTGAACGCGTGCAGCGGCGCGAGGGTGTCGTAGCCCGCGATGCGTTCGGATTTGCGCATCCATTCGATCAGCGCGTCGTTGGCGGGCAGGTTGTTGTTTTTGTGGGTGATGTCGAGGGCGAAGCTGCCGCCGTTGATATCGTTGCGGGCGATGTCGATGACCCGCAGCCCGGCGTTGTCGAGGATGGCTTCGACGGATTTGAGGCTGTAGTACAGCGTGTGCTCGTGGCAGATCGTGTCGAACGAATTGGTGTCGAGCATGGTGGGCAGGTAGCTCTGCTCGGTGTGCCAAATACCGTCGGGGGCCAGGACGCTGGCGATGTCTTTGGCGAAGGTCGTCGGGTCGTCGAGGTCGTAGAACATCGCGATCGACGTAACCAGCTTGCACTTCGCATGACCCGCCAAATTGTGGAAGCTGTCGGCGGTGAAGAATTCGGTGGCGACTTTGATCGAGGCGTCTTGGTAATACTTGAGGAACTTGCCGGAGCTGGGGTCGATGCCGTAGCGGTGCAGGCCGTCGAGGGTGTAGCTTTGGAGGGTCGTGCCGTCGTTGCAGCCGATGTCAAGGACGCTGTCGCCCGCCTTGAGGTTGGCCCGTCGTTGGAGCACGGCGATCTTGTTGCCCAGGTGCTGAACCATGCTGCGGTTGAGGCCCGAGCGGTAGCCGTAGGTTTCGCCGTACATCTCTTCGGGATTGAAGCGGTGCTTGAGCTGAACGAGCGTGCAGGCTTTGCAGCGCACGATTTCGAGTGGGCCTTTAGCCAGCGGTTGGTCGGCGGTCTTGGGGAAGACGCCGGTGAGCGACTGCTCGCCGAGGTTCAGGACTGATTCGAGGGCGTGGCCGCCGCAGCCGCGACAGTGGGTGATAATCGTGTAATCGATGTGGCACGCTCCTTCGGCTCGGTGAGGAAATAAGCGTCGAGGGTGACGCCTGCGGCCGATCCTTCGGCCCCCAATAGACGGCTACGAATATATCGACGCGGTCGGCGCGAGGCAAACCTTCGGGCCGCGTTTCGTCACGATTTACCGTGGAATTGCGGGCGGCTGGGCGACGACCTCACGCCAGAATCGGACGAGTTGCTGGGTCAACGCTCCGCGGGCGTGGACGCGTTCGACGTACGCCCGGCCGCGCTGGCCCATGGCGACCCGGAGCGAAGCGTTTTGGGCGAGTTGCACGATCGCGTCGGCCCACGCCGCGGCCCCCTCGACGGTTATCCCGCGTGCCTCGCCGCCCTCCCCCGCCGCGACGAGGTTCTCGCCCACCGCCGAGCCCACCCACGGCAAGCCCCAGGCCATGTACTGCAGAATTTTGTAAGGGCATTTGCCGCGCGTCCACAGCGTGTCGGGCATCGGGCACAAGCCCAGGTCCGCTTCACGCAGCCCGCGTTCCTGCTGGGCTTCGGACCACGGCCGATGGTCGACCGCGATCCCGGGGAACGTCAACGCTCCGCCGCCGACGAGGCGCAGTGTGATGCGCGGTTGGATGGGCAGACGGCTGAACGCCGCGACGATGTCGTGAAGGTAAACCTGCGTGCTGGCCGAGCCGAGCCAAAGCAGCGTGATCTGGTCATCTGCCTTTCTTTCACGCTCCGGCACCGCGTCGGGCAGATCGACCGCCATCGGCAACACTTCAACGCGGTGATTAAACGGCTTCGATAACTCGGCCAAAAACGAACTTCCGACCAGCGACGCATCGGCTCGGCCGACGGTGGCGTTAAACCGCCGACGGCGGACCCAGCTTGGCTGTCCCCCGTTCTTGCTGGAGAAGTTCAGCGGGTCGTCGAAGTCGATCACCCACCGCTTCGCTGCGCTACGCACCGCCTTCGCTTCGCGGGTCGTGAGGATATTGCGGTGCCACCACACCGCGTCGGCTTGTTTCATCTCGTCGAGCAAGGATTTGCGCAGCGCGCCGGGCTTGGGCCAAGTGCGGGGGGTGACGGTGATGCCCTGGGCGGCGAGCGGGGCGATCCAGTTTTCGACACGCTGCTGGTACGACGCCGAGGTCGGCTTGCGGGTCACCGCGAGGAGTTGGATCGGGTCGGCCATGTGGCTGGCGATGATACACTGCCCGACCTCGACCGCATTGGGCGTGTCGCGGTTTGGTCCGATTCCGCATGACTGAAACCCCGCTTGAAAAGTTGTCCGATGACTTGTCCGATCCCGCGGCGTTGTGGTCGCGGCCCGAGGTGGAGGTGTACAAAGAGGATCGGCGGAGCCGGGTGTGGCGGGTTGAGGATGAAGCGGGCCGGCCGTGGGTGATCAAACGGTTTGACCACAGCCCGCTGCGCCAACGCCTCATGGCCAAGCTCGGCCAACACCCCGCCCAACGCGAAATCGATTGGCACGAAAAATTGATTGCGGCGGCATTGCCGGTCGTGCCGATCACCGCGTCGGGGCACGACGAACTCGGGCGGCACTGGCTGATCACGCCTTGGCGAGGCGACGACTTGGCGATGTGGGTACGGCAAGGCAAGCTCGCCGCAGACACCAAGCTGCGCCACGACATCACTCGCCAACTTGGCGAACTGGCGGGTCGGATCATGCAGATGCGGGTGTTCCACCGTGATTTTAAGGCTCGCAACGTAGTGGTGGACGCGGCGGGCAAGGTTTGGTTGATTGATGCGGGGGGTTGCCGGGGCGGCAAGGGCACGCCTCTGCTGGCGATCGCGCTGCGGATACTGACGCTGATGAACAAGACCGTGCGTGGCGCGGCGGTGGAATCGTCTGGGGCCGAGGGTGGCCCGACGCGGACGGATCGGCAGCGGTTTTTCCGGGCGATGCTCACGGCTTGGCCGAGCCTGCCCGACGGGTTGCAGCACCTGCCGCGCTCAACCGAATTCGATTAACGGACCCGGCTTAACGCATGGACAGATACCATCGGCCCTCGTGTTGCTCGAAGGTCCAGCGGTCGCGCTGGTCGCCGGTGGAGGTGGTAATGGTCACCATGGCTTCAGCGCGGTTCTCTTGGATGGTGAGTTCGTCCATCGCGGTGATCTGGGCGTCGAGGGGTTGTTTGGTGTCTTGGGGGGTTGCTCCCGCTTGGGCCTCCGACTCAGGCGTTGCCGGTTCTTGGTCCTCAGCCGGGGCGAGTTCCGCGGGGCTGTACTGCATACTGAAAATCAGCGACATCGCCTCGGCAAAAAAACCTTGGGGATCGCCCATGCGTTTACCCAGCAGGATCGTCTGGGCTTGGGCGTCGTCGCTCATCATCACCTGCATCGGGTCGAAGTTGCGGGGTAGGTATTCATCCACCAGCACGGCCAAGCGCGGGTCGCTGCCGGGCTGCTGCGCCATCCCCGCAAGGGCCACGGCCATCTGCCCGATGACTTCGTTTAGCCGGGCGGGCGACACCGTCGCTACGAAGGCATCCCAATCCTGAGCGTTAAACGCATCGCGGGCCGCGGCATACACGGCTTCGGGGCTGTCGAAGCCCGTGGCGAGTGCCTCGGATTCTCCGGCGGCCGGGGCTTCTTGAGCCTCAGATACCGGGGCCAAAGCCAGGATCAGGCAGAATGCGGTTAGGAAAACGAGGTGGATGGCGAGTGGATTCATGATTGATGTCTCCGGGAATCTTAAGACTCCTATGATATCTCACCCGGGTCGCTTGAGCCTAGATCGCCCCGGCGGAACGGCATAAGCCCCGCCCGCCGACACACCCCGTGCTCGGCTGCCCTACAATCTGTCGCCCGCTCGCACGATCGCCTGGCTGTCGATCCCTGTCGATCGGCCTCAATCCTGCCGCCCCCTCCCCCGGGGGAAATAAGTCCCCCGGAAACCGCCCCCCGGAACCGCCCCCGCCGAACGCCACCCCGATGTCTAAACCCCCCCATATCCGC
>CAYPCC010000016.1:1682-25508 GCA_964409095.1 uncultured Phycisphaera sp. | reverse complement strand
GAGCCTGCCGCCCCCGGAAGTATCAGGGAGCCGCGGTGTTCACTTCCGGGGGGGGGCCTACCCGCGTGAATGCACCGAGTTGTTCCAGGACGGACACGTCCGGGCCTTCGCCTTCTTCGGCGGGGTGACTAACCCCTTGCCCCCTCGCCCTCTTTGCGCTGCAAGATGGTGATGGAACAACACTCCAAGGTACTGCGGGTACTTACGACATCTATCTTGCTGGTCGGCTGAGTCTTGCCAATTATCCGACGGCGATCAATGTTGTTGTGAGGTCCGATTCGAGTACCTTCGATTCTAGCGGTGCGGCGGATATTGCATTGGCCAACAACAGCACGACTTCCACTTGGGTTGAGGGCGACACGTTCGTGAAAGCCACCGTCACCGTCGGTACAGGCGAGGTTATGAATGTAGTTTATGAGGGTACCGGCTCTGATGACCGCGGTTTTCTGTCCAATGCCCAGATCGTCTTGATCCCCGAGCCCGGCTCGCTGGCGCTGGTCGGCCTCGGCGGCCTGATGATGCTCAAACGCCGCAGCAGCCAAGCCTGATTTTTTCTCCGGGCTTAGCAAGTTGTTAACGGATAACGGTGTCGCAGACCGCATGCCCACTTTGGGGTGGGGGCTGCGGCACCTTTTTTTGCTTGTGATCGAACACACGCGATCGAGCTTGGGGAGTTAAGCTATTTGTACGATGCCACGCAAGCCGACCCTCAAAGACGTCGCCAAGCTAGCGGGCTGTTCGACGGCTATCGTTTCGACCGTGGTCAACGGCTCGCGGCGGGGCAGCAATATCCTCGCCAGCGCCGAGACCCAAAAGCGCGTCCGCGCGGCGGCTAAGAAGCTCAACTACCACGCCAACTTCGCCAGCCGGTCCCTCGCCCGCAACGCCTCGCAGACCATCGGCCTCTACATCCAGCCGCACCCCTTCTCCGGACTCGGCTACCGCTACGAAGGTGCCATCATTCAAGGGATCGAACAGGCGAGCCAGGCACGCAATTACGACTTGCTGGCGATCAACCTCGGCGGTGGTGATGACCCGAGTGTTTGCGCCAGCAAGTTTGCCGAACAGCGGATCGATGGCCTGATCCTCATGCACGTGGACCACGAAGCCGACTGGGTTGACCCGTTGGTCAAGCAAGCCCCCAACGTCGTCGCCGTGAACTACTACGGCCCGGGCAAGGTGGACCGGATCAACTTCGACGATCGGCAAGCGACCGGCCTGGCGGTCAAGCACCTGCACGAACTCGGCCACCGCCGCATCGGCTTCATCGGATCACGCCGGGAAGTGATCGGCCCCGGGATGAAGTTGCGGATGCAAGGCTTCGAGTCGGCGATCACCAAGTTGGGCTTGGCATACAACCCCGATTGGATTTGGTCGACCGCGGAAGGCGAAAACCTCTTGCCCGTAAATCCCGGGCAAAACCCGGTCCAGGCGAACACCCGCGACGTGATGGATTGGTTCAAAGCGATGGGCAAAGGACGCCCCACCGCCTTCGTGGCCTACAACGATTTGACCGCCGTGCACCTCATGCGGATGTGCCAGTCCGAAGGCGTCGAGATCCCCCGGGACATCTCCGTGGTCGGCATCGACGGTGCCGAGGTTGGCGAGTTGGTTTGGCCCGCGCTGACCAGCATCCGCCAACCCTTCGCCGAGATGGGTCGGCGGGCGACCGAGTTGGTCATCGACGCCGCGGAACACGCCGCCAAGTCGGCCTCCGTCCGCGCGCCGCGCAAGCTGATCTACGAATTGGTCGCCCCCGAAATCATTCCGCGCGACAGCACCGTCCAGGCAAACGGTAAGCCTTAGCCGGCACGCCCTATGACCCTACGAGCCGCCAGCCGTCAGTCCCGCCTAAAAACAATCGTTTGCGGACCCGTGGCGTTTGGCGGCCCACGGCGACCCGGCCCCCCTCTCAGATCAGTCTTCGGTCAGCTGCGCCAAGCGGGGCGAGAGCTATGCCCGCCGACCACTACTAGCCCCTAGGTGCAGCCGCCGGGGTTGGCTGGGCCACGGAAGAAGTGGTCACTCCCGCGACCCCATCAAAAAACCGCCCCAGCACGCCTAGAAGCGCACCGACGCGGGTTGAAGTGGGCGAAGCAGGATTCGAACCTGCGTAGGCGTAAGCCAACGGGTTTACAGCCCGTCCCAATTGGCCGCTCTGGCATTCGCCCGATTGAGTCGCATAGCGTAGCGGATTCGGGCCGCGGCGGCAACGCGGCGAGCGTGGCGCGCGAGGTCGGGGTGCGGGTGCGGACATAAGGGTTGAGGCGCGTTGGTCATGCGTGGATTCCCCGCACCCCGATCTCACGAACCCCGCCCCCACGCACCCCGCCTCACCGAATCTTTACCGTGGACCCATAACGCCCAAGACGCTAGGATTCTTTCGGAACTCGTTGACCGGAAGAAAGGATTTGCGTCGCATGACCGGATCGTCCACCGCCCTCAACAGCCACGTGCTTGTGCTCAACAAGATGTGGATGGCCATCCGTGTCGTCGATGCCCGCAAAGCGTTTTCGATGCTTGTCCGCGACATGGCCGAGGTCATCCGCGTCGATGACGGCAGCTACACCGGCCACGGCTTTGCCGACTGGGCCGAGCTCTCCCGAGCCCGTGCCGATTTCGAGTCTCAACAAGCCGATGCCGCCTACGAATACATCCGCACCGTGCGGATGCAGTTGGCCGTGCCCAAAATCATTCGGCTGCTGGGCTACGACCGCCTGCCCGAGCAGGGCGTCAAGCTCAACCGCCGCAACATCTTTGCCCGCGACCACAACCGCTGCCAATACTGCGGCCAGCACTTTGCGACCAACGAACTCAGCCTCGACCACGTCACGCCCCGCTCCCAGGGCGGCGGGACCAGCTGGGACAACCTCGTGTGCTGCTGCGTGAGTTGTAACTCGAAAAAAGGCGGCCGAACGCCGTCGCAGGCTCGGATGCCGCTAGTCCGCAAGCCCGTAAAGCCCCGCCGCAACCCCGCGATCAGCCTCCGCTTGGGCCACGATAAGTACGCCTCTTGGCGGAACTTCCTCGACAACGCTTATTGGTCGGTCGAACTCAAATAACCCGCCCGCCCGTGCTTCAAGCCCGCCAGCGGAGCTCACCCGTTGCGTAACCATTGCCCCCGCCCCGGCCCGCTCGTACACTGAGGGGCCGATTGGTGGTTTTATTTGCCGAGGAATCCGATGATGCGTCACCTGCTGCTTTTGTCCGCTCTTGTACCCGCCGCCCTGCTGGGCTTGACTGTCTCCAGTGCGTCCGCCCAAGACCAAGCCCCCGGCACCTTCGCCGAGCCGTCGATCATCAACCCGGCCTGGGAGTTTGACCTCAGCGTCAACACCCCCCAGCCGATTGCCGTGCCTGATGCTCAGGGGCGGATGGTGTGGTACTGGTACCTGCCGTACAAAGTCGTCAACAACACGCGGGAAGACCGGCTGTTCATCCCCGAAGTCACCGTGCTCGATAACCACGGCCGGATCGTCACCGCGGGCCGCCGCATCCCCCAAAACGTCTACCCCGCCATCGCCGAACGCCTGGGCAACGCTTTGCTCGAAAGCCCCGACGACGTGCTGGGTCGCTTGCTTCAGGGCGAAGACTTTGCCAAGGAAAGCGTCGCCATCTGGCCCGCCTCAACCAAAGACGTCGATGAGTTCACCGTGTTTTTTGCCGGGGCCGATGGCGAAACCCAACCGCTGCTCTCGCCCCGCACCGGCCAACCTGTCCTGCAGGCTGTGGTCGATCCGATCACCGGCGAAGCCGTGCTTGATGCCGACGGCAACCCGGTCATGCAACCCGTCATGGTTCGCCGCACCCGCACCTTCACCTACGCCACCCCCGGCACCCTCACCAGCAACAGCAAACTCCGCCAACAGCCCGTGCAGCTGCTCAGCGAATCGGTCGTGATGCGGTAAATGAGATCCGTTGCTGGCGGCTCAACTCCGTAGTGACGTAGCCGTAGGTTATGCTTCAGCATAACGCAGGTTATCTATCACTCGCGTTAGGCTAAAGCCTAACCTACGTTGAAGCGCCGGCGACCAACACCCGCGGCAAATCTTCGTGGTCTTTCAAAATCTTCAACTCGACCAGCCCCGCCTCGGCGGCGAGCTGTTCAATTACATCGCCTTGCGTGGACGACATCTCTAGCAACATTTGCCCGCCGGGCAAAAGATGTTGGGCGGCCCCGGCGATCAATGGCCGCAAGTGATCCAACCCGTCCGCCCCGCTGCGCAGCGCCATCGTCGGCTCGTAATCCTTCACGTTCGGCAACACCGCGGCCCACTCGGCGTCGCTGATGTACGGCGGGTTGCTGAGCACGAAATCAAACCGCTCGTCGCCGAGCGGGGCGAAGAGGTCGCCGAGGCGAAAGTCGATGCGGTCGGCAACGCCGTGGTCCTGAGCGTTTTGCTTCGCCACCGCCAAGGCGGCTTCGCTCAGGTCGGTCGCCACGAACGCCGCCCCCGGAAGTTGCGTGGCCAGCGTCACGGCGATCGCGCCGCTGCCCGTGCAGACGTCGGCGATGCGGCCGGTGAAGATAGGGGCGGGTTTGGCGGGCAACGCGGGTTCCGGGACGGGCGTTGGCGAGGGGTCCACGGGCACTGAAGTGCCCGAGCCTTGGGCGGGGTGGGGTTCGGGGTCGTAGGTCAGTTCGCCGGTGGGGGTCGCTTGGGCGACGGATTCGGGCGTGGAAAAGATGTCTTCGGCGTCGTCCACGATCCGCTCGGCGGAGCGCACGGCTTGCAAGACAACTTCGACGATCGTCTCGGTGCTCGGCCGAGGGATGAGGACCGCGGGGGTGACGCGCAGTTCGAGGCCGAAGAACGGCGCTTTGCCGATGAGGTAGTCCACCGGCTCGTGCTTACTCGCTCGGCCAACCAACGTCCGGAATGTTTCGCGCTCGGCTTCCGACGCCGGGCGGTCGGGTTCCATGTACAGCTTGAGTCGGGCGACGCCCAGCACATGCCCGAGCAGCATCTCCGCCGCGACGCGCGGCGAGTCCACGCCCTTGTCCTCAAAATGCTGCGTCGTCCAAGCCAAGAGCTTACGGGTCGTCCAGGTCTCCATAGGCAGCATGGTAGCGAGCCGACATACTTTGACTTGTCACGGCGACGCTGAATCTGGGTCACTGCGCACGGCCGATCATCGGTACAATCAACGGATGCACACGGCCCTCTTGACCAACACCGCTTGGCTGGACGACGAACTCACTGCGTTCCAACAGCTCACCGTCGGCCTCGTCGACGAACAGGTCAAGCTCACCCGCGTCATGCCCGCCGACGTCGGCGGCGGGGGGCTAGGGTTGGGCGATTCATCCTTGTTTGGTCGCAAGCTCACGTGGAAAGAATCCCGGTTCCCCGCGATGAACCACCGGCGGATCGTCAAGCTCTGCGACGCGATTGATCACGAAGGGGTCGAACTGATCCACGCTTTGCATGGCGACCTCTGGCAACCCGCCGCAGTCATCGGCGACCAACTCGACCTGCCGGTGATCTTCACCGCGAACTCCCGCGACGACGTGGTGCAGGCGGCCAAACTCGTCAAACAACTCAACCCGACCCGCAGCGTGTTCTGCGCGACCACCGAGCCGATCGCGGGGGAGCTGCGCGAGCGGACGCAGAACCTGGTCCGCGTGGAGACCGTCGTGCCGGGGGTCCACGTCGGCGACCCGCACCTGCACACCCGCACCCCCGGCGAAGCGCCGTGCATCGCGGTCTGCGGCGACGGGATGATGGACGAGCAGTACCAACACCTGCTCGAAGGCATCGCGCTACTCATCGCCGAGCGCTCGGAAGTACAGTTTTTTTTTGATGGCCAACGCACCGATCAACACCAAGTCTGGAAGGCAGCGCAGCGGCTGAACTTGCTGGGCAACCTCTCGTTTGTCCCCCGCCGACTGGGCCACCGCGAGATGCTGCTGATGGCCGATGCGGTCGTGCATCCGCAAACGCTGGAGCGATCGCGGAGCGTGACGCTTTTGGCGATGGCTCACGCGGTGCCGGTGCTCGCGGCAGCGGACGAGATGTTGGACTACCTCGTGCCCAACCACACCGCCTGGGTGATCGACGAGCCGGACGCCGCGGCGTGGGCGGACCTGCTCATGCGGCTGGTCCGCGACCCCGACGACGCGGCGGACCTGGGGATGCGGGCCCGGGCGTGGGTCCACGATGAACGCCTGGCGTCGGACCAGATCGAGCGGATGTTGAGCTTGTACCGCAGCACGGCTGGGTCGCCGATGCCGTTTCCGGGATGACGTTATTTTTGATTGGATGAAGGCGCAGCAGCCTTCCGGGGGGATGGGTACACTTTCGGGCCATGAAAATTTGCACGACCGTTGAAGCATTGCGTGACGCCCGCCGGGCCTTGGCCGGGCGGGTGGCGTTGGTACCGACGATGGGGGCGTTGCACGCCGGGCATTTGGCGCACCTTGGCTTGGCCCGCGGCGTGGCGGAGCATGTGGTGGTCAGCATCTTCGTCAACCCGACGCAGTTCGGCCCGCACGAAGACTTCAACCGCTACCCCCGCACGCTCGACGTCGATGCGGCCAAATGCGAGGCGGCGGGGGCGGACGTGGTGTTTACGCCGGAGGTGGACCAGATGTATCCGCCGGGGCTACCGGGGGTGTCGATGACGGTGCCGGGGGTGGCGGATGAGTTGGAAGGAGCGCATCGGCCGGGACATTTCGAGGGGGTTTGCCGGGTGGTGCTGAAGCTGCTGAATCTGGTGCAGCCCGACGCGGTGACGTTCGGGCGCAAGGACTACCAGCAATTGGCCGTGGTCCGGGCGATGATCGAGGACGTGATGCTGCCGATCGACATCGTCGAGGTGCCGACGCTGCGGGAAGACGACGGGTTGGCGATGAGCAGCCGTAACCGCTACCTCGAAGGCGAGGCCCGCAAGCACGCCCGCGGCTTGTCCAAAGCGTTACGGCAAGCCCAACAGATGGCGGCGGACGGCGAGCCGGACCCCAAGGCGATCCAAACCATGATGCGGGACGTGATGCAGGCCCACCACGTCGAGGTCGACTATGCCGCGGTCCGCCACGCCCGGACGCTCGGGGCGATCGATAGCGTCGTGCCGGAGGACGCGGTGGCGCTCGTCGCCGGGCGATTGGGGGCGGTGCGGCTGATTGATAATATGGTGCTTGGCGAGGCGATGAACTGAGCGAGGGCTTACGCCCTCTCAAAGTCGACAGGAAGTGGAATCACTCGCCATCTTCACTGGCTTGAGGCGCTGGGGATTCATCCGCTGTTAGAGGCAAAGTCGCGGGCGCGTTGGGCTCATCGTCCGACGACAGTTGCACCGGGAATTCGTTCGACGGCTCGGTCCAGCCTTGGGGGAACGCGGCTTGGGGGAATCGCATCTGAGAGGGGTGGGGGATGGGCGTGAGGTCGCTGACGGGGATGCGTTCGAGCCGTAGGTTGGGGTACGCCGGTCCGCCGGGGAACGGCACATTGGCGACGGGGTTTACTCCGCCGCGTGTGTCGTTGCCGCGTTGATCCAATCGCTGGTCCACAAAGTTTTCGTGGGCGGCGGGGCGGGTGTCCAGCGGGCGGGCGGGGCGTTCGAGGGTGAGTTGGAATACGGTGTTGGCGGGGATGATCATGACCTCGCCGCCGCCACGGATCGGGACGTATTCGGGGCGGTCGATCAGGGCGCGGAGGCCGGGGCTGCGGTATTGGTAGCCTTGAGAGTGCACCAGCCCGGTGCTGAAGTCGGTGGCGGTGGGCGAGGCGGGATCGAACGGCGACCACGCCGCGTTGAAGTTCGCCACGCTCAGCCGACTCTCGAACGAGAACTGGGCGTTGCCCGGCTCGACGCGGCGGAGACTCGCCGCCCGCGGGTCGCGGTCCGCGATACTCATGTCCACCGCGCTGCCGGGCGTGGTGCCTGGGGCATTCGCTGACTGCCCGTGGATCGGCGCAGACCAGAGCAAGATCGCCACCACCCCGAACAGCAAAACACCACCCGCGGGGGTGGTGAGGCGTGTCGTCATGGAAGAAAGGTGGCTCATGGCGAGGTCGGCCAAGGATTTCATCGTGAACCAACGGATTTAGGTTCGTCGATCGACGTCCGGGGCTTTAGCCCGCGGCGGCGACATTGGGGTCGAGGATATCGACCTTGATGATGATGGCTTGGCCGGGCAAATCGACGCTGCCGTTGTCGGTTTTCTTGCCGCCCTTCATGCTGCTGCCGCCCCACTTGGCGATCGAGTCGAGGGTCCAGGTTTCCCACTTGACCTTGTCGGCGGGGGTGTTGGGGCTGGAGTATTCTTCGCCGCCCTTGCCGTTGCGGGAGAAGTCCAGCAGCAGTTGTTCGCCGATGGGCACGTTCTTGGTCCAGAGGGTGTTGCCGGTCTCGATGGAGACGATCGACACGCTTTTGGGGGCCAACGCGGTGGAGCGGTAGACGTGGCGGTCTTGCGAACAGCCGGTGAAAACCAGCACGGCCAAGAGGCCAACGGACGCGAGCAGGGTAGTAGCAAAACGGCTGCGGATCGGCGTGGTCATCGTCGGAGGGTCCTTGCGGGGAGGGAATGTTCGGTTGGCCGGACTTGGGCCCGGGGGCTCATGCAGTTTAACAGAATACGCGGCGGATCAACATCAAGCCAACCCAGGCGGATGCCGGGCGTCCGAGGCGATAACCCAAAGCGGACCTTGGCCCGGCGCCACCGCGCGACACGCTGCAGCTATCGGCCAACCGGCCGCCGCGGAGACAATTTACGCCGCCGCCGCCCAAGGCGTCACCCCACCACGTTCTGGGCGTGGCGGTCGCGGTAGTCGGTTGGGCTTTCGCCGACGACCCGGTGGAAGGTCGCGGTGAAGTGGCCGTGGCTGGCGAACCCGGCCGAGGCGGCCACGTCACCCACCGGCAGGTTCCCCGTCCGTAGCCGCCACTTGGCCATCTGCAACTGCGTCCGCAACAGGTAGTGCTTCGGGCTCACGCCGACGACCCGGCTGAACAGGCGGTGGAAGTGGAACGGGCTGCACTCTGCCACCGCCGCGACGTCCTTGAGCCCGGGTGACTCGGCGTAGTGATCGGCCAAGTAGCCCAGGGCCGTGCCCACCCGCAGATCGTCCACGACGCCGACGGGTGGGGCGTCGCTGGCGTCGAGGGGGCGGGTTTCGATGTAGTCGAACCTCCCGAGGCCGTGGACCGCCGGGCGGTGATGGAGGCGGACCCACTCGGCGTCGGGGGCTGCCGGGGGCTCGCCGGGCGTGCGGTCCGAGCTCACGCCCGGCCGGTCGCTGCGCTCGAACGCGAGGTCGTAGACGCGCTGGCCGGTCGCCGCGTCCCAGCGTTGGCGGATCACCTCATGGACCTGCGAGGCCCACGCCGGGGGTGGTGCGTCGGGCGTGACCCAGCCGGCTTGGGTCTGGGCGTCGGCGTGGATCACCCGGCCGCCCTCGCCCAAGAGCCATCGACCCAGCCCCGCTTCGAGGGGATGATCCCAAGCCGCCTGCACCCGCCGCAGCGCCAGCCGGACATGCCGCTGCTCGGCTTCGGACCAGGACCCGACCTCGCGGACCAGCACGGCATACCACCGCGACTTGTTCGTCCCCCCGTCTGCGGCCGGCCAAGTCGCCATCAACAGCGACGCCCCCGGTGACGCCAACGCGTATCCGTCGGACGCGGTCCCCGTCCCCACGCCTTGCGCCTGCGCGGCTTGCCAAAGCGGGTCGGCCGCGTGATCGTGATCGAACCACGCAGCGGGCGCATCCCAATCGCGGAACCGCGCATGCAACACCCCGTCGGCTGCGGGGCGTGGCCCGTGCGTCAAACCGATCGCCCACCCGGTCGCGGCGAGCGTCTGGGTGCACCACGGCACGATTGATTGTCCCCCAACACACCACGGCCGTAACGGCGGCACCGTGTGCATGTGCATTCCTTTGATTTTGGCGTTCCGAAGCTGTCTTTACTTGGGGTCAATCAACCCCAAGCACCTTGACCGACGAGCCCCGACCCACGCCATACCAGCCGTGGGCCACTTCTCACCTTCTTGTGTCGGCACCCACATCGTAGGCACCCTCGTCGCGTGCGCGGATCGACATCCGCCGCCGCATGATAGCGAACGCGCCGCGACGTGTTTTCCCCAAACACGTTGCTGGTAAAGCATTTAGAAACTTTGCTCTAGCCGCCAAACCATCTCCGGCCCCGCGCAAGCGATGTGCCCGGCAAAAAACCGCCCGCGGTGCGCCCAGAACTGGGGCCAAATGATCTTGCGGTCGGTTTCGGGTAAGGGCAACGCCTCGAGCTCTTTGGGGGTAAACCATTCGAGCGTGCCTTCGTCGAAGGATTTACGTTCGACGATGACCGGCCGGGTGACTTCGTATAGAAACATCAGCCAGTGGGTCTGGTTTTCGTAGCCCGACTCGGACACGATGCCGGTGAGGTGCAGGTCTTCTTCGGTGAGGTTCAGGCCGACTTCTTCTTGGATCTCGCGCACCGCGCACGCGGTCGGGCTTTCGCCGACGCCTTGTTCGAGTTTGCCGCCCACCGGCGAGTAGAGGTCGCGGTTGGGCGGCTTGCGGCGGTGCAGCATCAAGACCCGGCCGTGTTCGTCGAACAGGTAGCACAGCACCGCGATCTTGTATGGCAACTCGGGGGTGGGGGCGGCAGACATGGCCGCGAGTGTAGCGAAGTCAGAAAGATGAAGGTGCAGGCCAAGGGCGAGCCCCGCAAAAAACTCGCCGGGGCTTGAGGCCCGCGGCAAGGTTTTGATTAGTGTCGCTTGAGTTTGAGAATCCGCGCGTAACGGGGTTCCGGGGTTCCGGGGTGCCGGGGTTCCGGGGTTCCGGGGTCAGGCGGCTTCTTCGGCATCGTCGAGGTAGTCCGCCACGGGGAACGCGGGGGCGTCGGCGGCTTCAAGCCAATCTTCAGCGCCCGGGATATCCAGGTCCATCGCGCTGGTCTTGCGGTAGCCGAGCTTACGGATGATCTCCAGCACCTCGGTCCAGGTCGGGAACGGCCGATGGTTGACGCGCTTGTACGCATCAATCGCCTTGATGAAGAGGAATTGTTCGGGCGTCATCTCGCCTTCCTCGGCCGACTTCATGAAGTCGGTCCGGCGGCGGCCGGGGCCGCGTCGGCGTTCGAGGCCCGTGCCCGGCGAACGATCATCGACGACGTTTTTGCGACGGTCGGGGCCGCGATAGGTTTCATCGCGGGGGGCGTCATCAGAAGGGGTGGGGTTTTTTGCGTCGGCCATGGCGGAGTCTCCGGTCGGGATCGACCGGGTCTGGCCACCGTGGCCTAACTCGATCAATTGTCGTCAGCAGCGAAGTAGTCGAAGTCCTCGTCTTCATCATCGTCCAGAAGATCGTCGTCCTCGTCTTCTTCGTCGTCGTCGAAAAAGTCGTCCTCGTCGTCATCGTCGAGGAAGTCGTCATCGTCTTCATCGTCGAAAACGTCGTCCTCATCCAGTTCATCTTCATCATCAATCGACATCGCCGCAGGCAGCACGCCCCAGATGTCGCGCGCCCCCGCCGTGTCGAGGGTATCCCATGGATTGGTGGGGATTTCCATCATGATCGCATCCTCCGCGTCAACGCAGCCACTACGCAAGGTCAGGCCTAACCGACGCCAGTCGTCGATTATTGTCCGAACCCCGATGGCGGTTAAACTATCGGGCTGCGTTTTTTTGTCAATCCCTACGTCCGACTTTTTGTCATCACCGTTACCACCGGCCCAACCGGCAGCACCCGACCCGATCATGGCCGACGCCACTTCCCACCCCGATCCGCCCCGCGCAACGGCGACCCGCAAGCCCGCGCAGGGACGCCACCGACCCGCGTCGCCGAAGTGGAACTTCGCCGCCGCCTTCCTCGGCTGGTTGCTCCCGGGACTCGGGCATTTCATCCTCGGCCAGCCCCAACGCGCCGTCGTCCTGGGCACGACCATCGGCACGCTCTGGCTCACGGGCCTGCTTATCGGCGGCCTCTCCGTCATCGACCGCAACGACCACCCCGCCTGGTTCCTCGGCCAAATGCTTATCGCCCCGTCGTTCGTCGCCAACGAAACCCGCCAACGCCTCGTCGCCGAGCACACCGCCGCCGACCTGTCGTTTGATCCCCATGACAACCCGCCGTTCGAGCCCGCCTTCGCCCGGGCCCATGAGCAAGGCATCCTGTTCACCTCGCTCGCGGGCCTGCTGAATCTCTTGGCGATGATTGATGTGCTCTACCGCGACCCCCGTGATGAGCGCGACGCCGCCGCTTATCGAGAAGCCAACGCAGACAAACCCACACGCGACGGGGTGCCCGCGTGAACTTGCTCGTGCTGCTGCTCGCTTACCGCCCGTTTATCGACCCGCTGCCCATCGGCAACTCGGCGGGGTGGGTCTGGCTAGTGGTCCCGCTGGTGATCTTGGTGTCAGTTGCCTACAAAACCATCAAGCTGCGTGATCTGCGGGAACTGCCGCAAAAATCCGCCCTGCTCGCCGCCCAGATTTTCATTTTTATGGGCCTCGCGGCGGGGGCGTTGTGGGTCCTGACGCTGTTTGCTTAGACCTCGCTTGACTTTTGTCACTCACTCCCGCGACTAAGGCAGAAAGAGGCCCGCTAAAAAGCGTTGCAAAACGACGTTTTCGGGTAACTTGCCCGGATGAAGACGCTCCTCGCCCAACTCGTCGATGGACTTCAGCTCACCGTTGAGCAGGCGGTCCACGGCTTCGACCTGATCATGTCCGGCCAGGCCGAGCCTGCCCAGACCGGGGCGCTGCTTGCCCTGATCGCCCAACGCGGGCCGACCGTAGATGAACTCGTCGGCGCCGCCACGGTCATGCGGCAAAAGTCCATACCCGTGGCCGTGCCCGACGGGCTGACGATCATCGACACCTGCGGGGCGGGCGGCACGGGCTCGACTTTTTTCAATATTTCCACTGCGGCCGCGCTCGTCGCCGCGGCGGCGGGTCGCCCCCTGGGCCTCGCGGTCGCCAAGCACGGCAACCGCTCGGTCACGTCACGCTCAGGCTCGTCCAACCTCCTCGAACAGTTTGGCGTCAACCTCCAAGCCCCCCCGGAAACGCTCACGCGGTGTCTCGATGAGGCGGGGATGTGTTTTTGCTTTGCCCCAGCGCATCACCCGGCGATGAAGCACGCCGGGCCCGTGCGGGCGGCGCTGGGGTTTCGCACCGTGTTTAACCTCATCGGCCCCTTGACCAACCCCGCCGGGGCGAGGCGGCAGCTCATTGGCGTGCCGTCGGAAGTGGTCGCCGACCTGCTCGCCGAGGCACTCTTGCGCCTCGACGCCGAGCGTTGCCTCTTGGTCCACAGCGTCTTGCCCGACGGCCACTGCCTCGGCGAGTTGACCACCTTCGGCCCCGCCCACGCCGTCGAAGTCCACCACGGCATGACCAAGGCTTACCCCATCGACCCCGCCGCCCTGGGGCTGCCGTTTGCGCTGCCCGACTCGGTCACGATCAATACGCCCGCTGACAGCGCCGCGTTGGTGATGCGGGTGCTCAATAACGAAGCCGGCCCCGCGCGGGACATCACGCTGCTCAACGCCGCCGCCGCGCTCTTCGTCGGCGATGTCGTCGAGTCGCTCGACGCGGGCCTCGAACTCGCCGCCGCCGCCGTCGCCGAGGGCAAAGCCAAACAAGTCCTCGACTCATTGATCCAATTGACCCACGCTTAATCCCGCTCACGTTCCGTGACATTCCCCAACCCCCCACACAACCTCGCCATCGAAACGTCGTCTCGGCGCGGCTTCGTCGCGCTCGGACACGGCGACGACATCCTCGACGTGGTCGAACTGCCCGCCAAGCGTCGGCATAACCTCGACCTCGTGCCGACGCTCGACGCGTTGTGTCAAAAGCACGGCCTCCAACCCGCCGATTTGGCTGAACTCTACGTCTCGCTCGGCCCCGGCTCGTTCACCGGACTCCGCATCGCCGTCGCCACCGCGAAGATGCTCGCCCTCACCCTGGGCGTCAAAATCGTCGGCATCCCCACGCTCGACCTGCTCTGCGCCCAGCATCCCGGCCACCTGGTCTGCCTCAACGTCAAACGCGACACCGCCTGGTCCGCCGCCCCCGCCCCCGGAAGTGAACGCGGAACTCGCCCCGGAAGTCACCGCGACTATCCGCCGGCCCTGCGCAGCTTGGATGAGATCCGCGCCACGGGCCTGCCGCTGGTCGCCGACACGCTCGACGACGCGATCCCCGCCGAGCCGGACGTCCGCGTGCTCCATCGGCTCGGCCGCGCTGCGGCGGCAAACAACGGGTACCATGACCCGTTAACCCTCTTGCCCGAATACGTCCGCGAACCCGAGGCCGTCACCCTCTGGGACCAACTCCACCCCCGCCCCCGCAAGTGAACGCGCCGCGCGGTGTTGGGGATCAGAGCGGTCAGCAATCAAAATCCTCCGTTCAAAATCAAAAACCCCATGTCCGCTCTACCCAAAATCGTCATCGTCGGCCGGCCCAACGTGGGCAAGTCCAGCCTGCTCAACATGCTGGCCCGACGACGCGTGTCGATCGTCGACCCCACCGCCGGGGTCACCCGTGACCGCATCTCCACCACCATCGAAATCCCGCCGCCCCGCGAAAACCCCGGCGGCGACTCGCTCTTTGCCGAACTCATCGACACCGGCGGCATGGGCATCGAAGACTCGATGCAGCTCACCGCCGAGGTCGAGCAGCAGATCGCCCACGGCCTGGCCGAGGCGGACATGGTCCTCTTTGTCGTCGATGCCCAGACCGGCATCGTCCCGCTCGACAACACCGTCGCCCGCGCCCTGCGCACCAGCGGCGCACAGTCCAAGCCGGTGTTGCTCGTCGCCAACAAAGTCGATGCCGACAACCTCGAAGCCGCAGCCTATGAAACCGCGGCGCTGGGCTTCGGCGAGCCGATCTGCGTCTCGGCGGTGACCAAGTACCACCTCTACGACTTCTACGACATCCTGCGTAAAACGCTCAAGGAAAACGTCTCGTTCGATGGCAGCCGGGAAGACACGGACGCGGGCATCAAACTCGCGCTGGTCGGCAAACGCAACGCGGGTAAGTCCACGTTGATCAACGCCCTGGCGGGAAGCGACCGGGTGATCGTCTCCGAGCAGGCCGGCACGACCCGCGACAGCGTGGACGTGAAACTCGAACTCGACACCAAAGACGGCAAAAAAACCTTCACCTGCATCGACACCGCGGGCGTCCGCAAAACCAAATCGCTCTCGGGCGACATCGAGTTTTATTCGCAACACCGCTCGCTGCGCAGCGTGCGGCGGGCGGACGTGTGCCTGCTCTTGATCGACGCGGCGGTGCCGGTGAGTCAGGTCGATCACCAACTCGTCGGCGAGATCAACAAGCACCACCGCCCCACCGTCATCGTCGTCAACAAGTGGGACCTCGCCCAGGAAAACTACACGCAGCAAGAGTACGTCGAGTATCTCGATCAGTCGCTCAAGGGGCTGCCGTTTGCGCCGATCATTTTCATCAGCGCCGCGAAGGCTGAGGGCATGGCCGAGGTTGTCGCCATGGCGCTCAACCTCCACGAACAAGCCAGCCACCGGATGACCACGTCCGAGCTCAACCAGTTCATCGAACAAATCATGACCGAGCGTGGCCCGTCCGCGAGCAAGGGCGGCAAGCAAGCGAAGATTTATTACGCCACGCAGCTCGAAACGAATCCGCCGACGATCGCGTTGTTTGTGAACATCCCCGATTTGTTCGATCACAACTACCAGACGTTTTTGATGAACCGGATGCGGGACGAGCTGCCGTTTTCGGAGGTGCCGATCCGCTTGTTGATCCGCGGCAAGCCGAAGATGCACGCCGAGGACCGCATCGCGTCGCGTGAGTACGACAAGGGGAAATAAGTTGTGTTGCGTGTCGCCGTCCTCCTTGCGTTGACCGCCTCGCTCACCCCAAAGCTCGGGCCCTTCAGTGCCCGAGCGGCACCCGCTGAACCCGAATCCGCCGCCTTCGTCTGGTGGGAAGCCGAGCAACCCACCGCATCCACATTTCCGGATCAAACGTGGTTCTCCGCCGACGATAACCCCGGCTGGGACTACCTCTCGGGCAACGCCTGGCTGACCAGCACCGGCCCCGCCCCCGCCCACCCGCCCCGCGCCCAATACGACTTGCACATTCCGGGGGCGGGGGCGGGGGAATACCAACTGTGGGTCCGTAAGTTTTGGCGTCACGGACCGATGCACTATCGCTTTGGTGATGGGGCGTGGCGGACACTGGGCCGGGACATCCCGCTGGTGGATCGTCAGCGTCTGCCCAAGGACGCCGAGGTGGATTGGGTTTATCTCGGCACGGTCGATCTGCCCGCCGGGCCGACGACGTTTGAATTTCAACTTGCGCTGCAGCCCGGCGAAGACACGGTCAGCGGCTTCGACTGCTTCGTCCTCACCCGCGAGCCGTTCTTCCCGCGCGGAAAACTCAAGCCCGGCGAACGCCCTCAAGTCAATGACGCCGATGACGGCTGGTTCGTCTTCGACCCGCCGCGCGATACGTTCCGTGACGATGCGCTGCTCGACCTGCGCTCGCTCAACGAAACGCAAGCGGGCATCCACGGCCCGCTCCGCCGATCGCCGGACGGCAACTCGATCCACCTCGGCGACGGCACGCCCGTCCGGTTTTGGGGCGTCAACCTCAGCGCCCAAGAAGCCGGCCAACCCGATCACCTCGTCGAGCACACCACGCGCCGCCTCGCCAAGCTCGGCGTCAACATGGTCCGCCACCACAGCCCCCTCTGGGCCGACAACGGCCTGACCTACGGCACGGCCACCGGCCCCGTCGCCCTCGACCCCGTCAAAGTCGAACGGCTGCACCACCTTGTCGCCGCTGCGAAACAACAAGGCATCTACACCAACCTCAGCTGGTACTTCCCACTCTGGATCAACGACGCCGACCGCCTCGGCCTCGCGGGCTACGGCGACCGCACCCCGGAAAAACGCAAGCCGTTCGCCGTCTTGTTTTTCAACGCCAAGGCTCAGCAACACTACTTCGATTCGCTGCGCGAACTGCTCACTGCGCCCAACCCACACACCGGGTTGCCTCTCGCCCAAGACCCGGCCGTCGGGATCATCGAACTCTGCAACGAGGACAACCTTTTTTTCTGGACGTTCGACGACAAGAATATTCCCACAGAGCAATGGGAAATCCTCGAACGCCAGTTCGCTTTGCACCTCACCCAGAAGTACGGCTCGCTTGCCGCCGCACGCCAGCGTTGGCCGCGGGCCAAGCACGACCGCGATGACTGGGAAGAAACCGGCGGCCGCGTCGGGGTGTTCGGTGCTTGGCACATGACGCGCGAAGCCAAGGAAACGCTTTCGCGTGACGAGCTGAAGCGGGTGGCCGACCAGGTCGCGTTTCTCGCCGGGCTGCAGCGCGGGTTTTACGAACGCGCAGCGCGGTTCCTACGAGGCGAGTTGGGCTACGCGGGTTTGATCAGCGCCTCGAACTGGTACGCCGCTGATCCGACGCTGATGGATGCGGTCGAGCGTTGGACGTACACCGCCGTCGATGTCATCGATCAGCACGGCTACTTCAACCCCAAACACGAAGGCGAGGCCGCGTCGTATTCCGTCCGCGTCGGCCAAACCTTCGGCAGCCGGGCGGCGGTGCTTTTGCCCGATCGGCCGCCCTTGCGGACGAACCAAGTCCAAGGCCATCCGCAGATGATCTCGGAGATGGGGTGGACCACGCCCAACCGTTATCGCGCTGATGCCACGCTGCTGACCGCCGCGGCGATGTCGCTGCAGGGGATCGACGCGGTCAACTTTTTTATCTGGAACGCGACCGGCGACTTCGACACGACCCACAACAAATTCGCGCTGGCCACCCCAACGATGGCCGGCATGTTCCCCGCGATGGCACTGATGGTCCGCCGGGGCGACTTGGCCGAGACGCCGCCCGTGGTGCACGAAGCGCTGCGGACAAAAGACCTGTTCAACCTCCAAGGCACCGCCGCGGTCACGGACGCGGCGCTCGACGGCTTCCGCGCCGCCGACGTCCCCCCCGGAAGTCAACTCGCGGGTGACGTGGAGCAATTCGACCCGCTCTCGGCCTACGTCGGCCGGGTCTCGCGGTCGTTTGATCAGCCCGGCGACGCCGACGTGCAAGTGAATCTCGCCGGAGCTATTGACCGCGACGCGAAACAACTCGCCAGCCTCGACGGCGGGTTTCGGTGGGATTGGAACGACGGCGTCGCCGTCATCGACACGCCGCGCACGCAAGCCGTCGCGGGTTTTCTTAACAAGCAAAGAGCTATCCAGCTTTCAGACATCCGTGTCGAATCGAAAAATCATTTCGGTCAAATCGCGGTGACTTCTCTGATGATGGATGCACCAATCAGCCAATCAGCCATGCTATTGATTCAAGCCGTCACCGAGGAGCGCTTGACCGGGTTCGAGACCGATCGAGACACAATCACAAATCTTGGTCGATTACCGTGGCAAATCAAACCTATCGAGATCCAGGTAACTATTCCCACGTCGCAAGGCGGGGCACCCCCGCGCATCGTCGCCTTAGATGCAAACTTTGTCCCCGTCTCAGATAACATTGTGTATCGCCGCGAACCTGGATTCCTCCATATCACCCTGCCTCAAAATCGGATTTACACGCTTATCGACTGGGTAGATTGGCAATGAGCCACCGGGCGAACGCTTCTTTGCTCATCGCGCGACCGCCTTCGGGTTCGTCGCGTCGGCCGTCGGCGTAGAGCAACACGGCCGAAATCGAATCGCCCTCCATCGTGCCGAGCGGATTGGCCACGATCGCGTCGACGCCTTTGCGTTTCATCTTCGCCACGGCCCGGGCTTCGAGTTCGTGGGGTTCTTCTAGCGCAAACGCGATGACGCGTTGATCGTCGCGTTTGGTTTTGGCCACGGCCGCGACGAGGTCGGGGGTGCCTTCGAGTTCGATCTTCAGGCGTTTCTTCCGCTGCGTCTTACCGGGCGTGAAATGGTGCACGCGGTAATCCGCGACCGCCGCAGCCATGATGAGTTGATCGCATTTGGGGAAATACTCGCCGAGCAGGGCCTGTAATTCCGCGGTCGTTTGAAAACGAATTACTTCGACCCGGTCGCCCAGCGTCGTCGGTGCGAGCACGGGGCCGAGTAAAAGCGTCACGTCGTGACCCGCCTGCGCTGCAGCGTCGGCCAACGCGAGGCCCATACGCCCGCTGGAGCGGTTGCTGATAAAACGCACCTCGTCAATCGGTTCGCGGGTCGGCCCGGCGGTGATGAGCGTGCGGGGCCGGGGGTTGGGGGCTGGGGATTGGGGATTGGGAGAAGGCATTATGGTGCGCGACGGAGGGAAGTCTGAGGCGAAGGACCAGGTTTCCCAAATCCCAAATCCAAAACCCTAATCCCCCGCCACCAACGGCTCGGGGCCGAGGGTCACGAGGGTCATGTCGCCCGGCGGGTTTTGGGCGACGTAGGCGTTGAGCTGTTTGAGCGTCACCGCATCGACTTCCGCGGCCGACTCGTCGAGCGTCCGCGGCTGGCCGAAGACGTAGACGTCCGAGGCGATCGACGCGGCGCGGGACGTGGTGGATTCGCCTTGCATGACGAGGCTGGACTTCATGCCGACGATGGCGCGTTGGAACTCGCTTTCGTTGATGCCCTCGGACACGCGGCGCAGCTCGGTCCGCAAGACGTCCAGCGTCTCCTGCGCCCGCGGCACGGTGGTGCCGGCATACGCCAAGACGTCGCCGCGGTCTTTCTGACCGGCGTAGCTGGCGTAGACCGAATACACCAGGCCACGTTTTTCGCGGACTTCGGTGAACAGTCGGCCGGACATCCCGCCCGACAACACCGCCGTCGCGGCCTGCTGCAAGATGCGGTCTTTGTGCGTCTCGGCCACGGCGGGATACGCCAGGGCGATGTGGACCTGCGTCGATTCGGCGGTGAGATGGTGGACGCCGCCCGGCCCGTCGCCGTGGCCGTCGGCGGGCGCAGCGTTGCCGCCCCAGTCGCCCAGCAGTTCGGTGACGGTGGCGCGTAGTTCGTCCCAGTCGAAGCAGCCCGCAAAACCCAGGATCGAGCCGCCCGCGACGAACCGCTCGAACCAGAATTTGCGCACCGTGTCGATGCTCATCGCTTCGAGGTGTTCGCGTATGCCCATCGGCGATCGGCCGACGGGGTCGGGGTAATGCTGGGCACGGAGTTCGAGCATCGCCCGCCGCTGCGGCTCATCCGCGAGGCTGTCGATCGACTGGAGCGCCAGGTCCACGCTCGGAGCCAGCTCGTCCTCGGCCAACGCCGGGGTACGGGCCATGTCAAAGAGCAGGGGCAACGCCTCTTTCATCTTCGAGCCGATCATCGTGGCGCCGATGCGGAAGAAGCGGGTCTGGGCGTCGGTCGAGCGTTGGACGCCGAGCGTGTCGAGCGCATCGCAATGCTCGCGGGCCGACTTGCCGCCCGCTCCACGGCAGACCATCTCGGCGAGCAGCGGCGCAACGCCCTGCTGGTCGGCGGGCTGGCTGGCGAGCCCGGCGGGGGTCAGCAGCGTCATCGCCAGCGACGAGGCGCCGGGGACCGGCTCGGCCACGACGGTGAGGCCGTTGGGTAATTGGGTTCGATAAATCTCGGGCATGGCCGCGATTGTACCGGGGCGGCGAAGCGCGAGTCTTAGCGCGGCTGATCTTTCAGCCGGGTTCGGCCCTGGGCGCGCGGGGGGACCGGCTCGGGCTCGGGAGTCGGTTCGACGTTGGTGGCCTGAGTGGCGGATGAGTTGGGGTTGGGGTCGGACATGAACAGCGTCGGCCGGGCCTTGGTCGAACGCGGCGGGTCGGTGGTGAGCGTTGGCGAAGAAGGCTCGCGCGTGGCGAGGGTCGCGCTGGGGGTGTGGCCGGGGGTGTAGGCCAAGGGGGTGCGGGCCGGGTCGGTATCGCGATGGAGCTCGGCGACCTGGACGCCGTTGAGTTGGTTATAGAGCGACAGCGCCTGGTCTTCGCCGAGGTGGGCCGGGACGCGGGCACGGAAGAGGCCGACGTTGGGGTTGTACCAGAACTGGGCTTGATCCCGACGCACCGCGACGGGATCGGGCGGGTGCGCCCCGTGATCGCCGGGCGGGGCGACGTCGATCCACGGGCGGAGGTAGGCGTTGGTTTGCGTCGATCCGTGGGGATGGACATCCGACAACATCCCGTTGGTCGGCAGCGACTCGCCGAACCACTCGGGCATCATCGCCACCGGCCAAAGGGTCCGCGTGCTGCGGGTCGAGCTCTCCAGAGCGCCGTAGTAGGCTGCACGTTCGTACAGCCGGGTGATGGATTGCTGCACTTCTTGGGCGGTCGTGGCCGAGGTTTCGACCGAGCGGCGCGACTGGACCACGAACACCACGACGGCGATCACGACCAACACCACAAAGATATCAATCAGTCGTCGCATGGCGGCGCGGATCCCTCAGCGGTGGCCTTCGCGTCTCTCGGCCGCCCAACATGGGGCCACGATTGCGAAAAGACGTTCATCGTTCTATCGGCCCAACCCATCGAGCTTTACGGCAAAATCCCGCAAAAACAAGCCGCGCCACGCCAAACCACCCCGATAAGCCGACCGGCTTGCCTAATCCCCCCAACCCGACCCCCGACCACGGAGCGTTATACTCTCGAACACGAACACCCTTGGCCCCGACTCCCGGTCGATCGGCCAGCCACCCGCGAGACCCGCCGTGCACAAATACATCATCATGGGCCCCCAAGGCTCGGGCAAAGGCACCCAGGCCAAACTCCTCAAAGATAAGCTCGGCCTCTCACACTTCAGCGTCGGCGATATCTTCCGCTGGCACGTCCAAAGCCACACCAAGCTCGCCGCCCGGATCAAACGCCTCATCGACGCCGGCAGCCTCGTCCCCGACGACATCGTCGAAGAGATCATCCGCCGTCGGCTGTCCGAACACGACTGGAACTACGGCTTCATCCTCGACGGCTTCCCCCGCAACGTCGAACAGGCCCGCTTCTTCCTCGAAAGCTACGACATCGACGCGGTGATCTACATCGACGTCCCCAAACGCATCACCATCGAGCGTGCCTTAGCCCGCCGGATCTGCGGCAACTGCGGCCTGGACTACAACCTCATCTTCCACCGCCCGGAGCAAGAAGACACCTGCGACGTCTGCGGCGGCCGCCTCGTAGCCCGAACAGACGACAACGAAGAGGCGCTCCACAAACGGCTAGGCGATTTCACCACCAAGACCCTACCCACCCTTGAACTCTTCGACCAAAAAGAACTCGTCCTACGCATCGACGGCACCCAAGACCGCGAAGCCGTCTTCGCCGACATCTGCGACAAGCTGGGCTTGGATGCGTAACCCGTCGATCAATCCGTGAAAAAATGAGCCCCGGATCACTGACCCGGGGCCGCCACGGCTTACGCCGTTTTTACAAAAACTTACTTCAGCGCGTGTCGATCCAAGCGATTACACCAACAACGCCGCGGGGTTTTCGAGGAGGCGTTTGAGGGTCGCCAGATACTCCGCCCCGACCGCGCCGTCGATGGTGCGGTGGTCGCCACTGAGCGTGATGTTCATCTCGGTGCCGATGACGATTTCGCCGTTGCGGACGACGGGTTTCTGGATCGCGGCGCCCACGGCGATGATCGCGGCGTTGGGCGGGTTGACGATGGCGGTGAACTGGGTGACGCCGTATTGCGGCATGCCGAGGTTGGAGATGGTGATGGTCGAGTCGGACATCTCCTGCACGGTCAGGCCTTTTTCGCTGCGGGCGTTCTTGGCGAGTTGCTTCACGTCGCTGCTGATCTGACGCAAGCCCTTGGCGTGGGTGTCGCGGATGGTGGCGACGAGCAGGCCGCCGCCCTTTTCGGGGGGCAGGCTGATGGCGACGCCGACGTTGACGCTGCCGTGTTGGATGATCGAGTCGCCATTCCACGAGCTGTTGACCGCGGGGTGTTCGACGCAGGCCATGGCGACGGCCCGGGTGATGAAGTCGTTGATGCTGAGCTTGATGCCTTGGGACTCGAGCTGGCCGTTGATGGTTTCGCGGAGTTGCATGAGCGGGTCGGTGTTGACCGCGACGGAGACTTGGAAGTGGGGGACGGTGGTTTTGGATTCGACGAGGCGTTTGGCGATGGTCTTTCGCATGCCGGTGAGTTGGATGGTTTTGGCTTCCAAGCCGCCCCCGGCAACCGGGGCAACTGGGGCGACCGGAGCGGGCGCGGGAGCCGCTTGCGGCTTCGCGGGCTGGGCTGCGGGGGCGGATGAGCCGCTTCCTGAGGATTTGCCTTGTGCCGCGGCGAGGACGTCACGTTTGATGATGCGGCCGTCGGGGCCGGTGCCTTTGATGGTGGCGACGTCGAGGCCGTGCTCCTCGGCGAGCTTGCGGGCAAGGGGCGAGACGCGGATTTTGCCGCCGCCGGTCGCCGCTGGGGCGCTGCCGGCCGAGGGGTCGGTGCTGCCTTGGTTGCTCTGGGCGTTGGGTTTTGGTTCGTCTTTTTTTACGCCGTCATCGGGACCGCTCGCGGCAGGTGGCCTTCCGCCCGAGCCGGCATTCTTGACCGCGTCTTCGACCGATTCGCCGTCCTCGGCCAAGAGCAAAATCAGGTCGCCCACCGGGACGGTGTCGCCCTCCGCCACGGGGATCTTCGCCACGACGCCATCATCGAACGCCTGGAGTTCCATGGTGGCTTTGTCGGTTTCGACGTCGGCCAGGTGATCGCCGGACGCGACCTTGTCGCCCTCCGCGACCCGCCACTTGATGAGCGTGCCCTCTTCCATCGTGTCGGACAAACGGGGCATGGTGATTTCGATCGGCATAGGAAGGCTCCAAAAAACAAGGTTCGAGGTCGGCACCATTCCTCACCACTCTCCGTAGCCCTCCATCATCGGAGTAGAAACTTCCGGGGGCCGCGGGCTGGGGTCCGGGG
>CAYPCC010000016.1:0-1672 GCA_964409095.1 uncultured Phycisphaera sp. | reverse complement strand
GGGCGTCGCGGTGCGGATATGGCATGGTATCGCGGTCGGCGGGTTGTGTCTCGTTCGCACGGCAAAACGCACCGCCTAAAACCCGCCCACCCCGGAACTTGCCGGTACGGGGGCAGGGGCATGGCGGACGATCGCGCAGAAAAAACCCTCGGCCAAAATACTGGGGCCGAGGGCTTGGGTCAGGGTAGGTGGTGGGGAGCGGTCGTGGGCCGAGGTCAGCTGCTTACTCGGCGACTTCTTGACGGCGACGACGGGCGGCGATCATGCCCATCATGGCGATGCCGCCGAGCACGGCCGAGGGGGTGGGCACGGCGTTGGGGGTCGAGCCGCCGTTGCCGCCGGACATATCGCCGGGCCAGGTGTCGCCGGGGGTTTGGCCGTAGTCGTCGTTGGACTTCACGGGCTGGTCCATTTCATCAACGACGACGATCTTGTCGGACTGATTGCCGGGGTTTGCGGGGGTGTTGAGGTTGGCGGTGGGTTGATTGAGGAGTCGCATCTTCTTCCAGTAAGGCATTTGGGTGCCCGCGTCGGCGTGGCCGACGGAGAAGAGGACGGCCGCGAGGACGGCGGTGGTGGCAAGGACTTTGGTGACTTGGGTGGGTTGGGCGATGTTCATGATGGATGCCTTTTCTGATATGGTGCCCGGGTCATGGGGTTTCAAGTCATTGACACGACGGGCGGGTGCTTGAAGTAAGTTCTGGGCCAAACTTGGCCGCTGCGTCCCTGACACCGGGGCGAGGCTTACTCTGATCCAAGCAAGCCACAAATCCACGCCCACGCAAACCCCCCGCTTAAAAATCTCCAAAATTCGGGTTATCGCGTAGTTTCGGCCCCCTACAGCCTTCACAGCTTGCCCAACCCTCCACTTGGCCCGCGGCATCGGCGTGCATCACCCACGAAAAAACCCGCCGGGGCTGGCGGGTTCGTTCGTGATGCGGGCGCTGGAAGACGGCGCTGGGCCGGCACGGCTTAGCGGCTCAGGCGTTGTACGTCGTCTGGCGGACCGCTTCGACGATCTTGCGGGCGTTGGGCAGCATCTCCTGCTCCAGCGTCCGGTTGTACGGGGCGGGCACGTCGTCGTTGTGGACGCGGGCGACGGTGTTGTCGAGGTGATCAAAGCAGTGCTCGTAGACCTGCGACGCGACCTCGCTGCCGACCGAGGCGAACGGCCAACTCTGATCGACCACGACGCAGTAATTGGTCTTGCGCACGCTCTTGGCGATCGTCTCGATGTCCAGCGGGCGGTAGGTGCGGACATCGACGACTTCGAGGTCGATGCCTTCCTTTTCGAGTTCTTCCGCCGCTTCAAGGGCGAAGTGCACCGGCCGACCCGCGGTGACGACGGTGCAGTCGGCCCCTTCTTTGATCACGTTGGCTTGGCCGAGCGGAATCACGAAGTCGTCATCGTTTTCCGGGGGCGCCCAGAGGCCGCCGTGGAGGTAGCGGGAGAAATCCTTGTCGCCGCGAGCGCCCATGCCCAGCATGCGTTCGGATTCGAGGTTGAAGAACGGGTCTTCGTCTTTGATGCCCGCCTTGAGCAGCCCCTTGGCGTCACGCGGCGTCGAGGGCACCGCCAGTTTCAGGCCCGGCACGCTGCTGAACATGCTTTCGACCGACCACGAGTGGGTCGAGCCGAGCTGGCCGCCCGCGCCGTTGTTGCCGCGGAAGA
>CAYPCC010000015.1:25590-25852 GCA_964409095.1 uncultured Phycisphaera sp. | reverse complement strand
GCCCCACCGCAACGAGCACGCGGTCGGCCTGCACCGGGTCCTTGCCGTCGATCTCGATCGTCACGCCCTTGCCCCCGGAACCCCCATCCGACCTCACCCCGGTCACCGCGCAGCCGAACATGAACTCGATGCCCTGTCGCGTAAACAGCTTCATGGATGCCGAGGCCAGCTCCGCGTCCATTCCCGGCATGATCCGGTCCAGATACTCAATGACCGTCACTTTCGCGCCCAGGCGACGCCAGACGCTGCCCAGTTCCAGGCC
>CAYPCC010000015.1:7975-25580 GCA_964409095.1 uncultured Phycisphaera sp. | reverse complement strand
ACCCCGGCCCCGATGACCGCCAGGTGCCCGGGGATCTGGTCGTAACTGAGCGCCTCGGTCGAGGTGTCCACCCGGGGGTCATCCAGATTGACGCCCTTGAGGGTCGCGGGCACTGATCCGGTGGCGATCAGGACGTTTTTGGCGGTGAGGGTGTCCGAGCCCACGGTGACGCTTTTGTCTTTATTAAAGGCGGCCTGGCCGTGGTATACGGTGATTTTGTTCTTCTTCATCAGCGAGGCGACCCCGCCGGTGAGTGCCTTAACGACCTTGTCTTTGCGTTTGAGCATGGCGGGCAGGTCGACTTCGACCTTGCCGATCTTGATGCCGTGCTCGGCAAAGCGTTCGCGGGCCTCTTCCAGCTTGTGGGAAGACTCGAGCAGGGCCTTGGACGGGATGCAGCCGACGCGGAGGCAGGTCCCGCCGAGGGCGGCCTTGCCGTTGACCTGGCCCTTATCGACGCAGGCGACGTCGAGGCCGAGTTGGGCAGCGCGGATCGCGGCGACGTAGCCCGCGGGCCCGGCACCGATGACGAGAAGATCGTGGTTGTGTTCTGGCATGGCTGCATTCTAGCGAGCGCAGCGGAAGTGTCTTGGCGAGGGCAACCGATGGGGGGTTGGAGCGACGGGGCCAGCTTGATCAGGCTGCGGGAGAACGGCCAAGGCGGCCGGATGAATCCGGCCCTCCCTGCTCTACCGCAGCCACCCGCTGCCTATCGCGCTTTGTCCGAGAAGCACGGCGCGGGTCCGAGCGCTACGCCGACTCGGCCGAGTGGGTCGCGGCCGAGTCATCGCTGTCGGCCGAGGGCGGCTCGTAGCCCGGCGGGCGGATGTGCATGACCCGCTGGAAGAACAAGTTGTTGGGCACCTTCAGTGTTCCGCCGTCATCGGTGCGAAGCACGGTGTGCAGCAGCGTGACTTCCACCACCACACCCTCAAAATCATCGGGCGGCAACGCGATCCGTTGGCCGATGCGGAACGGCCGAGCGCCCAGCAAAATAAACGAACACAACACGTTCGACAGCACCGACCACACCGCGAAAAACCCGATCGCCACCAGCGTCACCAACGCCGTCGCCGCCGCCCACACCTGATCCAACACACCCCACACCTGCAAGATCGCCGCGGCGGTGATGATGACAAACAGCCAGCGCGTGACGATGCGCAGCGTCGCGACCAGCGACGTGTCGAGGTGCGAATCCCGGTCGATCCGTTTGAGCAGCCGCGACGCCACGGCGTACAACACGAGCGCACACACCAGCACGATCGTGGTCGCGATGATCTCCCACCGCAGCTCCCCCTCGGCGGGCTGAATCGCTTCGGGCAGGTTGCGGACCCATTGATTGATTGATTCCGACACGTCGGGCATGACTAACTCCAAAACGATACGAGGTCCGCGCATAGCCTAGACAAGACAAGACTTCACCGCGTTTGAGCGTGGTGTCCCGTTGGGCCGGATGCCTCCGGCCCTACCCGCTTGCGGGTCGTCGTAGGTCATGCTTCAGCATTTCGTTCGCCGAGGGAGTCCCGCGTTATGCTGAAGCATAACCTACGAACTAAACGCCGTAGGGACGGATTTATCCGGCCTTGGAAGGTTAAAGAGCGTGGCCGGATGAATCCGGCCCTACCCGCTAGAACCAGTCAAAGTTATCCACATTTTTTCTCGATTTGACGATTTATGTCGGGTCGCTGTACTGAGCCCATCGCCCATCGCCTAATTAGTTAATTAAATTATTATGAGCCAGTTCTTTCGAAATAAAGTGGATAGCCGTGCCCTTCCTAATGCTGTAAGGGTCAAATGGAATGATGTATTGCTGGACGAGGGCTTCGTACCTATGCCTAAGCGGCTATTGAGATGTGCATCCAAAGTGTTAAAAAACTTTGGCATGCATCACTTGCAGGTGGTCATGGCTATCGCAGACTTTCGTCGTCCCGATATACAGACCAATCCTAGCTTGGATTACATCGCTCACTTGGCAGGACTCGATGTAGATAAATGCGAACAAGCACTTAAAGAATTGAGAGAATTCAAATTAGCAAAAATTACAGGAACTAGAGGCGACTTGGAAATCGATCTTGGACCATTATTCAAACGAATTGAAGAGCTAACTGAACTTGATGATAGGCGTTCACCGGAGGAAGAAATTCCGTTTTGAGTCCGGACTCTTAATAGAGACTGATTCCAAACCAGTCTTGAACTGGTGAATGTTTTAAGACGATTGCCGAGCTAGCACTCGGCAATCGCTTTATTTTACACTTCAATACCTAGAAATCAATTATATTCAAACCTCCATCAACATCCGCGCCGGGTCTTCGATGGTGTCGCAGATGCGTTTGAGGAAGGTCACGGCCTCGCGGCCGTCGACGATGCGGTGGTCGTAGGTGAGGGCGAGGTACATCATGGGGCGGATTTCGACGCGTTCTTGGGGGGTGCCGGGGTTGACGGCGATGGGGCGGCGGACGATGCCGTGCATGCCTAGGACGCCGGACTGGGGCGGGTTGACGATGGGGGTGGACAGGAGGCTGCCGTAGATGCCGCCGTTGGTGATGGTGAAGGTGCCGCCGGTGAGGTCGCTGAGGGCGAGTTTGTTGGCTTTGGCTTTGGCGGCGTAGTCGCCGATGGCTTTTTCGATTGTTGCGAAGGACATGCGTTCGGCGTTGCGGAGGATGGGGACGACGAGCCCTTTGCCGCCGCCGATGGCGATGCCGATGTCGTAGTAGTTTTTGTAAACGATGTCGGTGCCGCGGACCTCGGCGTTGATGGCGGGAGACTGTTTGAGGGCGTCGATGGCGGCGCGGACGAAGAAGGACATGAAGCCGAGCTTGACGCTGTGGGTCTTCTCGAACTGGTCTTTGTATTGGTTGCGCAGGGCCATGACGTTGGTCATGTCGACTTCGTTGAAGGTGGTGAGCAGCGCGGCGGTCTGCTGGGCCTCGACGAGGTTGGCGGCGATGCGTTTACGCAGAGAGGTCATCGGGACGACTTCCTCGGAGCGATCGCCTTGCGAGGGGGTGTCGCGCAGCGAGGACGCCGCGGCTGAAGCGGCAGCAGGTTTGGGTGCGGCGGGAGCCCCGTTTTTCAGGAAGTTTTGGACGTCTTCTTTGAGGAGTCGGCCGCCGGGGCCGGTGGCGGGGATGGCGGCGGCGTCGAGATGGTTTTCGTCGATGAGGCGCTGGGCGGCGGGCATGATGACCGACGCGCCGGTCGTGCCCCCGGAAGCCCCCCCAGAAGTGCCCCCGGAAGTGCCCCCGGAAACGCCGTTACTCGCTGCGGCGGCGGGGGATTCGGCGTCGGTTTCGGGGCCGGACTTGGAGGTAGCGGGGGCCGACTTGGACTCACCGCCGCCGCTGGCACTGCTTCCGGAGGAACTTCCGGGGGCAGTTCCGGGGGCGGCGGCAGTTCCGGGGGCGCCTTCTTCGAAGATCCCGATGACGTCGCCGACGTTGGCGGGGGTGCCTTGGGGGTGGGTGATTTTGAGGATTTGGCCGTCGGCGGGGGCGGGGAGTTCGAGGGTGACTTTGTCGGTTTCGATTTCGACGAGAGGTTCGTCTTTGGCGACGGGGTCGCCTTCGGCTTTGAGCCATTGGCCGATTTCAACTTCGGTGATGGATTCGCCGACTTCGGGGACGATGAGTTCGGTGGGCATAGTGGAGGTCGCTTGGGGTGTGATGAGTATGAGGTTGTGGCGTTAGGTGGAGGACGGGGTCCTGGCCTTGCCAAGGGCAGGCTTTGACCAAGAAAAAGATTAAACGGCGAATGCTTCTTCGAGGATTTTTTCTTGCTCGATGGCGTGGGCGGCTTTGCTGCCGGTGGCGGGGCTGGCGGAGGGTGGGCGGGTGATGCGTTCCATGCGCCAGCGGTGCAGGAGTTGGTGGCCGTAGCCGCCCTTGAGGAATTGCCAAGCGCCCATGTTGCGGGGTTCTTCCTGGACCCAGTGGACCACGGCGTCGTCGCCGTAAGGCTCGAGCGCCGCGGTGAGCTCTTTCACGGGGAACGGATAGAGCTGTTCGAGGCGGAGGATGGCGACATCGTCACGCTCGGTTTTTTCGCGGCGGTCCAAGAGGTCGTAGTAGACCTTGCCCGAGCAGAGCAAAATCTTTTTGGCTTTTTTCGGGCCGACGACGGGGTCGTCGATGACGCGCTTAAACGTGTGGGGCTGTTGGTCGGTGCCGGGGACGAAGTCTTGCCATTCCGAGACGCAGCGGGGGTTGCGCAGCAAACTCTTGGGCGTCATGACGATCAACGGCTTGCGCCACTTGCGCACGACTTGTCGCCGCAGGAGATGGAACAGCTGCGCGGGGGTCGAGGGCTGGACGACTTGGATGTTGTCCTCGGCACACTGATTGAGGAAGCGTTCGAGGCGGGCCGAGGAGTGTTCGGGGCCTTGACCTTCCATGCCGTGGGGCAGGAGCATGACGATGCCCGAGAGGCGTTTCCATTTGTCCTCGGCACTGGTGATGAACTGGTCGATGATGACCTGGGCACAGTTGACGAAGTCGCCGAACTGGGCCTCCCAGATGGTCAGGCCGCAGGGGTAGTCCAGCGAGTAGCCGTAGTCGAACCCCAGCACGCCGGCTTCAGACAACGGCGAGTTGTAGATATCGACCTTGGCCTGGTCATCACTGAGGTGTTGCAGGGGGCAGTAGTTGTCGCCGGTCTTGACGTCGTGGAGCACGGCGTGGCGGTGGCTGAACGTGCCGCGCTGCGAGTCTTGGCCCGAGACGCGGACGCGGTGGCCCTGGACGGCCAAGCTAGCGAACGCCAACGACTCGCCCGCGGCCCAATCGAGGGGGCGTTTGCCGTCGACGGTTTCGTTTTTCAATCGCAGCAGGCGTTTGAGTTTGGGGTGGAGGTTGAACGCGGCGGGCAGCTGGGTTTGCTTATTGAGGAGCGCTTTGAGGGCATCCGCGGGCACGCCGGTGTCGGGGTCGTCCGCGTCTTTTTCGAGGCCGCCGGTGTAGCCCTTCCACAGGCCTTTGGGCTTGTCGCGTTGAGCTTTAAAATCGTCGGAGCGGGCGGCGGTGAGTTCTTTTTCGAGGATCTCGGTGCGTCGCTGGGCGATGCGCTGGGCGTCTTCGTCGCTGACGCCGCCGAGTTGTTTGAGGCGTTCGAGATAGGCCGAGCGCACGGTCTGGCGCTGGTCGATCTGCTTGTACATCTGCGGCTGGGTGTAGCTGGGTTCGTCGCCTTCGTTGTGGCCTCGGCGGCGGTAGCAGTACATGTCGATGATGACGTCGCGTTTGAACTCGAAGCGGAAGTCCATGGCGAGTTGGACGACTTGGGCGACGGCCTCGGGGTCTTCGCCGTTGACGTGAAAGATCGGCACCTGGAGCATCTTGGCGATGTCGGTGCAGTAGCGCATCGAGCGCGAGTCGTCGGGCGCGGTGGTGAAGCCGATCTGGTTGTTGATGATGACGTGGACGGTGCCGCCGGTGTGGTAGCCGGTGAGCTGCGAGAGGTTGAGGGTTTCCTGCACGACGCCTTCGCCGGCGAAGGCCGCGTCGCCGTGGATCAAGAGGCCCATGCCGATCTCGCCGCGGGTGCCGATATCGGCGCGGTCCTGCTTGGCTCGCAGTCGGCCAAGCGCCACGGGGCCGACGTACTCGAGGTGAGACGGGTTGAAGCACAGCGAGAGGTGGATGTTTTTGCCGCCGCGGGTGCGCCAGTCGCCCGAGTAGCCCATGTGGTATTTCACGTCGCCGCCGCCGATGTACAGCTGGGGGTCGATGTCCTCGAACTCGCGGAAGATTTTCTGCGGGCTTTTGCCCATGATGTTGGCCAGGACGTTGAGTCGGCCGCGGTGGGCCATGCCGATGACGATCTCTTTGGTGCCTTGTTCGCCGGCCTTTTCAAACGCCAGATCGAGCAGGGGGATCAGCGACTCGCCGCCTTCAAGCGAAAACGACTTGGCCCCGATGAACTTGCGCTGGATGAACTCCTCAAAAATCACCGCGTCGGTCAAGCGGGTGAGGATGCGGATCTGTTCTTTGCGGGTCAGCTTGACGGTGTTCTCGGTCGACTCCATCCGGCGTTGGAGCCACTGGCGCACGTCGAGGTTGTCGATGTGCATGAACTGGGCCGCGACGCTGCCGCAGTAGGTGTGCGAGAGTTGTTCGATGATCTGACGGAGCGTGCGGACCTTGTCGCCGGGCACGGTGGTGGTGAACGCGAACGGGCGGTCGTAGTCGGCCTCGGTGAAGCCGTAGTAGCCCGGCTGCAGCTCGTCGGGCACCTCGATGCTGGCGGCGAGCGGGTTGAGGTGCGCACTGATGTGGCCGCGGACGCGGTAGTTGCGGACCAGCATGTCCATGCGGTGTTGCAGGAACGACGCGTCGCCGGCCGAGGCGTGCGGGGCGGGCGCAGCGGCGTGGCCGTTGGTGGACGGGTGGCCGTGGCTCGCGGCGTGGCCGTTCGTGTTGCGCGCTTGTGATCCGATGTCGAACAGGCCGCGCGGTTTCATCGACGTGCCGACGCGACGGCCGGTGTCCATGCCCCACTGCGCAAACAACGTGTGCCACGACGCATCCACGCTCGCGGGGTCTTCGAGATAGTCGTTGTACACCGCTTCGACGTAAGCGAGGTTGGCGCTGTCGGGGAACGAGGGGTCGATCTCTGCCATGAGTTCCTTTCGCCCACATCTTTTTGGCGTGCCTGGGCATTCCGCAAAGCGGCACGGCGGTTCAAAGCAACTTGTCACAACACCAACACGAAACGAGCAAAGCCGACCCGTAGCATAACACCAACCCCGAGTTCACCTTACTCGATGATACGCATCCCGTCGGGAAAAAAACCGGCCACGGGTTATCGGTATCCTGAACCCCGCCAAGCCGCCCTTTTTCTCGCCGCCGACCTCCGCCATGCCCGACGCTTACCCCCTGATCGACATCATCCAAGTTGCGCTCTTGGGCCTCGCCGCCGGCACGCTCGGGGGGATGCTGGGAGTGGGCGGCAGCGTCGTCATGATTCCGGGCCTCGTGTTCATCCTCGGCCGACCCACCGGCACCGAGCAACACCTCTACCAAGCCGCCGCCATGATCGCCAACGTCGCGGTGGCGGTCCCCGCCGCCCTGCGCCACCGCCGGGCCGGGGCGATGACGCCCGCGGCGCTGCGGTGGATGCTGCCCGCGGCGCTGGTCTGCGTCGTCGTGGGCGTGGCGCTGAGCAACCTGCCCGTCTTCGCGGGGAAAGACGGCGGCGTTTGGCTGGGTCGATTACTCGCGGTGTTTTTGGTCTACGTCATCTACGCCAACGTGCAGAAGCTCATTACTTCACGCCCTGGCCGGGACTTAACCGGTCCCGGTGCCGTTGCGAACGGCCCACCCATCACTTCCTCCCCGTCAACCGAAGACACCCCCCGCGCCACCCCCGCCCGCGGCCTCGCCGTCGGCACGCTCATGGGCACCACCGCCGGCCTCCTGGGCATCGGCGGCGGCGCAATCGCCACCCCCCTCCAACAAACCCTTATGAAACTGCCGCTCCGCAGCTGCATCGCCAACAGCTCCGCCATCATCTGCGTCAGCGCCGCGGTCGGGGCGGTCTATAAAAACCTTTCGCTCTCCAGCCAACCCCTACCCCCCGGAAGTGAACCGTTGACTTGGGTGGCCGGCCTCACCCTCGGCCTCCTGCTCGCCCCCACCGCCTTCCTCGGCGGACGCCTCGGCGCTTCACTCACCCACACCCTCCCCCTCCGCACCATCCGCCTCGCGTTCATCGCCCTGATGGTCGTCGCCTGCTGGAAGATGGCAGCGCTCTAAAAAAATCTCCCAACCCCCAAAGCCGAGCGATGGCCATCCCTCGGCTTTAAGCACGCTCGCCATACCCCTTCACCAACGCCACAAACCGCGCCCCCCGTTCCTCGTAATTCGCAAACTGATCCCAAGACGCACACCCCGGCGACAACACCAACACTCTCCCCCCTTTTTGCGTCGCATCGTGCATCGCTTTAGACACCGCCGCTTCAAGGGTGTCGCAATACTCCGCGTCAGCGAACGACTCGCAAGCATTCACTTGTTCCGCGATCAACCGCCCGGTTGATCCGATGCAGTACACCCCCGCACATCGCTCCGCGGCAAGTTCAGCAAGCTCCGACATGTCCGACCCCTTGTCATAACCGCCCAAAATCAGACGCACGTTGTGCATCGGAAATGCTTCGATCGCCAACTTCGCCGCCTCCGGCGTCGTGCTTTTCGAATCGTTATAGCAATGGATTTGCTGATACTCGCCCACGAATTCCAACCGGTGAGGTAGACCACGGAAATCGGCGAGAGCATTTCCAAAATCCCAACCCGTTGCCGTGGCCGCGGCGTATGCTAAACCTGCATTCGCCGCATTGTGTTTGCCGGGTAGCGATAAATTCCAAGGCCACGCCGCTTCAGGTTCGCGGATCAACACATCGTCGTGGTGTTGAAATTCAAAGATAGCGTTTTTCGCCGCGACGTAGTTCTCCATCGACCCGTGCCAGTCGAGGTGATTGGGCGAGATGTTCGTGATCACCGCGATATGCGGCGACCACTTATCTGCTCGTAACCCTTCGAGCATAAAACTCGACAACTCCAACACGACCCAATCGTCGTCGCGGATGTGTTCGACCCACGGCAGCAACGACCCGCCAATGTTCCCGCCCATCCACACCCCCGCCCCCGCACCCGGAATTTGCCTCTCGGTTTCCGGGGCCTTGCTTGGCGTCTTGGCGTCTTGGCGTCTTGGGGTTAATTCCTCGACTGCCCCGAATGGCGTCGTCCCGTCCTGACCCAATACTTTCCGCAAGATGTGCGCCGTCATCGCGGTGGTCGTGGACTTGCCCGCGCTCCCCGTAATCCCGATGGTGCGCAGGCGATTGGGCAGGTGTTTGACCAGCAGCCGGATCTCGCTGGTGATCGGGACGCTCGCCGCCAGGGCGGCCCGCACGAAACGGTTGTCGGGCTTCACCGCGGGGTTGACCACGACCATGTCACACGTCGTGAAATCGCTGACGTTGTGTTCGCCCAAGCGATAACTGATTTCACCGCTTCCGCAAGCCAAGTCCGCCAACTGCGCGATGGAGTCTTTGAGTGCTTCGGCGGGCAGCGTGTCGGTGACGAGCACGTCCGCGCCGCGCTCGGCGAGAAACCGCGTGACGCCCACGCCGCCGCCGAATCGGCCCAGGCCCATGACGGTGATTTGTTTGCCTTGGTAGTCAGCGATCATGCGGGGCATGATACGGATTCGCCGCGCTGGCTGACCCGGTTATTGCACGCCGTAGTCGATTTGCTGGGTGGCGTCGCCGACGCGGTAGGACGCGATGGTGATGCCGCGGGGGACGCGCCAGTAGGCGAAGAGCTTGTCGCCGGACTTGTACTCATTGAGGGGCAGGTCGGTGTTGTTGGTCAGTTCGCCGTTGGCTTCGACGCGGACCCGTTGTCGTCCGTCGCTCATCAAGAGCGAGTAGGCGAACGGGCGGTATTCCCGGCCCGCCACATCGACGAACCGGATCGGCTGGACGTTGCCCTGCGCCGCGCCGGTGTTGGTCGGCGTGAACGGGGCGATCTCGACCCGCAGCGCCGCGAGGCTGTCGCTGACCGCGACCCGATCCACGGAGTTGCCTTTGCCCCCGGCCCGGTCGCCGAGGATGCCCGAGCCGCCAAGGATCTCGGCGTCGCCGTCTGCATCCGAATAATTCACGTCCTGAGACTGGTTCTTCGAGACCTTCTTCGGCAGCGCGTTGGTCGCTTCGATCCCGACGATTTTGTGGGTGGCGTAGCCGACGGGGTCGGTGGTGATGTTGCCGTCGCTGGGGGCTAGGGTCGCGGCAGCGTTGGGGTCGTCGGGTTTGTACATCGACCCGACGAGCGGCGCAAAGTCCCGGCCGGTGAGGTCGCGGGCCTCGGGCAACGCGAACCGGGAGTTGCGTAGCATCAGGTAGGCGGGCTTGGCGTTGCTGGGGATGGCAAAGACCCAGTGGATGTCGATCTCGGGGAACCCGGCCGAGGAGGCGAAGAGCGTGTTGTTGTCCAGCCGGTAGAACTGCGGAGCGCCCGAGGCGTTCTTGCGGGAGAAGCCCACAGGGGCGACGGATTCCCAAGGGCCTTGGCCCTTGTCGACGAGGAGGCGGACCTGCGTCGGCGGGACGCGGAGGATGTTGTCCGAGTCGTAGGTCGCGGCGTCGGTGCCCTTTTGCCAGTTGGTCTGAATCAGAACGAGCTTGCCGCCCGCGGCCCGATTGCGGCGGCCTTCGAGGTATTCGTTGACGTCGCCGCCGACGCCGGGGATGCGGTCTTCGGTGAACACGGCGACGCCTTCGTCGAGGACCGACACCGTGCCGGGCGTGATGACCAGCGACTGGTTGGGGTCGTACCACTTGGCGAGGCGGTGGACGGCGGCCTGCTGGGCGAGGTCGGGTTGGAAGTGCGACAACGGGGTGGACGTCGAAAACGCCCCGCCCGACAGCTGGCTAAAGAATCCGCTCGCCATCGAATCGACGCCCAACCAAAGCTGGCCGCCCTCGGCGGTGGGCACGACCTCGCCGGCGCTGTTGACTTCGTACGGCCGGTAGCCCGCGACTTCGTGGGGCAGCGGCAAAAAGCCGACACCGACCACGGCGATGCCCGCGGTGAGGATCCCGCTGCACGCCCCGACCGCCCCGCCGACGATCTGATTCACCAGCCGGGGGAACTGCAGGTTCCCGCCAATAAGGTTGTCCATCGCCAGCCGAAAGCCGATGAGAAACACCGCAAACGGCAACACCAGCCCGACGCCCCACGCAAACGTCGGCATAAATCCGATCAGCAGGCTGTTAACGATCAACTCCCAAAACGCAAACGCCAGCGTGCCCGCGACGACGACCACCAACAGGTGAATCAATGCCGAGAACAACCCGTAGGTCGACCACATGACGGCCATGGCGAGCACGAAAACAATGATGACGAGGTTGATAATCATGACGAAACTCGCGGCGAAATAGACTCAAAAAACGCCAAGACGCCAAGACGCCAAGGCACCAAGAAGAATCGGCCAAACCGGTACCGTTTAAAATAATTCAGATTGATCGCAGGATAGAAGCTAAGCAACCCACTCGTCATCGAGTGACGCAACAGCAACGGGTCAACTTGACTTGACCTTGGCGTCTCGGCGTCTTGGCGTCTTGGCGTTAATGACAACATCACTTGCCCGCCATCACACGGGTGACTTCTTTGATGTCGGTGATGCCTTCGACGACTTTGGTCAGCGCGGCCTCTTGGAGGTACAGCATCTTTTGCTTGCGCAGGTGCAGGCGGAGGCTGTCGAGTTCATTGGCGGCGATGTAGCGGGCGGCCTGGTCGTCGATGAGCATGAGCTCGAAGATGGCGATCCGGCCGCGGTAGCCCAGGCCGTGGCAGTCGGGGCAGAGGATTTCTTTGTCCTTGACCATGACCTTGCCAGAGCTGCGGAACAGCTCGCTGACTTTGTCGGCCGGGAGGTTGAGCTTTTTGAGGGCGCCGGGGTCCGGGGCGTAAGGCACACGGCAGGTGTGGCAGAGCCGACGCATAAGCCGCTGGGCCATGACCGCGCCGAGGTTTTCGCCGACCTCGCGGGGGTCGCCGACTTGTTTGATCCAGGAGCGCAGCGCGGTGAGGGTGTCGGGCTGGTCGATCGGGACGTAGCAGCGGGTGTCTTGGGCGCAGCCGGCGAGGAGCTTGGCAGTCTGGTCGTCGGCGAGCTTGGAGACCATGATCACGCTGGGGTCGCTGCGGATCAGGATGCCGAGCTTTTCGTTGAACTCGCCGGCGGGCTTGCCCATCGGGATGAGGGTGTGGTCGACGCCTTCGAGTTCGAAGAGGGTTTCTTCTTCGAGGGTGACGACCATCGAGGTGTAGGGGTCGTGCTCCTGGAGGAGGCTGTAGAGCGTGGTGGTTTTACCCGCCGACGGGGCCGAGGCGACGAGCACGGCTTTGCCCTTTTGGGCCAGCAAGTTGCGGACGGCCGCAAGCTGGGGCGGGGCGAAACCCAAGTGGTCCAGGGGGATGTTGCTGGTGCGTTCGGCGTCGATGTTGATCTGCATCTGGAGGCCGCGGGTCGAGCCGGCGGAGATGATGTTCAACTGGTGGGTGCCCGAGTCTTCAACGCGGATAGACATTTTGGATTCTTGCTTGCGGCGGCGGTCTTCGGTGTCCATGCCCGAGATTTTTTTGATGTAGTCGATGAGCTTGACGGCCTCGGCGGGCTCGGGGGCTTCTTGGGGGTAGCGGACGCCGTCGATGTGGACGCGGTACTTGGCTTGTTCGGTATCGACGGTGAGGTCGATCTGGTTGGCGTTGCGGGGGAGGGCAAAGGCCATGAGTTCGTCGAGGACCATGTACGGCCCCAGCTCGGGTTCGCCGGGCGCGGGGATGGGGACGGCCCTGCCGTCTTTGTTGGTCATGGTCAGCGTGGCGTTGCGCTGCATCTTGGCCTCGGCGGCGGCGGCGCGTTTCTGGCGGAAGGAGTCGAGGTTGGCCGACCATTTTTCGTTTTCGGGGACTTGACCGTTGCGGTAAGCGATGTAGCCGAACGCCCCGCCCGCCAAGAGCAGCAGCCCCAGCGGGAAGCCCAGCCAAAAGATCGGGATCAACAGCATGACGCCGAAGCCCAGCACGGCGGCGGCGAACTGGATGAGATTGAACTCATTCCGTTTGAGGTAATAGAACGCCGCGTCCTTGTCGAAATACGACACGACCCACGCCCACCCGCCGACGGCCGCGAGGACGAACACGGGTTTGATGAAACTCATCAGGAACACGCTTTGGGCAAGGGTTTCGGGCATGGGGTTTTTGATTTTTGATCTAGGATGATGGATTGCGAAAAAAACGAGCCCTTTGATTCGTGGTCTTGGATTTTCTTCAATCAAAAATCCTCGATCAAGAAATCAAAAATCACGCACTTCAGCCCGTACTGATACCACGCAGCCGCATCTTAATCTCTTCGGGCGACGGGGCGTTGGCCTGGGCGACGCGGGGGTGGATGTAGTTGGTTTCGACCAGTTCGACGAGGCTGTCGACGTAGGTCCGCATCCCGGCTTCACGGTTGTCCTTGATGACTTTTTCCAATTCGTCTTCCCGGCCCTCGAGGATCAGCTTCCGCGTCGGCGGGCTTTGCAGCAGCACTTCGACCGCAGGGACGCGGGGCAGGTCTTCCTTGAGCGTCGGCAACAGCTTCTGGTAGACGAACGCCTGCATCTGGTAGGCGAGGATGTTTCGGATCGGCTCGCGCTCTTCGGGCTCAAACAGGTCGTAGATGCGGTTAAACGCTTGCGAGGCGGAAGACGCGTGGATCGTGCCGAACACGAGGTGGCCGGTCTCGGACGCTTGGAGGGCCGCCTCGAAGGTTTCTTTGTCCCGCATTTCGCCGATGAGCACGACGTCGGGGTTTTCGCGGACCATGCCGCGCAGCGCCGTGGGGAAGTCGGGTACGTCCAGCCCGATCTCGCGCTGGTTGATCATCGCCTTCTTGTCTTCAAACAGATACTCAACGGGGTCTTCGATGGTCAGGATGTGGCAGGCGCGGGTCTGGTTGATGTAGTCCAGCATCGCTGCGATGGTCGTGGATTTGCCCGAGCCGGTAACGCCGCAGAGCAGGACCAAGCCTTGCCGGACTTCGACGATTCGGCTCATCACGTCGGGCAGGTGCAGCTGTTTGAAGTCTAAGATTTCGTTACTCACCCGGCGGGCGGCGATGGCGCTGCGGCCGCGGGTCAGGAAGATGTTGACGCGGAAGCGGTGCGACGCGCCGTCGACGTCAAAGTCCACGCCCAGGTCCAGCGAGCCGTGGTCGGCATACTGCTTGATCTGCTCTTCGGTCAGGCCGTCTTTGATCCATTTGTTGAACTCTTCGACCGTGGGCGGGGTCGTGTCGAGCGACTTGAGTTCGCCGCGGAGCCGGAGCTTGGGCGCTTGGCCGCCGCGCATAATCAAGTCCGAGGACTCGAATTTGACCGCGGCTTTGAAATACTTGGCGAGCGGCGTATCGGCGAGGGTCTCGTGGAGAACCAACGGATCGCCGGCGACCACCGAATCATGGGGGCTGACATGCTTGCTCAAGAGGGGCCTCGGGGGTACGGAGGAGAAGGCGATTAGACGAACCCGTATGCTCGCCCGAACCCGGTTCGCCGTCAAGCGGTAAGCCCCCCCACGAGCGCGAGATAACTAAGTTTTTGCAAGCGAAAAACAATTCTCCGAACCCGCCCGGCCATGAAACACCGGTGAAACACTCACGTCACACCGGGGACGCAACCCGCCGCACGGGCAACCCCGCGTCGGCCAACGCCTGCTTGGTCTGGGCGATCGTATATTCGCCGTAGTGGAAGATGCTCGCGGCCAACACCGCGTCTGCTCGAGTCTTCGTCAGCACGTCAATCATGTGTTGCGGGCTGCCGCAGCCGCCCGACGCGACCAACGGCACGTCCACCGCCGCGGCGATGGCTTGGGTGATCTCCAAGTCGTAGCCGATCTTCATGCCGTCGGCGTCCATGCTGGTGAGCACGATCTCGCCGGCCCCGAGTTCGACGACCCGCACCGCATACGCCAACGCTTCGAGGCCCGTCGGCGTTCGGCCGCCGTGGGTGTGGACCTCGAAGACCTTGCCGTCCGGGCTGACGTGCTGCGGGCTTTGGCCGGTGCGCTGCTCAAAGTCTTTGGCATCGACGCGCTTGGGGTCGATATTCACCACCGTGGCGCAGCGCCCAAACCGCTTGGCCGTCTGGGCCACGATCTGCGGGTCCAGCACCGCGGCGGTGTTGATACTCACCTTTTCCGCCCCGGCCTGCACCAGCGCGGTGACGTCCTCGATCGTCCGGATTCCGCCCCCCACCGTGAACGGCATGAAACACTGCTCCGCCACCCGGCGGACCATGTCATAAGTAATGTCTCGATTTTCGTGGCTGGCGGTGATGTCGAGAAAGACCAGTTCATCCGCCCCCGCCTCGTCGTACTGCCGGGCGATCTCGACCGGGTCGCCGGCGTCGCGCAGCTCGACAAAATTCACGCCCTTGACCACTCGGCCAGCTTTGACGTCGAGGCACGGAATAATGCGGTGAGTCAGCACCCTGGGAATATAGCCGCGGATCAGCCGCGACGCACCCGGCGGTGCAAGAAGACCCCACCGACCCCCGCAATCAGCAGCCACGCCGCCGCAGGTTCGGGGACGAGTGCGACCGTCAGGTTGTACGTCGATCCGCTGCCGTCGGTGTCTTGCAAGCCCGGCACCGAGGCGCTCAGCCCCGAGCGGAGCCGATAAGTTGCGCCCGCGATCAACTTAAACGCCATACTCTCGCTCGAAGCCCCAGGAATCGTCTTCCCGTCGAACGCAAAGAGTTCGACCGGCGACGGGCCGCCGAGCTCAAAGAAATCAAAAAACGCGGTTTCCCCGTCCTCGCTGTTTTTGTCGAACGTCACGCGGTAGCTCGCGGTTTCACTGACGGCAAAAAAGACCTCGGCCGACAAAGACGACGTGGCCTGCTCGGACTGGTTGGCCCTAGAGACCGCGGTTTCGCCGGTCAAAAACAAGCGCTCGGGCTCACCGTCGAATTCGTGTCGGAACGACGCTTCCAACCCTTCATCCGGGTCGCCCGCTTGGGCGGCCGTCACCTGATCGAGACCCGCACCGACCGACAAGCTCCGAATCGCGTTGCCCGCATCGCCGCTCAACTCGCCGCCGATTGATCCGGCGATCGATATCAGGTCGGCGTGCACCGGCATCGAAAACGCCACAACCGCCAACATACTCCAATACATCGTTTTGTCGTTGAACATAGCTCACCATTCCCTTCCTATCACCACTTTGTCATATCGGTGAATCCCCGCGTGATCGGCCAAAAGTCCGCGTGATCGCATCGCTCGCCCCGCACCGCTAAACTGGTCGCCTTATGAGCAGACGTGTCTATCTCACTGGCGTCGGCCCCGTCAGCGGACTGGGCCTGGGCATCGAACCCAACTGGCAAGCCTTATGCCACGGCGAATCGGCCATCGGGCCGGTGCGGGCGTTCGACGCCTCGGCCATGGGCTGCCCCGTCGCCGCTGAAGTTGCGCCCGACTTCCAAGTCCGCGACTATGTCCCCAAAAGCTACCGCAAAGCGACAAAAGTCATGGCCCGCGATATCGAGCTCGCCGTGGCCGCCGCCGACCTCGCCGCCCGTGACGCGGGGCTGGTGACCAAAGGGACCGCCGAGGGTGGCGATGACTCAGCCATGTCCTACACCCCCGACCGCGTGGGCTGCCACATCGGGGCCGGGCTGATCGCCGCGGACCTCGACGAGCTGACCGCCGCACTCGTCACCTCCCAAAAGTCTCACGAAAAGGGTTCCGAAACTTCCGGGGGTTCTGGGAGTTCTGGGGGGTTCGACATCCATCAGTGGGGCCGAGAAGGCATGACCCGCCTCACCCCGCTGTGGCTACTCAAATACCTGCCGAACATGCTCGCCTGCCACGTCACGATCATCCACGACACGCAAGGCCCGTCCAACACCATCACCTGCGGCGAAGCGTCGGGCGGCCTGTCCATCGGCGAATCGCTCCGCGTCATCCAACGCGGCCAGGCCGACCTGTGCTTCTGCGGCGGAGCCGAGAGCAAACTCAACCCCATGGCCTTCCTCCGCCAAGTCATGACCGGCCGCCTGGTGACAAACGCCAACACCCCCATCCGCCCGTTCGACCAAAACGCCGCCGGCGGCGCACTGGGCGAAGGCGGCGGCATCGTCACCCTCGAATCCGTCGAAGCCTTTGAACAACGCGGCGGCGATCCCCGGAAGTTGTACGCCGAGGTCGTGGGTTTTGGCGCGTCGCAAACCGTCCACCGCGAAACCAAAAACCGAACGCCCGACGCCGAGGGGCGCGGCATCGTCAACGCCGTGCGGGCCGCGCTGCGCGAAGCCGACCTCGACGCCGACGCGATCGACGTCGTGATCCCCTTTGGCCTGGGCCACCCCGACTGGGACGGCCCCGAGGCCGCCGCCCTCCGCACCATCCTGGGCGATCGCCTGGGCCAAGTCCCCGTCGTTACCCCCAAGGCCCACGTCGGCAACCTCGGCGCTGGCTCGGGCGGCTACGACCTCTGCCTCGCCGCCCAAATCCTCAAAACCCAAACCCTCCCCAAGCCGACCGACCGCCCCGCCCCCCTGCCCGGCCTCACCGCCACCACCGCCGACAAACTCGACGTCGCCCTCGTCTTCGCCACCGGCCTCGGCGGACAAAACACCGCAATCATCCTCAAGAAAATCTGAACCCGCGAAAGCTTGATCATGAGCAAACCCAAAATCGTCATCACTGGTATGGGCTGGGTCACCCCGCTCGGCCACGACCTCGAAACCGTTTGGCAAGGCCTCTTGTCGGGCGATTCCGGGGCCGGGCCGATCACGCACTTCGACGCGACGACGTTCCCCACCACCTTCGCCGCCGAGGTCAAAGACTACGACTACACCAAGTACGTCAACCACCCCGAGCTCCACGAAGGCGTCGGGCTCAACACCAGCTACGCCCTCGGAGCAGCGGCCCAAGCGTGGAAGCAGGCCGGCCTCGACGACTACCACGAGTTGAAACCCGAACGCCTCGGCCTCTACCTCGGCGCGGGTGAAGGCACGCTCGACTTCGATAACTACATCGCGGCTAATCTCGCGGGTTGGGAT
>CAYPCC010000015.1:0-7965 GCA_964409095.1 uncultured Phycisphaera sp. | reverse complement strand
TTGGGATTCGGACCAAAAAGCCATCAACGGCCAAACCTGGGCGCAAACCGCCACCGCCCTCATGGACGCCACCCGCGAAATCGAGCAAGAACCCAACATGCCGCTCGCCCACCTCGCCCTGGAATTCAACGCCCAAGGCCCGGCCTACAACTGCCTCACCGCCTGCGCCGCTTCCACCCAAGCCATCGGTGAAGCCGCCCACGTCCTCCAACGCGGCGACGCCGACGTCATGCTCACCGGCGGATGCCACACCATGATCCACCCCCTGGGCATTACCGGCTTCAACCGCCTCACCGCCCTCTCCAACCGCAACGATTCGCCGACCACCGCATCGCGGCCGTTCAGCGCCGACCGCGACGGCTTCGTCATGGGCGAAGGCGCGGGCATCATCGTGCTCGAAACCGAGGAGCACGCCAAAGCCCGCGGCGCGACCATCCTCGCCCAGGTCGCCGGCTACGGCAGCACCGCCGACGCCTACCGCATCACCGACATCCACCCCGAAGGCCGTGGCGGCGCCGGAGCCATGCAACAAGCCCTCGACAACGCCGGCCTGTCCCCCGCCGACGTCGACTGGATCGCCGCCCACGGCACGTCCACCAAAGAAAACGACTCCATCGAAACCCGTGCGATCAAAGCGGTTTTCGCTACCGGCGGCGATATCGCCAAAGTCCCGCCGGTGAGCTCGATCAAGTCCATGATGGGCCACCTCATCGCCGCCGCCGGCGTCGTGCAGGCCATCGCCGCCGTCCTCGCCCTCCGCGACGGCAAACTCCCCCCCACCGCCAACCTCGAAACCCCAAGCCCCGAACTCGACCTCGACTACATCCCCGGCCAAGCCCGCGACCTCTCGGCCTCCGGCGGCGTCAACGTCTGTCTCTCCAACAGCTTCGGCTTTGGCGGACAAAACGACACGCTGGTCCTGCGCAAAGTTTGAACGGGTTTGCGGATAGACCCTCCCTGTTTAGCGGGCGATCACAGATCGCCGGGCGAGAAACCACGGGCCTTTAAGTACAAAAAACCCACGCCATTTTGGCGTGGGTTGTTCAAATTCAGATTGTTGAATTTACCGAGCTTAGTCGTACAACGGCTCGGTCTCGGTCGAGAGCTTGAGCGTCGTCTCGATGCGGAAGTTCGATTCGGTCGTGTGGCGTTCGGCAAAGAAGAGCGCCAGTTCGTAGATGCCGTTGGGCTGTAGACCCAACGCTTGGGCTTCGTCATCCAGGTTGATTTCGCCTGAGGTTTGGCCGTGTACGCCGCCGATATCCACCGCGAGTTTACCGTTGATGAACACCCACACGTCGTCGTCGCCGACGAACTTAAAGACCATGTCTTGTTGAGGATCATCACGATGACCGCGTGGCGTGTAGCTGAACAACGTGCGGAGTTCGTAGGTGAAATAGTAGTTGTGGGTTCCGTTCGATGTGGTCTGCATGTCGCCCCAGGTGACATCCGAGCCCAGATTATCCAGCGGGAAGAACGATTTTTCGGAGGCCAGGGCTGCTTGTTTTTCTCGGGCAAAGTAAAACACACCCGGGCTGCCGGCGAGTGGCTTGAGCGTGATCGCGTGGCTGACGGTGCGGTTGACGCCTTCAACATCGCGGAACCATTGATTAAAGGATTCGGGGCCGCTGATCATGCCGCGGGTCGAGTCGCCCTCGGCCAGCACAGGCTTGCCTACTCCGACCCCGCCGTCGAGGTATTCTTCCACAAGTCCGGTCTTGAGCCCGAAACTCTTGTTGGGGTATTGCATGTCCGGGTGATCGATGGTGAAGTCGCGCAACGTCCCTTTGAGCACGATCGTGTCGGGTGTGGTGTCTTCGGCCGGGGTCAGCGTCTCGGACGCGGTAGCCGCTCCCGCGAGGAGCATCGAGCCCGCCAGCGCTGCGGTGAGTAGATTGAAAGTAGTTGGCGATTTCATGGAAGACTCTTCCGTCAGGGGTTTGAGATACTGTCCGACGCATCTTGCGCCGAACCCGAGGAGCCCGCAGACTGCGGGATGCTCCTTTCCTGAACAGAATCAAGTGAACCATTCTTTGGGCCGCCACGCGACCGGGTGGCAAAGAAATAGGATGGAATTAAATCGCGGATTAACGATTGTGCCGACTAATCGGCTTGGTGGAGCGAGCGAATCAAACTTGCGGACCAACACCACACGTCAACGTGAAGCCGCAGGCCGAGTGATGACGGGTAGGATGCAGAATGTTTAGTTTAGTCGGCGTGGCTTGGTCGACGCGATCACGCGCACGGCGGGGATGTCCCCGACTTCAAGGTCGAGGCTTGCGTCGTCATCCGCCTCGACGGTGAAGTCGATGCTGCCGCGTTCGAGGACCAGCACGCCGTCGTTGGTCTGACGGCGGGCGAGTTTGAAGGTGCATTGCGTCACCCCGCCGATGATGGGCTGGGTGGTGGGCGTCGCGCCGCTGTGGGGCTCGCGGGTGAGCATCAGCATCTGGTTTGTGCTGTCGTAGCTGATGGTGAGGGTGTCGCGGTTGCCATCGATCAGTTCGAGGTAGCTGCTGGTGATGAGATCGCCGTCGATCGTGACGGTTTCGCCGGTCTTGGCGTCGGCGACACGGAGCGGGCCGTGGGCTTCGTTGGTGCGGACCATGGTCAGGACGCGGTTGATGACCATGCGGGTCGAGGTCTGCGTCGAGGCCGACTCGGCCGCGATGGCGTAGGACTTGAACGACGCATCAATCGCCACCATCGTCGCGGTCAACAGCGCCGCGCTGATCGCCAGCGCGACGAGCATCTCGATCAAAGAGAGACCAAGGCTACGCCGTGATTTTTGGTTAAGGATTGAGGATTTTTGATGGGTCATCATGATTATCGCGCTCCGGGTGATTGAGGTTCAACGAATCGAAAGTCCTCAATCACACATCAAAAATGCTCACTTACCGCTCTCGTGGTACGTCTGGATCAACGGCCGAAGCTCAAGCGGCCCGTCGATACCGTCGGGCAACGCCAAGCTGGGGTCGTAGATCAGGCGGATCTTGCCGAGTCCGCCGCTGGGTAGGTTGGCCTCGAGGTCGCCCTGGCCCTGCGAAAAATAACCCAGCGTGGTGTTGAACTGTGGCGAGGTGCCACCCTTCACCGGGGCGATCCCGCTCACCGGCTCGAAGGTCGTAATCAACGTGCCGCGCACTTCGATCTGCCCCCGCATGTCGATCACACCCGCGACCACGGCCCCCGACAGTTCCAGCGTTTCGTCGCTGCTCGCACCCTCTTGGAACGAACCCATTTCGACCGAGATGTGAGGAAGCAGCAGGGAGCTTCGTTCGTAAAGTTTACGTTGGTCGTCGGACGGGGCTTGGTCAAAATCAAACGACGTGTTGCCGGTGAAAGTCACTTTGTTTCGCACGTGCGTGTATTGCTCGGGCTGTGAGCCATCGGGTGCGCCGCTGACGACGGGGCCCTCGAATTGGCAATCGTCGAAGCGGATGTTGTTGCCGTAAGGCTTGGTATCGCTGACGACCGTGCCGTTAACCTCGGCATCGAAGTCGGGGTGTTTTTGCGTGCCGTCAGATTCCTGCATGCCGACGTAGTTAAAGTTTTCGTCATCGTTGTCGGGGCTGACTTCGATGAACGTCACACCGATGAACCGGCAGTTTTTAAACAGCGCGTTGGTCCCCAGCGGGATACGGGTGTCCTGGAACACCATGTTTTCGTAGACCGGGCGGTTGTAGTAGTCGTAGGGGTAGGCGGCACCGTAAGGCACTTCTTCAAACACGGTCCCCTCGGTGGCGGTCGCGCCGTCGTGATCGACGCCCTTCTGCGACTCGACGGGGGTCGTCGCCAACGCGGCAAAGCTGCTGGTATCGAAGCTGTGTTGGTCGAAGCTGTGGATATCCAGCGCGGGGTCGGCGGTGGTCAGCGCGGCGGCGTTGTAGTCGGGCTTGATGACGCCCTGAAGAAAGTCTTTGTACTCGGGCGTGGTGCCGGTGCCGTTGTTGCCCCAGCTGCTGAGGCCGGCGTTCCAGTCGCTGGCGGTGGCTTTGATCGAGATTTGTCCGCGGATCTTGGCGTAGAGGTCGTCGCCGTCGATGAAGCCGTCGTTGTATCCGTAGCGGAACTCATCGCCGGCGGTATCCATCATGTCGAACAGCTGCGCGGCGGTGGTGGCGCTGATCGCATCGACCCCGCCGATGAATTCGCCGGCGGTGACGCGGCCGTCGATGGGGTCGGTGTCGAACTCGGCGAGGAAGAAGTCGAAGTCGGTGATGTAGCCGTCGCCGTCGATGTCGGCCGCAATCGCCGCAATCTTGCCACCGGGCCAATCTTTTATTTCGAGCGCGTTACGGGTGTCGAGTCGATTATCGCCGTTGATATCGTTGACGACCAGTTCGTTGTGGAACGTGCCGCCCGAGGGGTAAGCCGCACCGGGCGCGCTGAGGATCGAATCGAGGTTGGCGGTCAGGCCGATGAAGTCGGATTGGACCTGGATCGGGTGTCCGTTGGTTTTATCGACTTCGCTGAAGCGCGAGCCGACGTTGCCCTTGATCTGCACGTTGCGGCCGATCATGATCCGGCTGCGCGACAGCACGGCGTAAGGCACCGTCTTATCCAAGCGGAAGTCCATCGAGATCGAGCGATACACCCGGCGGCGGGTGGTGAGTTCGGGGTCGTAGCTGGGGTCGTCCGGGTCCAGCCGGGGGTTGTTCAAGTCGCCGTCAAACGCGGTGACTTTGACCCGGATGAACCGGGCGTCGAGCGGCTTGGTGTCGATCTCGTAGAAGCTGTTGTAGCCGGTGGTCTCCGAGACGATGTAGTCGATGCCCGCGGCGATTTTGACCGCCATGTCGCGGTTGTAGTCGGCCTGCTGCTCGGCGGTGCCGTTGGGGTTGCCCGAGGGCGCGCCGTAGGGCAGGCGGTCGTAGAACGGGTCGTCGTAGCCGAGCGTTGAGGGTTGCAGGTCGAGCGGCAACTCGTGCGGCGTCATGGTCGCGGTGAACGCCGGGGCGTCGGGGCCGATCTGGATCGCGGGGATCACGAGCTGGTGGATGGCCCGGCCGAAGCTGTCGGCCCCCAACGAACTCGCATCGACATACGGATTGCCCGACGAGGCAAAGTTCGGCTCGCCCGCCAACGCATCGGCGAGACGGTCGGCGATGCCGGGGCTGCCGTCGGCCAGCGGGCCGGCCCACATGTCGTAGGCGTTGCCGTTGACGTCGTAGAAGTTGCCCGCGTGGATCAAGCCTTCGGTGGTGTACACGCCGGGGAACGTGGACAAATCATCGAGATCGCCTTGGGTGACTTGGTTGAGGCGGTAGACCATCAGGTCCATGCCGGTCTCGGCGGCGGCCAGCGCACGGTTGATCTTGAGGTGGCTGTCGGCGGTGCGCAGGTTGCCTTGCGAGACGATCGCCATCGCCGCGGCGAGGCTGCCGAAGATCATGAGAAACAGCATCGCCAACACCGCCGTGACGCCACGGTGTCGCGCACAAGGCAATTTCATCATTCTGCGGTTTGGTACTGGGTTCACTTCAATCATGATGGACAGACTCGTTGAATGGCCGCCTCCGCCTTGTTTTGGTTCGATCGCTAAATGCTTCACCGCGCCACAACCCAAGTCATGGTCGTGATGGTCTCCGCCGGATCAGCTGCGGTTTGTTGGTAGCGCACGTCCACGGTGACCCGCATCATTTCGGTTGAGCCCAACGGCTGGACATTCGCGGCCCCGGCCGCGAGGTTGTCGGGGAAGACGTTGGCGACGGTGACGGACTGCGACCACTGATCCAGGCCGTCGATCGCCAAACGCAGGCCGTTGATCGGGGGATTAAACGTCACGCCGCTGCCGTAGCCCGCGCCGGTCACGGTGCCGGCAAAGTCGTCGAGGTCGTCGTAGTTGGCGACATCGGTCTGCGGTCCGGCGGCGGAGGTTTCGTTGGATTCGGGGCCGAGGGTCGCGCTGCCGGTGATCGGGTCGTGGTGCGGCAGGCTCAGGGTGAGCTCGCGGATTTCGTTGGCGAGCATCTGGGCGGTGCCGGTGCGCTGGGCCCAGTCGTTTTTCTGGTGGTAGGCCTGCTGGGCCGAGACCATGGCGAGGATGCCCACGCCGACGATGACCATGGTCAGCGCGGCCTCGATGAGGGTGAAGCCGTGTCGGCGATGCCGACACTTTTGATTTTTAATCGATGATTTTTGATTTGCAAACATGGGTTGGCCGCCGCACGGGGGAACGCCTGGGTGAACTAAACAATCCAAAATCCTCAATCCAAAATCAAAAATTACTTGACCAGCGTCGAGAGCTTGAAGATCGGCAGGATGATCGCCATGGCGATGAAGCCGACGACCGAACCCATGATGATGATCATCACCGGCTCGATCATGCTGGTCACGGTTTTAATCGTTTCTTTGAGCCGACGGGCGTAGTACTCCGAGACCTCGTCGAGGACCTCGCCGAGCTTGCCCGACTCTTCACCCGCCGCAATCATTTGGATGACCGCCTTGGGCATGAGCTTGCCTTTGTACAACGGCTGGGCGATTTTCTTACCTTGTTTGACCGAGCTGTAAACCTGCCGCCACATCTTGCGGAACATGCGGTTGCCGCTGATCTCGCCGGTGATCGCCAGGGTGTCGAGCATCGGGACGCCCGCGTTGATCAGTTCGCCCATGGTGTGCAGCGAACGGCTGATGTACAACGCATTGAACATCTTCTCGAAGATCGGGAACTTGAGTTTAAGCTGGTCGAACCACCAGCCGCCAGATTCGGTCTTGGCGATAAAGAAGACGACGAGCGCCAGCACCACTATGGCGAGCAACACGGCCCACCACCACACGACCATGAAGCCGGACAACGCCATGAGGAAGATCGTCGGGCCGGGCATCGCCGACTCTTTACCTTCAAAAACCGCCGCGAACCGTGGCAACACGAAGGTGAGTAGGAACACCGTGACCGAGATCGCCATGCCGCCGATCACCGCCGGGTAGATCATCGCGCCGACGACCATCGACCGCGTCTCGATCTGCTGGGCGAGATAAGCCGCGATCCGGTCGAGCATCTGGCTGAACGAACCCGACATTTCCGAGGCCCGGACCATGTTGATGTACAACGGGCCGAACTGCTTGGGGTGTTTGGCCAAGGATTCGGAGAAGGGCTTACCTGATTCGACGTCTTGCTTGATCTGGAAGAGCATCTGTTTGAACTTCGCGTTTTCGGTCTGCTCCGCGATCCCTTCGAGGGCCGCGCGGAGCGAGATGCCCGCTCGGATCATGACCGCGAGTTGGCTGGTGAAGTTCAGCACGTCTTTTGCCGACGGGCCGGACGTATAGTTGAGCGACTTGAGGACTTCTTTCCAGTCCTTGCTGCCGGTGTTGCCGCTCACCGGGGTGAGTTGCATGACGGTGTTGCCTTGGCTGCGGAGCATCTGCGCGGCGGCCATGGCGTTCTCGGCGGCGAGGGTGCCGACGGTCACTTCGCCTCCGCTGGTCCGCATTTGGTATCGGTAGTTTGGCATTGTTTTAGCCTCTAGCCGCTAGCCGTTAGGCGCTAGCAAACCTGTCTCAGTCTTTCATCCGCCCTGTTTCATCCGTCGCTTGAAGTTTGCTTTCCGTCGGAGGGCTAACGGCCAACGGCTAGCGGCTAACGGCTAATGGCTCGTTACGCGACCAACGCGCGTTCGAGTTTCTCGGGGTACGCCGCTTGGGCGATCGCGTCTTCACGGCTGATCATGCCGTTGAAGAACAACTCGGCAATCGCGTTGTCGAGGCTGTTCATGCCCAGCTGACGGTTGGTTTCGATGACGTTGGGGATCTCAAACGCGCGGTTCTCGCGGATGAGGTTGCGGACGGCGGGCGTACACAACATCGTCTCAACTGCTGGCACCATGCCCTTCTTGTCGATGCGGCGGAACAGGGTTTGCGACACTACCGCCTGCAACGTGTTGGCGAGCATCGAGCGGATCTGGTTCTGCTGATCCGCGGGGTACATGTCGATGATTCGCTCGACGGTGTGCGAGGCGTTGA
>CAYPCC010000014.1:0-26170 GCA_964409095.1 uncultured Phycisphaera sp. | reverse complement strand
ATGATCTCGCCCTCCGGAAAAATCGCAATCGGCCGCCCCCGCCCCAACCGCCGCAGCGCCTCCCGCACCCCCGGCAACGCCTGCCCGTAGCGATCAATGCGGATACACCCCGCGTGTTCCACAAACCACCGCGACGCCGGCGTGTCGTAGAACTCCGCCCGCGCCATGAAATCCAACTCCCGCCGCAGCATCGCCCCCACCACAACCGGGTCGTAATGAGACAGGTGCGCGATCGCCAATACGTACGGCGACCCACGTTTAGGTAAACGCGCTCGCCCCACAAACGCGCACCGCGACGTCAGCCGAAACACGGCGTGAAAAAACGTTACCGCCGCTACGTTATTCAGCAGACTCATCGCCCCAGAGTGTCGCAGGATTGGCAGGGGTTTGCAGGCGATCACGGCGTCAACCGACGTGAAACCGCGGGGGCCTCAGGCCAGCGCCCCGGGGCTCATTGCGGCGCGGTCAATGTTTACTCGAATAAATCACCGGGTTGAGCGCATCATCCATCACCTCGCCGACCTTTGAACTGGGCGACCATTTTTCCCAGTCTCGACGCTGGTTTTCGTTGCGGGGCTCGGCGAGTTTCATGTCTTGATCGATGTAGATCACGGTGTGGACTTTGCGGGGCGTGTCTGACGTGTTGCCACCAGCGCGGTGCAGCGTCCAGCCGTAGTGGAAGCTGACCTCGCCCAGCTCGTAAGGCTCAAAGACCTCGACGATCTTGTGTTTTTTGATTTCTGCGGCGATCAGGGCTTCGGACTCGTCGCTGATGGCGATCTCGCGGCCGACGTGTTTACGGTGGCTGCCCTTGCCGAAACACAGCGGCCCCATGTCGAGCGGCACCGCTTGTAATGGCACCCATGCGGTCACGGTCTGGGCTGAACTGACCGGCCAATACTGCTGGTCAACGTGCCAAGGCGTGAACCCTCCGGCCGGTTCTTTATAGAGCGACTGGTCGTGATACATGCGCACCCCCGACACGCCGAGCAATGCGGTGGCGATCCGGGCGAGTCGTTGGCTGAAGCTGAAGCGTTTGACGACGTCGCTTTGGGTCCACAGGTTGCCGACTTGGATGAAGGCCTGACCGTAGGTGCTTCGTTGTTCAAGCGGGATGTCCTTGCTGGGGTTGAGTTTGAAAGTAAGGCGGGTGATTTCTTCGCCGTACCGGCTGAGGGTCTGGGCGTCGAAGACATCTTTGAGTTTGATAAACCCGTCCGCGCGATATTGCTGAATCTGGGCGTCGGTCAGGGGGTAAGGGACATCGAGGGTGGCTGAATCAACGGCGGCAGGTGTGGACATCAGGATTTCCAAATGAGGGAGTGAACGCGGTCAGTGACGTGTGAAACCATCCATTTGCGGATGGATGACAACATCAATATGCCCGCGAAGCCAGAGTTTAACTACGCCAAAAGTTGCAATTAACGATACTTTTTTCACATTAGAATCGACAAATTTGGGAAATGATGTATATTTTTACCTCATGCTGCCAAAACTCGAGCAGATCGAACACGGCGCACGCTCCTCGTTTACCTGGCGGCGATTCCGGGGAGCAGGCTGGAATTTTGCCTGGCATTTCCACCCCGAAGTCGAGCTCACACTGATCACCGCCGGTCAAGGCCAACGCTTCGTGGGCGACTCCATCGAAACCTTCAAGCCCGGAGACTTGGTCCTTTTGGGCTCCAACCTGCCCCACACTTGGTACGCCCCGGCCCCCACCGCGTGGGCGGGCGAGCCGGAACCAGGGCTGGGCGTGGGATCAGTCGTGATCCAATTCAACCGTGACTTTGCCGGCCAAGAATTCTGGCGTCGGCCGGAAGCCGACGCGGTGCGTCAACTCCTTGAACGGGCCCAGCAGGGCTTACACTTTCCGACGAATCACCGTGGTGTGGCCGACCTCATGGCCGCGATGCATCACCAAGACGGATGGGGCCGATTGCTCACGCTGCTCAAAATGTTGGGCGAACTCGCCTCCGACCCCGACGCCGGCCGACCGCTTTCGGACGTTGCCCACGCCCTGCCCCCCCGCCGCGACGATCAGCCGCGCATCGACATCGCCTGCCGCCTCATTGCCGAACGCTACACCCAGCCACTGAACCAGGCCCAGGTCGCCGACGCGATCCATCTCAGCCCCAGTTCGTTCAGCCGTTTCTTCAAACGCATGACCGGTCGCACGTTTGTGGGTTATGTCCACGAACTCCGCATCGCCGACGCATGCCGTCGGCTCGCCGAGAGCGATCAACCCATCACCCAAATCTGCTTTGATTGCGGATTCGATAATATTTCAAACTTCAACCGCGTGTTTCGAAAACTGCGATCGATCAGTCCACGCGACTACCGCAAGACGATCACCCAGCCGCACCCGGCACCCCGCCCTCAACCCCGCAATGGCAGCAACACGCCCGATAGGTGAAGACGCATCTGCAAGACCAGCTTACGCGTCGTCGGCGTGTTTTGGTCCACCAGGTTCACCTTCTCGTCGGGGTCCTCGACCAAATCGAATAAGCCCAAGCAGGTGCGGTCCGTCGTGCGGAATACCGCTTTGTGCCGTTCGGTTTCGACGAGCAGGCGATCATGAAACTCCGACAGGTTGGCCGGGGGAACCGGCAGCACCGGCTCGCCGTTGAAGATCGGCAAGACGCTTCGGCCCATCGCCTGCGGCGCATGATCCGCGCCCGCCAGATGCGCGATGGTCGGCGCAACATCCACCGTGCTGAACAACCCGTCCTGAAACTTCTCCTTCGGCGGCGAAACCCCCGGCGCATCGGGCGGCGTCACGATCAACGGCACCTCGATCGCCGGGGCTAAAAACGAGCGGTGGCCGATGAGGCCATGTTCGCCCAAGAGTTGCCCGCGGTCGGACGTCAACACCGACCAAGTCCGCTCGGCATCCTTGCGCTTCGACACCGCTTCGGTGAGTTGCCCGACGCCGTGATCGATCAGGCTCACCCGACCGAGGTAGTCCGCGCGGATACGTGCGATCTGGTGTGCTTCGAGCCGTTGCAACACCGATCGTGGCAACTCTGGCTCGGCCAGCACATCGATGTGATCGAACTTGGCGGGCGTGAACCCGCGGGTCAGGTCGGCCGTCTCGACTAGACTGTCGTAGTACATCGGCGGCGGCAACTCGTTGCCGGGCCCGCTGAACACCACAAACATCGCCCACGGCTTGTCCTCGGGCATCCGCCCGATGGCCTCGCTGGCCTGGGCCGCGATAAACCCATCGATGTCTTCGTCCGGCTCGAGCATCAGCCGATCCGGCGCGATGGGTCCGGTGCGGAGCCTTTGGCGGCGTTGCTGCGCGATGGCCGGGGCGTGTCCGCGCGACCGCGCGGCGGCGGTGTACCAACAGCGATTGGGCTGCGGCTCGGGCACCGCGACGCCTTCGGTAATCAACGATTCATCGAGCAGCGACGCAAACGCGCCGACCTCGCCGACGCCGACGGTGTGGTAGCCCGCATCGCCCAGCCAGGCGGGTAGGCCGTCGCGCAGGGGCCGGGTTTTTTCATCGTCACGGAGTTGACCGTGCTGCCGGGCGTGGAGCCCGGTGAGCAGGCTGGTCATCCCGCCGGGGTCGGCCGGGCTCGCGCTGGAGAGCACCAAACGTACCCCCCTTTCCGCCAAGCCGACCAAATGCGGCGTGGGCAGGGGCCATTCGCGTTCATCCGAAAGGGCATCGCTGCGCAGGCCGTGGGCCAGCACAATCAATAGATTCCGTTTGTGATTCATGGGGTTGATTCGCTTCTCTCGATTCGTTCCTTGACGCGCCGGCACCACACGCCCCGGCCCCCGGCCCCCTCTCTTGCGAAACCCCGGGGGCCAAAGTTGGCACAACGGTAGAAGGCGTGTCGCCACGCCAACCCTCAACTATGACCGCGCATCGGGCCGAGGCCACGCCAATCTGCGCCTTTTTCTTCCACATCCCGCTACACTGTTCGGCCCCGCGGCAACCGCCCCGAAGCCCCCCTGATATCACCCTCACCCCCCGGATCGACCCCGCCCATGGCCCTGCTCAGCGTCGCCAATCTCGTTTTTTCCTTCGGCGACCGCGCCATCCTCGACGGCGTCAACCTCACCGTCGATTCGGGCCAACACGTCGGCCTCGTCGGCCGTAACGGTTGCGGCAAGTCCACCCTCCTCAAAATGATCGCCGCCCAAAGCGCCCCGCCCGCGCCCACCGACGACACCCCCGACCCCTACCAAGAGTTCCGTGACCTCAAGCCCGAATCCGGCCAAATCCAACTCGCCCGCAACAGCGCCGCGGGCTACCTCCACCAAGACCACAACATGGACATGGCCCGGACCCTCCGCGAAGAGGCCGGCCACGCCTTTGCCGAACTCGAATCCCTCCACGCCCAGCTCGAAGAAACCGCCGAGGCTATGGGCACCGCCGAGCCCGACCAGCTCGACGCCCTGATGAAAAAATACGAGCAGCTCGAAGAACGCATGGAGGCCTCGGGCGGCTATGCTGTCGACCACAAGATCGACGAAACGCTCCACGGCCTCGGGCTCACCGACGCCATGTTCAACATCAAATGCGGCGACCTCTCCGGCGGTCAAAAAGGCCGACTCGCCTTGGCGAAGCTGCTGCTCAGCGAGCCCGATTTGCTTCTTCTCGACGAACCGACCAACCACCTCGACATCGCCGGCCGAGAGTGGCTCGAAGGATTCTTGGCGGGCTATTCGGGCGGCGTGGTGCTCATCTCGCACGACCGTTGGCTGCTCGACCGCGTGGTCACGAAGATCTACGAACTCGAAGCCGGGCAGATGGTCGAGTACCCCGGCAACTACGCCAAGTTTCGCACGCTGCGGGCCGAGCGTATCGAAGATCAACGCCGCAAGTTTGAAAAACAGCAAACCAAGATCAAGTCCGAGCAGGGCTTCATCGACAAGTTTCGCGCTGGCCAACGCGCCAAACAAGCCCAGGGCCGGGAAAAACTGTTGGAGCGTTTCAAGCGCGACCACCTCATCGAGCCGCCGATGGAGCTCGACGTGATGAAGCTCAACTTCAGCCCCAAGGCCAAGGGCAACGAAGTCGTCGCCGAGGCCGAGGGATTATCGCTGACCCACGACAACGACGGGGCCGAGAAAACTCTGTTCCGGGGGATCGACCTGACCATCAAACGCGGCAACCGCCTGGGCGTCATCGGGCCCAACGGCGCAGGCAAATCCACCATCATCCGATGCCTTTTGGGCGAGCAACAACCCACTGCGGGGGTCGCCAAGATCGGCAGCCAGATCGACGTCGGCTTCTTCACCCAGACCCACGAACACCTGGACCTCTCCAAAACGATTGTCGAATACCTCCGCGGCTTCACGCCCAACGAGATGGAACAAGAAGCCCGCGACTTGGCCGGGGCGTTTTTGTTTTCGGGCGAGTCGCAAGACAAGCCGCTGTCGGTGTTGTCGGGTGGCGAACGTGCACGGGCGGTCCTCGCCGGACTTGTCAACGGCGGGCACAATCTTTTGGTGCTCGACGAGCCGACCAACCACCTCGACATCCCCAGTGCCGAGCGCCTCGAAGAAACCCTCCGCAAGTACACCACTCAGCAACAGGCTTACTCCACCGCCGGCAACCAATCCCACGCCGGCACGCTGATCCTCATCACCCACGACCGGATGCTCCTGGACAACCTCGTCGATCAACTCCTGGTCTTCGACGGCCACGGCAACTGCACGCTCTTCCTGGGCACCTATTCCGAATGGCTCGAACAATCACAGGCCCAAGCCAACGCCCCCGCCGCGCCTAAACCCGCCCCCGCCCCAAAACCCAAGACCCCAGATAAAAACGCTCAAGCAAAAACCGGGAATCCAGCCAACAACCATGGTAAGCCGTCGGGTAAACATAAAAAAACGTCCGGGGGGGGCTCGGCCGCAAAGCTCAGCCAAGCGAAACTCGAATCGGAGATCGAGCGTCTCGAAACCCGCCTCCGCGAAATCGACTTCGCCCTGATGGACCCCGATGTCTACGCGGATGGCGAAAAAGTCAAAGCCCTCCAAGCCGAACGCGACACGCTCAAAAAACAACTCGGCCCGCTCGAAACCGAGTGGGTCGAACGGGCGGGGTAGGCTTTTTTAGGTTCATCCACAGATAGGCACGATGGGCATGATATGAGGCAAGCATTAGTAATCGTTTTGCCTTGCACAATCCTGTTCATCCTGACCATCTGTGGACTCAATGGTTTTGTTGCGATCAGCTAGCCGAGGCGTATCGCTCGACGATCAGCTTCAAATACTCCCCCTGATCCATCGCCCAATACTGTTCGCTGAAGACTTCGACTTCATTGAAGCCCTTGAAGCCTGCGGCTTCGACTTTGGCGCGGATGCCGGGGATGTCGATGCAGCCGTCGCCCATGAGGCCGCGGTCGGTGAGCAGGTGGCGGGTGTCGAGGCGCCAGTCGCAGACGTGGAAGCCAAACAAGGTGCCTTGCTCGCCGGCAAGCTGAATCTCGCGGTCGAGGTCAGGGTCCCACCAGACGTGGTACACATCGCAAGCGATACCCAGCCATCGGGACTGAAGTTGGTCGCAGATTTCGCGGGCATCGCCCATGCGGTTGACGCAGCTTTTGTCTCCGGCGTACATCGGGTGCAGCGGTTCGATGCTGAGTTTCACGCCCGTGGCCTCGGCGTGTTCGAGGCAAGCCGCGATGCCGTCGGCGGTCTGCTTGCGCGCTTCGGCGAGCCGCATCCCGGGGACGGCGCCGACGACGAGCACGACCTGGTCGGCCCCGAGCGTGGCCGCTTCGTCGAGCATCACTTTGTTGTGGTCGATCGCTTTTTGCCGCCCCCCGGAATCCAAGGCCGGAAAGAACCCGCCACGCACATACGCGGGCACAGCGAGGCCCGAAGCCTTGACGATCTTCGCCGCTTCGTCCAAACCGACGCCGCCCTCTTCGACGGCGACGGTGTTCCGCCAGACGCTGATCCCGCCGATACCCGCCGCGGCGTAGTGCTCGCAGCACTCGGCCAAGCTCCAACGCTTGTTGGTCATGGTGTGGACGGCACATTGGGAAAGGTCTTGGGGCATCGGTTCACTTTGGGTTTGGATCCAGGTTCAAATACACAAAGCCGGGGGATGGCCATCCCCCGGCTTTTGATGGTCGGTTCGTGGATTCTGCGCTCCGCATATTCACACCGCGGGCACATCGACCCAGCGTTTCTCTTGCCACGACTTCATGCCGAGCTCGGCCAGTTGCACGCCGCGGGCCCCGGCCCGCAGGTCCCAGCGGAACGGCTCATCGAGCGCAACGTGACGCAGGAACAGTTCCCATTGAATCTTGAACGCGTTGTCGTACTCGATGTTGTTGGGCACGAGTTCCCAGCCGCCCATGAAGTCGATGGGTTGCGGGATGTCGGGGTTCCAGACGGGCTTGGGCGTGTTCGCGGCCGACTGGGTGTAGACCTCGCGCAGGCCGGCCACAGCCGATCCCTTGGTGCCGTCGACATGTACCGTGAGCAAGTCGTCGCGGCGAACGCGGGTGGCCCAGGACGAATTGAACTGGCACATCGTGCCGTCTTCGAGCAGGAACATCGCGTAGGCCGAGTCGTCGGCGGTGCATTTGAACGGCTTGCCGTCTTCAGCGCGGCGTTGGGGCAGGTCGATGCTGCCGTGGGCGACGAGCGACTTGATGGGGCCGAAGAGGTTGGTGATGACGTATTCCCAGTGGCAGAACATGTCGATCATCATGCCGCCGCCGTCCTCAGCGCGGTAGTTCCACGACGGGCGCTGCATGGGTTGGTCGGTGTCCATGCCGCTGAAGACCCAGTAGCCGAAGTCGCCTTTGACGCTGAGGATATCGCCGAAGAAGCCGAGTTCCTTGAGCATGGCGATCTTGCGGAAGCTGCTGAGCCAGAGCTTGTCTTGCACGACGCCGTTTTTCTTGCCGGCCTTTTCGACCATGTCCGCGATGGCGACGGCTTTGTCGGTTTCGGTCGCGGTGGGCTTTTCGCAGTAGACCGCTTTGATCATCTCAGAGGCGCAGGCTTTTTCGAGGAAGCCGGCGCGTTGGAGCGTGCCCGAGGCGTCGAAGAAGATTTCGTAGTCGCCTTCTTGGCCGGCGATGACGCCGTCGAGATCGGTGCTGTATTTGTAGGGCTTGCCCCCGGGGGTCGCGCCGGGGCCGTGGGCGTTGGCGAGGTCGGCGAGTTTGTTGGCGTTGCGCCCCGTGAGGATGGGGTCGGGCATGAGGGTGAGGTCGGGGCTGATCTTCACACCGCCCTGCTTGATGATCGCGGTGATCGAGCGGATGAGGTGTTGGTTGGTGCCCATCCGGCCGGTCACGCCGTTCATGATGATGCCGATGCGTCGTTGTTCCATGGTGAATCGCTCCTGGTTGATGATTGACCCTATTGTGCGGGCCATCCCCCTTGAGGACCACCGGCGGATCGAGACATAAAAATGACAGAAGTAGACATAAGGTGAGTTTGTTAAATGGGCGGTTTTTAAAGGCAATCGCCTGCGCGGAGACGACGGCCTTAAAACATCTGATACTCAAAAGTTTTGCGGGTCGTCACGGAAAGTCCTTGGGCTTTGCCCCGCCAAGCGTGTGAACCACCGTGAAAACGCGGCGGGCGAGCTGAACCCCAATTCCTCCGCCACGCCCGACACCCGCCGATCGGCGTCTCGTAACAAACCCCGCGCCGCGTCGAGCCGACGGGCTTGCAGGTAGTCGTGCGGCGTGCAGCCGAAGTCTTGGCGGAACCGGCGGGAAAAATGCCGAGGCGAGAGGCTTGCTGCCGCCGCGAGTTCGGTGAGATCCGGCGGATCGCTCAGTCGCCTGCCCAGCGTTTCGATCGCCCGCCGGACCCGCGACGAAGGCCCGTCCCCGGTGATCTCGCAAGACTCGGGTGACTCCTCGACATTTTTGACCGATTCGCCCTCAAACGCCGACTCCGGCCAAGCGCTGATCGCCGTCGCCAAACACGTTAACGCCTTCAAACTCAACCCCTGCGGCGTCCAATCGCGTACCAATCCCGCCACCGCCGAACGCACCGGCGACCAACCCTCGGACCCCGTGACCAAGCCCGGCAGCGCCGCGTCACCGCTGCGCCCGATGCGGATTTTGATCAGCCAGACCGCGGCGTCCGGCCCGGCGGGCCGCAGCGTGTAGCCGTGCATCGCCCCGGGCGGGGTGGCCATCAGCGTCGTGCCCGCGATGCTCGCCTCGCGGCTATCGACCAGTGCTTCGCCTTCGCACTGATGGATCACGTCGAGTTGCAACAGGTCCGTGTGGTGATGCGGCTCGATGACGAACCGCCCCGCCACGGGGTGCGACAGCGCATCGGCGATCCTGGCCGGGTCATCGAACAACGCGGCGCAGAGCATCCGCCGCCAGGATTCCGTGTCGCGGGCCGCCACCAACGACGAACCAAAACGGCGGCGGGCGGCGGGGGCGGATGATTTCGCAGGGCTAGCCATGCATTTATCATATCCAGACACCGGCTGGCGGAAAGTGGCACTTGGGTTTTTACGGTAAGGCGGTATTGTTAAAGCTCATCCAAAACCCTCGGGCCAAGCCCGCGCAGGAGCTTCACGCCATGCAGATCGATTCCCAACTCACCCCCGCTTCATTGACGACGCAAGCCCAAAAGGTCCTGCAACTCGGAGCCGACAAAGCCCGGCTGATCGACCAGACCTGGGACACCAACCAAGGCACGCCCGTGTTCACCGTCGAAGGGAAATACACGACCCGCGGGTGGACCGAATGGACCCAAGGCTTCCAGTACGGCTGCATGATCCTCGCCGGCGACGGGCTGGGCGACGATGAACTCATCGACCTCGGACGCACCCGCACCACCGAACTGATGCTGCCCCACGTCACCCACATCGGCGTCCACGACCACGGCTTCAACAACCTCTCGACCTACGGCAACCTCCTGCGTCTCCACCGCGAAGGCCGACTGGGCGACAACCCTTGGGAAGCGAAATACTACGAACAACTCATCGCCGCCTCCGGCGCGATCCAAGCCGCACGTTGGATGGGTACCGCAGGCGACACGTCCGACCCGCACTGCGCCCACAGCGATGCGCTCGGCTACGTCTACTCCTTCAACGGCCCGCACTCGCTGTTCATCGACACCATGCGCACCCTCCGCATCATGGGCGTCGCTCACCAGCTCGGCCACACGCTCATGCACGAAGGCGACCGCAGCGCGAACCTGCTCAAACGCTCGGTCCTCCACGGCCTGACCACCAGCAAAACCATCGTCTTCCACGGCGACTCGCAGCACACCTACGACGTGCCCGGCCGCACCGCCCACGAAGGCATGTTCAACCGCAACGACGGCGCGTTTCGCGCCCGCTCCAGCCAGCAAGGCTACTCGCCGTTCAGCACTTGGACCCGCGGCCTCGCCTGGGCGATGTGCGGCTACGCCGAGGAGCTTGAATTTTTTGTGAACATCTCGGACAGCGATTTCAAAACCGCAACCGGGTTGGATAAGGACGCCGTAGTTAAGGTTTACGAACGCAACGCGATCGAGACCTGCGACCATTACATCAACGATGTTTCCACCGTCGACGGCATCACCTACTGGGACGACGGCACGCCCGACCTGCACAAGCTCGGCGACTGGCGGAATAAGCCCGCCGACCCGTACAACGACTACGAACCCGTGGACGCCAGCGCCTCGGCGATCGCCGCGCAAGGCATGATCCGTTTGGGCAATTACCTCAATGGCTCGGGCCGGGATGGCGCGAAATACCTCAGCGCCGGCCTCAGCGTCGCCAAGACACTCTTCGACGAACCCTACCTCTCGACCAAGCCCGACCACCAAGGCCTCTTGCTGCACTCCATCTATCACTGGCCCAACCACTGGGACCATGTGCCCGCCGGCAGCAAAGTCTCGCACAGCGAGTCGAGCCTTTGGGGCGACTACCACCTCTTGGAACTCACCCTGCTGATCCAACGCATGGCCAAGATCGAGCCGTACCTCAAGTTCTTTCTCTGATACAACAACTCCGCGTTTAGTCGGCGATCGCAGATCGCCGCTCGAACCCGTTGAGATACCGAACGCGGACCTACGACCCGCGGCTAAACGCAACACCTTGACACCACCACTCCCCACCCGGAACGCATCATGCCCACCACACCCAAACGCGTCGCCCTCGTCACCGGCGGCAGCCGCGGTATCGGCCTCGGCATCGCCGAGCACCTCGCCGACGCCGGCTACAACCTCGTCATCAACGGCCGCCGCCGCCCGGAAGATGTTCAAGCCACCGTCGATGCCCTCCGCCAGCGCGGTGCCGAGGTGATGTACCGCCCCATGGACGTGTCCAACCTCGATGAACACCAAGGCATGATGGACGCGATCCACGAGGAGTTCGGCCGTCTCGATTCCCTCGTCAACAACGCCGGCGTCGCCCCGAACGTCCGCGCCGACATCCTCGAAGACGAGGCCAGCCCCGAGAGCTTTGACCGCCTCATCAACATCAACCTCCGCGGCCCCTACTTCCTGACCCAAGCCGCCGCCCGCTGGATGGTCAAACAAAAGAAAGCCAACGCAGATTTCCGCGGGACGATCATCAACGTCTCGTCGATCAGCGCCACCGTCGTCTCGGTCAACCGCGGCGACTACTGCATCAGCAAAGCCGGCGTCGCCATGGCGACTCAACTCTGGGCCGCCCGGCTCGGCGAGTTTGGCTTGGGCGTGTTTGAAGTCCGGCCCGGCGTCATCCGCACCGACATGACCGCCAGCGTCACCGAAAAATACGACAAGCTCTTCGCCGAAGGCCTCGCCGTCGAACCCCGCTGGGGTGAACCGTCGGACATCGGCAAAGCCGTCACCGCGCTGGCCTCGGGCGACCTCACCTACGCCACAGGCAACGTCTTCATGGTCGACGGCGGCCTGACCATCCAACGCCTGTAAACAAACCTCCACCACCCTCCGCCAATGCTCCACGCCCGCCGATTGATTCGGCGGGCGTGGTGTCTTGCCATGCGCCGACTCAAGACCATCAAACACTCGTACCACGCCGGCCAATCGTGATAAAGCTTCTAGCTTAACCCCGATACAAACAAAAACCACCATGTCGCATTTGTCGCACGCGGCGTGAATGCGATGTTTGGGATGTTCGTCGCACGCACCGACACGCGACCAAGGAGCCCTCCATGTCTCAACCCCACACGCTCACCACCGGCCGGATCGCCAAACACTGCCGGGTCAATTACCGCACCGTCCTGCGGTGGATCAAGGCCGGTCGGCTCGCCGCCCACCAACTGCCCGGCGGCGACCACCGCGTCGAGATCGATGACTTCCTGAATTTCCTGCGCACCAACGACCTACCCATCCCCTTGGAATTCATGCAGCAAACCAAGCGCGTGCTGATCGTGGACGACGATCCGGGGATGGCCAACAGCATCGGCCGGGTCTTGCGTCGGGCGGGCTACGAAACCCTGCACGCCCCCAACGGCTTCCAGGCCGGGGCCATGCTCAGCAGCTTTGCTCCACAGGTCGTCACGCTCGACCTGCAGATGCCCGGCGTCGATGGCCGCGATGTGTTGCGCTTTATCCGCGAACACGCCCGCTACAAACACCTCAAAGTCCTGGTCGTCTCCGGCCAGACCCTCCACGAAATCCAAGACGCCATCAACGCCGGCGCGGACCGCGGCATTCAGAAGCCCTTCGACAACCAGACCCTGCTCACCCACCTCAAACAACTGATGGGCGATCAGGCTGCATGATTTTATCGGTCGCCCCTTGCAAGCCCGCCAACCCTCGTTGATATCGGAGCCATCATGAATCACGCACCCTCGCCCCACATCCAGTCAACCCCGCCTCAAAACGCACCGATCAATCCGGAAGCATCTCAGCATTATTCCACTCCCGTCTTCGAGCCACCGGTGTTTCAAACCAGCCCGCCTCCAATCCAAGCCGCCGTCCTGGCCGTCGATGACGATCCGGCGATGCTCGCTTCGATCCGACGCGTGCTCCGCCGATCGAAGATCGACGTGTGTACCGCCACAAGCGGCAGCGGCGCGCTGAAGATGCTTGGCCCCTGGCTCCCCGAATTGGTGCTCTTGGATGTCTCGATGCCCCTGATGTCGGGACAGACTTTCTTGCGTCGCTTCCGTCAAAAAGAGCTCCTCCTTCAAGCCGATTCGCCCACCGTGGCTCCGCCGATTCCGGTGATGTTCGTCACCGGGCAATCGGGCCAGCGCCAACGTATCGACGGCCTCAACGCCGGGGCAATCGACTACCTGGTCAAACCCTTCGACCCCGATGAACTGCGGGCCCGCGTGTGCAGTCAACTCCGCCACGTTCGCCGAACCACGCAAGCCCTCATCACGTCCAGCTCACCCACCCGCCCCACCCCTTCCGGAGCCGCCGCATGAGTGAAACCAGCATCTTCGATACCGAATCCTGCCACGCCGACGGCCGCCGCTTCCGCGTCTTCCTCGTCGATGACAGCGCCACCGCCCGCCGCGTCATGGCCCGCAGTCTCGACGCCCACAACTTCGAGGTCGAACAATTCGACACCGCCAAAGACGTGGTCGCCCAAGCCATCAGCCGCCCGCCCGACGTCATCCTCACGGATGTCGAAATGCCGGAGATGGATGGCTTTGACCTGTGCATGGCCCTCAAGGCCGAGCCCCGCACCGCCGACATCCCCGTCTTGTTTGTCACCTCCAGCACTCGCCCCGAACAGCTCATCCTCGGCTTCGAAGTCGGCGGGTCGGATTTCATCGCCAAGCGGGCCGAGTCCATGGAGCTCATCGCCCGGGTCCGCACCCATCTCCACCTCGCCACCCTGCAAAAAGAACTCAAACAACAACTCGCCGAGATCAAAGCCCAATCGCTCCGCGAGCAACAACTCCGATCGCAGATCGAGCAGCAGCAAAGCCAGATGCTTCAAAACGAAAAGATGGCCAGCATCGGGCAACTCGCCGCGGGGGTCGCGCACGAAATCAACAACCCCATCGGCTTCATTTCCTCAAACCTCAACACCCTCGGCGAATACCTGAGCGATCTCAAGCAAGTCTTGGCCGCCTACCAAAACCTGCAAAACGCCCTCAAGTCCGACCCCAGCACCATCGAATCGGCATCGCAAACCGCCCACGCGTTATGCCAAAAAGTCGATCTTGATTTCCTGATCGGCGACCTTGAGGGCCTCATCGCCGAGTCGGTCGAAGGCACCGGCCGCGTCCGCCAAATCGTGGCCGACCTCCGCGACTTCTCCCACGTGGACAGCCCCGACCTGGGCGTGGAAGACCTCAACCTCATGCTCGAAAAAACCTTGAACGTCGCCCACAACGAGCTGAAGTATCGCGCAACGGTCGTCACCGAGTTCGGCGATCTGCCGGACGTGACCTGCTACGCGGGCAAACTCACCCAGGTGTTCTTAAACCTCATCGTCAACGCCGCACAGGCGCTCGACGACGCCGGGACCGTCACCGTGCGCACCGGCACCGACGACCCGACCAAGACCGTCTGGATCGAGGTCGCCGACACCGGCTGCGGGATCCCCGAAGCCCACCTTAAACGCATCTTCGATCCGTTCTTTACCACCAAAGACGTCGGCAAAGGCACCGGACTCGGGCTCAACCTCGCCTACAACATCATCCAGTCGCACGACGGCACCATCGAGGTTGAATCCTGCGTCGGCGTCGGCACCACTTTCCGCGTCACCCTCCCGATCCATGGTCCACGACTCAGCCCATCCGCCGACAAGGAGACCCGCCATGATCAAGCCGCTTAACCCCTCCACGTTCAACTCCGACGACATGTCGCCCGCGTCCGCCCCCTCCGCCCGTTCTCGCGTGCTGATCGTGGACGACGAGCAGAGCATCATCGCGTCGCTCAAACGCCTGCTTCGACGCGAAGACTACGACCTGCACACCGCCAACTCGGGCGTCGAAGCGCTAGCGGTCATGGACGCGCACGGGCCGTTTGACCTGGTCATGTCGGATTTTCGCATGCCCGGCATGACCGGGGCCGAGCTGCTGCGAAAGGTACGCGACCGCTGCCCCGATACGATCCGCATCATCCTCAGCGGCTACTCCGAGGTCCACGCGATCATCGACGCCATCAACGACGGCGCGATCTACAAGTACCTCACCAAGCCGTGGAACGATGAAGAACTCAAGCTCCACCTCCGTCGAGCCATGGAGCAGCGGTTGCTCAAGAACGCCAACGCCCAGCTCGCCGCCGAAGTCTCGCGGCAAAACCAAAAGCTGCGCGAGCTGAATCAAGCATTGGACCGCAAAGCTCAAGACGCCGGCCTAGGTCTGAGCTTCACCCAAGAACTCATGGAATACATCCACGCCGGCGTGCTCTGTATCGACCCGCACGGCCTGGTCGTCGGGGCCAACACCCGTATGTCCGAACTGCTCGCCGACCATCCGATCGAGCTGATCGGCCTGCCCATGCGAGACGTCATCCCCGAATCCGTCTGCGACGCATTGCCCGACGTCTTGACCTGCCCCCCCCTTAGCGCGGGCCGCGTGGGTTTCAACGGCCGCGATTTTCAGTGGAGTTGTCGGCCGTTCCAACGCGGCGGCGACGTCCGCGGACAAGTGATCACGTTTTGGGAGGACCATTCATGAACACGATCACCGCCCACGATTTCATCCATCGCATCGAAGCCCTGCCGCCGCTGCCCGCGATCGTCCCGGCCATCCTCGACGCGACCACCCGCGAGACGACCTCTGCCGAGCAGGTCGCCCACGTGCTGCGTCGGGACCCGACCGTGGCGGCCAAGGTGCTGCGTATCGCCAATTCCCCGTTCTACAGCCCACAGCGCGAAGTCACCGACCTGACCCGCGCGGTGGTCCGCCTGGGCGTCATGGCGGTGCGTAATCTGGTGGTCGGCTTGTGCGCCGGCTCGACGATCCGCGGCATCGGCAAAGCCCGCCATGGCCACGGCCTGCTGTGGTACCACAGCGTCGGCACCGCCGCCGCCGCCGAACTCATCGCCCGATCCGTTGACTACCGCCAGCCCGAAGAGGCCTTCATCGCCGGCTTGCTGCACGACTTCGGCCAGCTCGCCATGCTCGTGACCGAAACCACCCGCTTTGAGCAAGTCACTCAGCAAACCGCCCGCGGCGACATGAAATTCCTCTATCGGGAACGCCAAACCTTCGGCATCGACCACACCGAAGCCGGAGCCACCCTGCTACGCCATTGGGGCTTGCCCGCCCCACTCATCGACGCGGCCCGCCACCACCACGACGACAACGCCGAGGCTTTTGCCGCGCGGCCTTTAGTGGCCATCGTCGCCCTCGCCGACACCCTCGCTCAGCGGATGGGCATGGGCATGGATTTCACCACCGGCACCTCGACCCGCACCGATGCCGCCCTCGAAGCTCTGGGCCTCCACCCCGACGATGCACTTCGCATCGCCCAAGCTCTGCCCGCCCGCGTGGCCGACGCGCAGGACATGCTCAAGCAAACCGATCGCATCGGACACTGGGCGACCGACGACCGCGGGCCCCTTGCCCACTGGGTCACCGCCACGGGCGAAGAGCCCGACGAGATGGCCCGCCTGCTCTTACAAACCCGCGGCTACATCGTCCATGCCTGCCGACTCGACACCTTGACCGATTCCCCACCCACCGGGCTTTTGCTGTTTGCCGACGACGCCAACGCCGGGCCGGGCCTCAAGGGGATCGAGTTGATTCCGGGCCTGCGCATGCGTGAAGACTCCAACAACGCCGGACGCTATCGCATCCCCCAGCATTTCAGCACCTTTGATCTGGCCTGGGCCGAGGAGCAATTGTCATGAGCGACGAAGCCGTGTTGCCAACCTCAAACCCTGAGCGATTCCGCATCCTCTTGGTGGACGACGAGCCCAGCATCCTGCGCTCGCTCCAACGTACGCTCCGACGGGCCAGCCACGACGTCGTCTTGGCCGAGGGCGGCGCGGCGGGCGTCGAAGTCTTACGGCAACAAACCATCCACCTGATCATCTGCGATCAGCGCATGCCCGATATCGCCGGGCCCGAGGTGCTCGCCAAGGCGTATGAACTCCAGCCCGACGCTTTCCGCATCACGCTCACCGGACACACCGACCTCGAAGCCGCACAAAAATCGATCAACGAAGGCCACGTCAATCAGTTTCTCATGAAACCCTGGGACGACGAGCACCTGCGTCGTTGTGTGCATAACGGCCTACGTTCGCACCAACTCATCGTCGAGAACCGCCAACTCCACGAACTCACCCAACAACAAAACCAGCAACTCGAACAATGGAACGCCAAGCTCGAGGAAAAAGTTCAGCAACGCACCGCCCAACTCCGTACGCGAAATGAATTCCTCGGCAAACTCAGCCACGCCATGGAAGCATCGCTACGCGATACCGTCGGCCTGATCGCTTCGATGTTGGAGATGTCCAGCCCGTCCCTCGGGAGGCACGGCAAGCGCGTGGCGGAACTCGCCACCCGCATCGGCAAGTGGATGGAACTCGACGACAAAACGATGCGCGATCTGGAGTTCGCCGCCCAGCTCCACGAAATCGGCTTGGTCGGGGCAAAAACGAAAACCATCGACGCCTACAGCAGCGCGTCGGCCTCCGAACTACGCAATATCGCCCAAGCGGGGCATCGCATCCTGTCGAATATCGTCGGCTTCCGGCCGATCGCCGAGGCCGTCCGCGATCACGCCGAACGCTTCGATGGCCTGGGAAATCAGTCCAAAGCCAAAGGCGAAGCGTTGCCGCTTCTGGCCCGCATTATCGCCGTGGCTGACGCCTACGACACCGCAGTCTTTGATCGCCTGGACCCCACCCAGACCGACCGCCCGGCGGGCCATCACGCGCTGGAAGTCGGTCGCGGCAAACGCCTCGACCCGTCGCTCTGTTCCCTACTGCTGGAAAACCTCAAGTTTGATGCGCCGCCTTCACAAAACTGTGAGATCGTCGAAGTGACCCCACGTCAAATCCGTGAGGGCATGGTGCTGGCCGAGGACCTCAGCAACGCCCAGAAAGTCCTCTTGGCCAAGGCCGGCACCCGCTTCACCCCGGAGATGGTGCACCGTGTTCGCCAATTTACTGCCGATGAAATGCTCTCCAAAACCATCAAGGTGTACGCCGAAACCAAATCGCAAGCCGCATGAATTCAAGGCGCCTGAGATCGACCCCGCCTCGACCGCTTCACGCCTATGCAAGGCTATAAAGATGGAGCGAAGCCGAATCAACGTATCCTGTACGCATGGCTCATGTCACGCGCGACGACATCCTGATGCGGTACCTCGACACGCTGCCCTTCGAGCCGTACCCGGTGCAGGAAGAGGCGCTGATGACGTATTTTGACCGCGTCGAGACCGGCGGCGGCGTGCTCGCCTGCGCCCCCACCGGCACCGGCAAAACCGTTATCGGCGAAGCCGCGCTCTACGAAGCCCTCGTCAACGGCACCACCGCCTACTACACCACCCCGCTCATCGCGCTCACCGATCAAAAATTTACGGAACTCCAAAACGCCGCCGAGCGTTGGGGATTCAGCCGCGACCGGATCGGACTCGTCACGGGCAACCGCTCGGTGAACCCCAAGGCCAACATCTTGGTCGTCGTCGCCGAGATTCTGCTTAACCGGCTGCTGCATCCCGCGGCGTTTGATTTCTCCGGCGTCTCGGCGGTGGTCATGGACGAATTCCACAGCTTCGCCGAGCCCGAGCGCGGGATCGTATGGGAGCTTTCGCTTTCACTCTTGCCCGACCACGTCCGATTGCTCTTGCTCTCGGCCACCGTAGGCAATGCGAGTTTGTTCTTGTCGTGGTTGCGCCAACAACACGGCCGAAACCTGACGCTGGTCCAAGGGACCCAGCGACGGGTACCGCTCGAATATCACTGGGTCGGCGACCGACTCCTGCCCGACCACCTCGTCGAGATGGTGCAGGGCGATAAAGCCACCCGAAAAACCCCGGCCCTCGTATTCTGTTTCGACCGGGCCCAATGCTGGGCAACCGCCGACCTGCTCCGCGGCCGAGACATGCTCATCGAAGGCCAGCAGCAACAACTCGCCCAGCGTATCGACGCACTCTCCGAAGAAGGTTTCTTCAACCACGGCGCAGGCCCCAAGCTAAAACGCATCCTTATGCGTGGCGTCGGCGTCCATCACGCTGGACTACTCCCCAAGTTCCGCCGGGTCGTCGAAGAGCTGTTTCAGGAAAAGCTGCTGAGCTTTTGCGTCTGTACCGAAACCCTCGCGGCGGGGATGAACTTGCCCGCCCGGTCGGTGGTGCTGACCGATCTACTCAAAGGCCCTCGGGGCCATAAAAAACTGATCGCCCCGAGTAACGCCCACCAGATGTTCGGCCGGGCCGGGCGTCCGCAGTTCGATACGCAAGGCCATGTCTTCGCCATCGCCCACGAAGACGACGTCAAGATCCTGCGACATAAAGAAAAAATCGCGCAAATCCCCGAAGACACCAAAGACCCCAAATTGATGGCTGCGCGGAAAAAGCTGATTAAGAAAACACCCAAGCGCCGCGACGGCGTGCAGTATTGGTCCGACGCGCAGTTCGAGTCGTTGCAGACCGCCGAGCCGGGCAAGTTGATGAGCAAGGGGCATCTGCCGTGGCGGCTGCTCGCGTTTCTCTTGGAATCCGATGCGGATGTTTCTCGATTGCGTGAGGCGGCCAGCAAACGCCTCATGCCTGAGCCGCAGCTCGCCGCCGCCCAACGCCACCTCACCCAGCAACTCATCACGCTGCACGAAGAAGGCTACGTCGTCCTGGATCCCCCGCCGCCCGCGAAGGCCAAGCCCGGCGGCAACGCACTCGATAACGCCGACTCAAACGACACGCCCGAGCCTTCGGCCGACGCCGTGCCGACCGCCGATCCGCTCGCTGGCCTCACCCTCGGGGGCGGTATCAGCCTCGGCGGTCACTCGGCTGGCCCCACCGGCAAGCCCAAGCCTTCGGCCGCCGCAGCGCGTAAAAGTAAATCAACATCCGATACCCAAGATTCACCCCCTCCCACCTACGAACCGCTCACCGCGACCAAAACCGATCGGCTCGATTTACTCCTCAAGTTCCGCGCGGTCCCGCCGTTGTACGGCGTGTTCATCCTCGACTACCTCGGCCAGGCCGAGCCGCATGAACGTATTCAAATCTTCGAATCCCTGCTCGAAATGCCCGGCTCGGTCGCCCGCAGCGTCCGTGTCCCCTGGCCTCAAGACCTGCCCCCCGGCCAAATGACCTTGGAGATGCTCGACCCCCAGCTCCTGCAAAGCGGCCTGTTCACCCACGACGACATGTACCCGCCCCCGCCCCACGAGCAAGACCGCCCCTTCGGCGAGCCGCCCAAGTTCCCCGTCACCCTCGGCGAAAAACTCTACGCCCTCTTCCAACACAACGTCTCCAAGCCCGGCCCATTCCGCGTCAACCCCGTCTGGGCCGCAGGCGACCTGCTCGAATTCAACGGCGACTTCAACAAGTTCATCACCGTCCGTGAATTGCAAACTCAAGAAGGCATGATCTTCCGTCACGTCCTCCGACTGATTTTGCTATGCGACGAGTTTTCCGCCGTCACCCCGCCCGGCGTGACCGAACGGGCGTGGCAAAGCGACCTCCGGGAAATCTCCGAAATCCTCACCGCGTCCTGCCGCGCAGTCGATCCCCAATCCACCGACCAAATCCTAACCGTCGGCGAGTCGTGATGTCTGCCGCGAATCACGGCGGCTCAGCGACTTACCGCGATAGAAAGATCGATCCCGTCGTCGCCAAGCACGACTTCGCGGGTATGGGTCGTGCCATCCTCAAACGTGATGTGTAAGTCGTAAATGCCTTTGAAACCACGGAAAGATGCTTGGCCGTTGGCATCGGTCTGGCTTTCCGCATCGGTCCACCATGTTTTTGGGGTAAGTTGTTTTCAGACCTCGCCCACCGGACGCCGGTTCCAATCCGAATCGTAGTGCGCCGCAGACGCACGCCAGTGGCGATCCGCCCAGAAGCCCCACACCGTCACGCCCACCACCGATTCATGAGCAAACGCCGCGGTGAGCACGTCACGCATGAAGTCGGCTTGAAGCGCGGGGTCATTGAGATCGATATCGAGTTCGGTGATTTTGATCGGCAGGTCGAAGCGGGACAAGCGATCCAAGATTTTCCAGATATCACGGGGCGCGGTCATTTCCGCAAAAAAAATGCGTTGCAGTCGATACTGCTCATCGACGAGCAAACGTAAATTAAGCTCCAGAAATGACTTAATGAAAGTGGGCGATGGGGGACTCGAACCCGCGACCTATTCGGTGTAAACGAATTGCTCTAGCCAGCTGAGCTAATCGCCCGTGAGTTGAAACAGTTTAGCGTTTTTGGGCTGATGTGGTGGTGCTGCGGTGCCGCGAGTGCTCACGGCCGTGGCGTGCTGCGGGTACGATACGTGCATGCTGATCGACGACATCAAAAAACGCATCATCGTGGCCATGAAAGCCAAGAACACCCAAGAACGCGACATCCTCAAGGTCGTGCTCGGCGACCTGCAGATTCAGGAAACCCGCAAAGCCCAAGCCCTGACCGATGCCGAGGCCCAGCAGATCATCCGCAAAGTGATCAAAGGCAACCAAGAGATGATCACCGCGGTGGATGATCCCGCCGTCGTCGAGCGGATGAATCAGGAGATCGCCATCCTCGAGACCCTGTTGCCCCGGTCGCTGTCGCTTGAAGCGATCGTGATCGCCTTGGCTCCCGTGGCCGACGCGGTGAAGGCGGCGGGCAACGACGGGCAAGCAACGGGCGTGGCCATGAAACATCTCAAGTCCCAAGGGGCTGAGGTTCAGGGCAAAGATGTCTCGGCCGCGGTGCGCCAACTGCGTGGTTGATGGTCGAGCCGGACGCCTCAGCGATTCACGCCTCTACGCACTCATGGCTTGCCCGAGCCGGGGAACGTATACCCGCTGCTCGATGTTTCACCCGACGAGACCCGGCTGGCTCGTCCCGCTACGGACCCATTTTGGCCTTTGCGGTGGCCTAGCACCCCACGCCGACTCGCCATGTTGTAGGTCGCCGCGGCCCGTTCGCGCCGCAGCTGCGACCGAGCCAGCCAAAAGAACCCCAGCGCCGCGCCGAGCGGGACGACCAGCACCGAGCCCCACGCCTGCACCGACGTCCGCCGGACAGGGTCGAGGTGGGCTTCGTCTAAGAGCAGCAATGACGCCGCGACCTGCGCCGCGATCAGCCGTTCCCCCGCGTCGTTGGGCTGTACTCCGTCGTAAGCGAGGTGCCGATCGGGTTCAAAGACCCGCGTCAGGTCCACCAGACGGATCGGTGAACTCACCGTATTGTCACGCTCGGCAATCTCGGAATACGCCTCCGCCAAAGGCTCGATCAATGCCGCATTTTCCTGCTTCACCGGCGGAGGCACGACAACCAGGATCGCTATTTGGTCGTTGTCCGCCCGCAATAACTCGATCACCCGCCGCATCTCACGCTCAGCCCACTGGGTCTCTTTGCCCTGCAACACGTCGTGCGTGCCCAGCATCACTACCGCGATGTCGGGCGTGTACGCATCAAGCCAATTTTCGAGTCGGCCACGCTCGGGCTGACCGTCTTTGCCGTTGACGATGTGATCGATGCGCCAATCGCGGTGGGCCTCGTGGTCGCGGTCGAATTCGAGGTTTCGATAGCGAGGCCAATACCCCTCCCCGCCGTGGTTGAGGTGCTGGGTGCCGATGAAATCGAACTCGATCGCTTCGTCCACCAGCCGCCGCCAGAGGTAATACCGGTAGGACCGCCGGCCCTCTTCGCTGGCGGTGATCGCGTCGCCCAGCAGCATGATCTGCAGCGGTTTGGCCTGGGCCGTCCGCACCACCGACAAGCCCCCGACCGCCACAACCAGCACAGCCAACCACTTAAACGTCGGCAAATGCCAACGCCGCCCAACCCGCACCGCCCGTGAAGGCCGGTCCGTCTGGGCCAAGGCGACGATCAAGCGATAAAAATAGAACAAAACGCGGGGGTTCAAACACCATACTCCTGACCGATCCAGACGCCCAGCCGCCTGCCGTGTGACCCCAAAGCATAACCGTTCGCGCCCCGGTCGCCCAGTGTTGAGGCTGGATTCGCCCAAGATCCATGCACGCCGCTCAGGGCCGGGCCATGGTGCCGTCCGGCAAGCGGGCCTGGGTCCACTGTACGACCGCCGGATCGCAGGGGAACTTGGCGGCGAGGTCTTCGTTGAGGTCGACGCCGATGCCGGGCTTGGTGTTGGGGTAGAAGTAGCCGTCGCGGAACTCGGGGCAGCCGGGGAAGACTTCGCGGGTCGTATCGGTGAAGGGCTGCAGTTCCTGAATCCCGAAGTTGGGGGCCGCGAGGTTCAGGTGCAGGTTGGCGGCGTGGCCGACGGGCGACACGTCGCCGGGGCCGTGCCACGCCGTGCGGACGCCGAAGCCCTCAGCCATCGCCGTGACCTTGCGGGCCGGGGTCAGCCCGCCCATCTGGCTGACGTGCATCCGGATGAAGTCGATCTGGCGGTCCGTGATCAGCGGCATCCATTCGTTGGGGCTGTTAAACAACTCCCCCACCGCGATCGGCGTCGTCGTGGCCGACCGCATCTGCGCAAACCATGGCAAATCCTCCGGCGACAACGCATCCTCCAAAAAAAACAGCCGAAGCGATTCGCAATCCTTGGCAAACCCGATCGCATCGATCGGCGTCAAGCGTTCGTGGACATCGTGCATCAATTCGATCGCATCGCCGAATTTTTCGCGGACATGGGTCAATGCTTTGAGCGTGGTCGAGGTGTAGTGCCGGGGGTCGTAGTACGCGCCGTCGAGCGCGCCTTTCGGGGAACGGGCGGTCGATCCCGCCGCCCCGCCGTAGGCCATGCCGCCGACTTCGCCGCTGGCCCGAGTGCCCGCCGAGCTGCCGCCGAAGCGGATGCGGACGTGGCGCATACCCAGGTCGAGTTGTTGCTGGACGTGTTCGGAGAGTTCTTCGAGCGTCTCGCCGTCGGCGTGCTGATAGACCGCGGCGGCCTCCCGGCATTTGCCGCCCCACAAATCGTAGAGCGGCATATTCGCCCGCTTGGCCTTGAGGTCCCACAAGGCCATGTCCACGCCGCTGACCGCGTTGTTGAGCACCGGGCCGTTACGCCAATAGCTGTTGACCATCATCAGCCGCCAGAGGTCTTCGATCCGAGAGATGTCGCGCCCGATGAGTAGCGGCTTGAGGTAATCCTCCACCGCAGACCGCACCGGCAAGTACCGCTGGGTAAACGTCCCGCAGCCCAGCCCGTAGAGGCCCGGCTCGGAGGTTTCGATTTTTACTACCAAGAGATTCCGACCCATCGGGGCCGTCAAAATCACACGCACATCACGGATCGTGATCAAGCTAAGACCTTTCGGGAAGAAGTACCCCGGCTCGTTTGAGCGCAGCCCGTACCGCGTCGCCGGTCAGCTTCGCGGCTTCCTCGGCCGGGGTGCCGGGCCAGCGCGGGTTGGTCGGCTCGGACGTCACCGGGCCATCGTATCCCATCCCCACCAACGCCCCGAGGAACCCCTCCAGATCGATCACACCCGTCTCGCCGGGCAGACAACGGTTACGGATATCCAGTTCATCGACCGCCACGCCCTCGGGCGCATCGTTGATATGAACCACCACCACCTGCTCCGGGGAAAGCTGCATCAGGTCGTCGATCGTTTCGCCCGCGGCGTGCCAATGAAAACTGTCGAGCATCAGACCGACGTTGGGCTGCTTGGCGTCGTGGATCAGTTCGAGCATCCCTTCGAGGTCGTGCACGAACGTGAACGTCGCGTCGGCCCGGCGGGTCTTGGGCGAGACATATTCCAGCCCCACGCGGATCCCGTGGTCGGCGAGCACGGGGGCCACCTGCGCCAATCGATCGAGGTGACGCTTGCGATTCGCCGCGAAGTCCAGCCGATCATCAAACGGCAGCACCACCACGCCGGCCCGCGTAAACCCGAGTTGCTGGGCCAACCGGGCGATGCGCGGCAGCTGCTCGATCATGTGGTCCCACTCGTCGGCCGGGGCGGCGAGGGTGCGCGTCAACATCGAGCCGTAGCCCGCGACGACACTGCGGGTTTTCATATGCTCGACAAACTTTTCGGGGCCGTAGTTTTCCAGCAACCCTAGGTAGCGGGTCAGGCGCAGGTCTACCCCGCCGAAGCCGTGCTCCGCGGCGAGGGTGACGCTGCGATCAGGCAAAACGTCGACGCCGACGAGGTCGGCCATCAGGCTGGGGTACATCGCGTTCATGCCCGGCATCTCTTGGGGGTAAGCGTCAAAACAAAACTCATGACGTCGCCAGCGCCCCGCACTGCTCGGTGCAGCGCACCAGCGTCCGGATCAGCCGCCGCACGCTGCGCGGCTCGATCACCAACGGGCTGCCGTGACGCATCGTTTGGTAGAGGTCTTGGTAATAGCGCACGTAAGCGTGGGGCTCATCCGCCGAGCGCGTCCACTCGTGGCGGGTCCACGTCACGTGATCCCGGGCGTACTGCCGCTCGGTGACCGCTTGGGTTTCGAGTTGCCGCGCCGGCTGGTCGGCCCAGTCGGTGACGCACCACTCCAGCCGATCTTCCGTGCCGCGCAGCCCGCCCTGGCTACCCATCACCAGCCAACGGTCCTGCGGGTAGGCGCAGGCGTTGGTCAGTTCGACGTCCAACGTCGGGCAGCCCTCGGCCTTCATCATGATCTTGATGTGATCCTCGGTGTCGCCCAGCGTCAGCACTTGTTTGAGGTCGGCAAACACCTCGGGCTCAACGTCGTCGGGCAGCATTTGCAGCGCATGGTCCAGCAGGTGCGAGCCGTTGTTATTGAGTAACCCTCCGCCGTAGCGGGCGAGCGTCTGCCAATCCCATCGCCGGGTGAACTGGTGCCACACCATGCGGATATTCACGACCTCGCCCAGCACGCCGTCGTTGATCAGCGCACACACTTTTTGAAAGTGGGCCTCGTATCGGCGGTGTTGAAACGGGCTGAGCACCCGGTCGTACTTGACCGACGCGGCGATCGCGCGGTCGGCGTCTTCCACGCTGAGCGCAAAGGGCTTTTCGCACACGACGTGCTTGCCCGCCGCCATCGCCGCGGTCGCGTGGTCGGTGTGCAGGTGGTTTGGGCTGGCGACCACGATCAGGTCCAAGTCCGGGTCGTGGGCCAAGGCGTCGAACGATCCGTGGACCCGGCAGCCGTGGGTTTGCCGGGCTTCTTCGCAGCGCTCCGCCGCGGGGTCGGCGACCGCCGCGACGTGGTAGAGCTTGGGCAGCGAACCCAGCGTTTT
>CAYPCC010000013.1:0-26542 GCA_964409095.1 uncultured Phycisphaera sp. | reverse complement strand
CCATCGAATCCCCCGGCGGCCATTTCGCGGGCCATTCCGGGGGCCAAGGCCAACCCGCGAACCTGCAGATCGAACCCGAGCTCGCGCTGCTGTGCGAACTGACCTACGACGCGCAGCACCACGTCACCGCCGTCCGCCCGACCCACGCCGCGGCGTACAACGACTGCTCCACCCGTCGGCCGGATGCGACGAAGATCAGCCAAAAGAAAAACTGGGGGGCGAACACCAAAGGCCTCGCCTCGAACCAGTGGTTGCCGATCGATCAATTCACCGAAGACGGCGTGCTGCGAAACTTCCGCATCGCCTGCTATTTGCTCCGCGACGGCCAACTCCACGCCTACGGCGAAGACTCGCCCGTCGTCGGCCCCGACGGCTACGGCTACATGAACCAACCGCTCCTCGACTGGCTCGTCGATCGCTTGAGCTCCCAAGTCGATCAAGGCCCGCTCGAAGATGTATCGCATTGGCTCAGCGTGGCGGGCCACCCGTCCCACGCGGTCATCAGCATTGGCGCGACCCGCTACACCGACCTCGGCGAAACCACCTACCTCCAGCCCGGCGACGAGTCGATCGTCATCGCCTACGACGCGACCCGACACGACCTCGGCTCGCTCGAAGCGGCGCTATGGGCGGGGGATGCGGTTGAGGGCGCGGGCCGGTCATGTTCGGTCTTGCGGCAGCGGGTGGTGGCTTCTTGAAACGTAAAGGCATCGCTCCGCTTATCGCGGAGCTTTAGAGGCGCGGAGACGCGGAGGAAGACAGAAGGCATTAGGTAGAAGTCTTTGATTTTCATTCAATGCCTTGCTCCGCGCCTCCGCGTCTCACTCGCTCCGCGATAAGCGAAGCGCTGCCTTGCCGGCCTTCAATCCCCCGACAATTTTTCGAGCAGCACCCGGCGGAACACGTCCAGCGGTGGGGTTTGGTGGGTCCACAATTCAAACTGCGCGGCGCCTTGACGAACGAACATATCCGCGCCGTTAATCGTCACGCAGCCCGCGGCTTTGGCGTCGCGGAGCAGCACGGTTTCGAGCGGGTTGTAGATCGTGTCGAACACGACGACGCCCGGGCCCAGCAGGTGCTGGGCTTCGGCAGGGAGCGGCGTGGCGTCGATCTTGGGCGACATACCCAGCGGCGTGCAGTTGATCAGCACCTCGTGCTCACGGCTACCCAGTTGGTTCATGCCCAACGCGGTGGCCCCGAACTGCGAGGCCAAGGCCTCGGCCTTGTCGAGGGTGCGGTTGTAGACGGTGACGTGGCTGCCGGTGTGCGTGAACGCGGCGACGGCGGCCCGTGCGGCACCGCCCGCGCCCAGGACGCCCACCGTTTTACCGGCCAACGCTTCACGCTCGATCGACAACGCCTCGCAGGTCGCGTCGAGCAGCGCGGCGTAGTCGGTGTTGCTGGCGTACAAGCTGCCGTCGTCGCGTTTGGTCAACGTGTTCGCGGCACCGATGGTCGCGGCGAGGGGTTCGATGGTGCCGCCTTGTTCTTCGACGAAGCGAAGGAGATTGGCTTTGTGCGGGATGGTGACGGATGCGCCGCGGAAGTGCAGTGGTTCGTAGTCGAGCCACGACAACACGGTGGCTTTGAAGTGTTCGTATTCGGGGGGGATGGGCATCGGCAGGTACACGCCGTTGAAGTGGGTTTCGTCGAACCCGGCGTTGTGGAAGGCGGGGGACATGGAGTGGCCGACGGGGTAGCCGATGACGCCGTAGACGGCGGTGTCTTCGCGGATCGCGTCCCAGCGGTAGAGGTGTTTGAGGTCGCGGATCGTGGGTTGCCCCGGCGCGGTGCCGGCCGCGGGATCGAGCGCGGCGAAGGTGAGCAGCGCCCCGAATTTTTTCGCCAAGACCCGCGACGGCAGCCCCGCGTCGCCCATGCACAGCGCGATGGTCGGCTTGAGTTTGCGGCGCAGGATTTCAAACGCCTCGAGGTTGTCGCGCAGCGAACGCGCCCGCCAAGCGAGCTTGATCACCCGGCAGGCGGGTGCCTCGGCCATGGCCATGAGCTTGCGGTCGAGGTCGGGGGGTTGGGTGAGGAAGTCGTGGGACGAGAGGATGAGTCCGGCGGTGACGTCGGGGCGGGGTTGGTCGGGGTGGTCGATGACGAGGCCGACTTTTTGTCGGAGGTTGGCCGAGGTCTGGTAGGCCTTGAGCTCGAGATCCAAGTACGCTGGCGTGATGCCTTGGTCGCCGAGGCCCGCGTGTTCGAGGAGGCTGATGCGGTGCATCTCGTCGCCGTCGTAGTCGCCGCCTTCCCACGTTGGCCGACAAGTGACGATGCAGGGCAGCGGCGACTCGGCGACGAGTTGCTGGATGTCGTCGAGGTCATCGACAAACGTGTCGATGCGGTATTCGACGAGGTCGGCCCCCAGTGCGGCGGCGCGGGCGGCGTCGGCCAAGGCGGCGGGCCGATCGTGGACGGTGATGGGGACGGTCAGTAGGGTCATGGGCAGATAGGGTACCTAGGCCATCCCTGAACGGGGAAATAGTGCGATCCGCGGGGCGTTCTAAAAATATTCGCTGTTTGCGCGATCCTCGGCGGGGGCGGCGGCGTAGCAGAGGGGCGGCCGAGCCACCATGCATGACGACGCTTAACTTCCCCCAGCTTGCCACGTTAGCGACACGTGATGACGTACAATCTCGCGTGATGTCTGGCGAATCTGCACCATCTTCCGCCGCCGGGGAACCGCTTGCCCCGTTGGAATCGTTGACCGACGAGCAGTTGCTCGGGGCGTACCGTGCTGGCCGGGTCGAAGCCTTTGAGGCGCTGGTCCGCCGGTATCGGCCGGAGCTGCTTCACTTTCTCATCCGCTTCGCCAGCAACCGCGCGGCGGGCGAGGATTTGTTCCAAGAGACGTTTTTGCAGGTCCACATCTCCGCCGACACGTTCGACGTGAGTAAGCGATTTAAACCCTGGCTTTTTACGATCGGCGCGAACAAAGCCCGGGACCACTTGCGTAAGAATAAACGGCAGAAGACCGTGCCGCTCTCGGCCCTGATCGACAAGAAGCAGGAAGACGGCCCGTCGTTCATCGACCTGATGCAGGCCGACCTGCCGCTGCCGGAGGACTTGGTGCAAGACGGCGAGACGGCCGACTTGGTGAAAGACGTGGTCGAATCGTTGCCCGACCACCTGCGCGAAGTGTTGCTCTTGGCGTATTTCAATCAGTTTGCCTACAAGGAAATCGCGGAGATGCTCAGCATCCCGCTCGGCACGGTCAAGAGTCGTTTGCACGCCGCGGTCGGCACGTTCGCCCAGCTTTGGAAAGCCCGCCACCCCAGCCCCAACCCTTCGGAATAAACCTGACCTCAATTTCGACCACGCACACGGACGTGCCAGAATTTTGCGACTCATCCGTCATTGGCCTCGAACCCCTCCGTGATGACCATGCCTGAATCTAACGCCCCCCAGCTTAATGAACCCGTTTTCGAACTCTCGCCCGAGGATGCGGCGGCGTTGGACGCGGTGCTGGGCGCTTTGGCGATGGGCCGCGAGGTCGGGCCGATGCCCGCGGGGTCGTCGGCGCGGGTGGCGGCGGTGCGCGGGGTGTTGGGGTTACTCGGCGCCGACGCGGTGGACGCGGACACAGCGTCGGACCGCGACGGCGAAGCGTTGATCCAAGCGACGTTGGCCCGCGTGGCGGCGCAGCGGGCGGCCGAGCGGCCCGTCGATGTGACGACGCTCAGCGAAGACGACGGCCGGGCGCTCGATGCGTTTTTAGCCAACGGTCGTCAGCCCGGGCCGATGCCCGCGGGGCTGGCCCCGCGGGCCGAGCGGGTGGCGGGGGTGTTGTCGCTGCTCGATCAATTACCGACCGGCGCTGCCGAAAAAGATATCGCTTCGGGGGGTGAAGATGTGGTGCAGCGGACCCTCGCCGCCGCCGCCGAGGCCCGGCAGCGGGAGCGGTTTGCCCAGCAGATCGAGATGTTTGCCGAGCCGCGTCGGACCTTCGGCGTGAGCCTGCGTCAGGTGATGACGGCCGCGGCGGTGTTGCTCTTGGGCGTGTCGCTGCTGATGCCGGCAATCGACCGGCAGCAGCAGATCCAGCAGCAGGCGGCGTGCAGCTACAACCTCGGCGTCGCGGGGCAGCAGATGAACCAATACGCCGTGGACCACGCCGGGATGCTGCCGCGTGGCCCCGTCGGCGACTCGTGGATCAAGACCGGCCAACCCGACGCCATCGACGACGCCGGCCGCTACCAATCCAACTCCGCCCACCTGTATCTCCTGATCCGCGAAGCCTACGTCGCGCCGTCACGGCTCGCTTGCGGGTCCAACGATACCGCGATCGCGTCGATGCCCGGCAGCGGCCAACTCGACTGGGCCTCGCCGCAGGCGATTTCTTACAGCTACCAAAACCAGCACGCCGTGGCCCCGATCCGCGTGGACCGCAGTTCGCCACGGCTGGCGGTCTTGGCCGACAAAAACCCGCTGTTCATCGTGAAGCAGGGCAAGATCGTTTACGACCGCGAAGCCAAGCGTGACGCCGCCAGCACGCTGCACCGCGGCAACGGGCAGAACATCCTGACCCTTGATGGCCGGGTGAGTTGGTCGGCCGATCCCCGCGTCGGCGACGACAACGTCTGGCAGATCCGCGGCCACGCCGGGGGTTACAACGGCACCGAAGTGCCTGCCGACGCCCAGCGTGACAGCTTCCTGGTCCCCTGATCGATTCGCTGACCGGCGCTCATCCATTTCGTTACTTTTTAACCTGCCGCGCGGGTTATTTCTCATAGGGAAATCTGCTGCGGCGCGTTACGCTGAAGCGTGACTTGGTGAGTGATTCGGTTTCGCCATCTTTGCGTCGCTTACGCCCACGCCGGCATCGGCTACCGGGCGTCCAATTCAAATGGAGGGAAGAGCACGGCCCGTCATTGACCACGGAGGTGTCTCATGGCCCCATCGCTCCCCCTTGAATCCGCTGCTTTGAAGTTCTGTCGCCAAGCGCTGCGCCGCGCTGCCCCCGTAGGTTCCAAGCCCACCCCGTCCGCCGCCTCGGCCCGCGTGCGCCTAGGCCGAGTGAATTGGATGTTGCCCGAGTTGGCGAAACTGATCGCCGACCATCACCACCGCTCGCCCTGCGACTTCGCCCTCACCGCCCGGCAATTCGTCGACGAACACACCTTCATCGAAGACCCCGGCGACCCGGTGTTCGACGAGCAAGTCAACGATGAAACCCAAACCCTGGTCGAAGTCTCGCTGCGCGTTCACCGCGTGGTCCATCACCGCGCAAACGCCCAAGTCGATTGGCACCACATACCGGTCACGCCGCTGATGTGCGGGTGAAAGCAAACGCTCAGGGGCACTTGAGCGCCCGTGGGTTGCGGAGATGGTTTCAATCCAACCCCACCGTGCGGTGGGCGTCGTCGAGGGAGGTGACGCCGGCGAGGACGCGTTCGATGGCGTGTTCTTTGAGGGTCTTGAAGTCGGTGCCGACGAGGGCTTGGCGGAGGTCGACGAGGTTGGGTTTGCTTAGGATGACGTCGCGGAGGGCGTCGGTGGCGTCGAGGAGTTCGAAGACGCCGACGCGGCCGGCGTAGCCGGTGCCGAAGCAGGAGTCGCAGCCGACCGGGGCGTAGATCGTCAGATCATCGTCTTGGGTTTTGCCCACGCGCTTGAGGTCTAGCTCGGTGGGGACGATCGCTTCTTTGCAGTTGGCGCACAGCCGACGCACGAGGCGCTGGGCGAGGACGATGTTGAGCGTGGACGCGATGAGGTACGGCTCGACGCCGAGGTCGAGCAGCCGCAGCACGGTGCTGACGGTATCGTTGGCGTGGACGGTGGAGAGCACGAGGTGGCCGGTGGTCGCGGCCTGCATGGAGGTGACGGCGGTGTCCTGGTCGCGGATCTCGCCGAGCACAATCACGTCGGGGTCTTGACGCAGGCAGGTGCGAAGCAGGTTGCCGAACGTGTGGCCTTCGGAGGTATCGACGGGGATCTGGGTGACGTGGTCGATCTCGTATTCGATGGGGTCTTCGATGGTGATGACGTTGCGGAGGTTGGCGTCGATCTGGCGGAGCACGGCGTAGAGCGTGGTGGTCTTGCCGCTGCCGGTGGGGCCGCAGACCAGGACGGTGCCGGTGGATTGTTGGCTGGTGGACGCGAGCTTGTCCTGAATGAACTGGGGCATGTCCAGGTCGGTAAGCTGCTGGGGGGCTTGCGAGGGGTCGAGGACGCGGACGACCATCTTTTGGCCGTACATCGCCGGGGCAAAGCTGACGCGGTAGTCGATCGTCCGGCCGGGCACGGCCAAGGAGAAGTGGCCTTCCTGAATGATTGATTTCCGAGCGATGTCGATATCGCAAAGCACTTTGATCAGCGACATCAGGCGTTTGGATTGCTCGGCGGTGAGCCGGCAGACGTCGAGCATCGCGCCGTCCACGCGGACGCGGATCAGCGCGTCGTACTGCTTGGGTTCGAGGTGGATGTCGCTGGCGTTGCTGCGGAGGGCTCCGAGGGTGAGTAGCTGGAGGTGGGCGAGGGATTCGGTGGAGTCGGACAGCGCGGTGCCGGCTTCGTGGACGACCTGGCCGCGGGCGTTGAGCAGGGAGAGGGATTCGATCCCGAAGCCCGGGTCGTGGCCCATGCGGGCCATGGCGTGGATGGTTTGCAGGGCGTCGCCGGGCTGGGGCATGGCCGAGGCGGGGGCTAGCCCCGGAATCGCGGGCGGCAGGGGGTTATGGGTCGGCTTGCCCGCGGCGGTCGGGGCTTCTTCATCAACCAACACCGCGACATCGTAGATCGGCTCGTCGTCGTCATCGACGAGTTGCAAGTCATCGGGGTCGTAAGGCTTGGGCGGGGAAGACGGCGAAGACGCGGCGGGGTTGGCCGGGACGCTTCCGGGGTAGGCGGCCAAGGGCGTGGCCTTGGCGGATTCGGGGGTGAGAAAAAAGCGGACAAAGGTTTGGCCGACCTGGAAGACGCCACGGTCGGTGAGCTTGACCGCTTCGATGGGCTTGCCCGCGACGAGGGTGCCGTTGCGGGATTGCAGGTCGTGGACGAGGTAGTGGCCTTTATACAGCACGACTTCGCAGTGCTGCCGGCTGATGAGCTTGTCGCCCAAGAGGGTGGCGTCGCAGGATTCATCTCGGCCGAACACGAACCGAGCGCTGTTGAAGGAGACGCGGTGGGTGCGCAGCGGAGAGATGAGTTCGAGGACCGGCATAGGCCCCTGCAATCTATCGCCCCCCATGATCCGACGCCAGCGGGCGGCCATCCCCGCCAAAGTCACGATCGGCGGGCCGGGGCGGCTGGCGTAGAATCGGGGGATGGATGTGATTTATCTGGACAACAACGCGACCACTAAACCGCTGCCGGAGGTGACGGCGGCGGTGGCCGAGACGCACGAGTCGTTGTGGGCCAACCCGTCGAGCGTGCACCGGTTCGGGCAGACGGTGCGGCAGCGGATGGAACTCGGGCGGGCATCCGTGGCGAACCTGATCGGGGCGAAGCCCAGAGAGGTGGTCTTGACGTCGGGGGGGACCGAGGCAAATAACTTGGCGATCTTCGGGACGCTGGGCGAAGTTTTGCGCGGGGCGACGTTGTTGACCACCGCAGCGGAACACGCAGCGGTGCGCGAGGTGGCTGAAGCGGTGGAGAAGCGGGGGGGAGAAGTCGTCTGGTTACCGATGGCGGCGGGGGGCGTGGTGGATGGGGCGGGGCTGCGTGAACACTTGGATAAACAGTTGAGTTCGCACGGCGAAGAAGGCCCGGCGGTGATTTTGGTGAGCGTGATGTGGGCGAATAACGAGACGGGGGTGGTGCAGCCGATGGCGGCGATCGCGGCGGCGTTGGCCGAGGCGCGGGAGACGGCGCGGCAAGCGGGCCTTCCGGGCGGGCGGACGCGGATCGTGTGGCACACGGATGCGACGCAGGCGGTGGGCAAGCTGCCGGTGGATGTCATGGCGGCGGGTGTGGATTTGTTGACGTTGGCGGGGCATAAATTTCATGGCCCCAAAGGCGTCGGCGCGTTGTGGCTGCGGCGGGGCGTGCGGGTGCGGCCGCAGCAATTGGGCGGGCCGCAGGAGACCGAGCGGCGTGGCGGCACGGAGAACGTGCCGGGCGTGATCGGGCTGGGCGTGGCGGCGGAATCGGCGGCCGAGTTTGTGATGAGCGCGGCGGAGATCGATCGGTTGCGGGGGCTGCGGGATCGGTTGGAAACTAAAATCGTAGAAGCGTTAACGGGGACCGTGGAGGTCGTCGTGAATTCCGCGGGCGTGGATCGTTTGTGGAACACGACAAACCTGGGGTTCCGCGGCTTGGAAGCGGAGGCGATTTTGCTGGGCCTCAGCGAGCGGGGCGTGTGTGCATCCGCGGGGGCGGCGTGTTCGAGCGGGAGTCTGGAACCGTCGCCGGTGCTGCGGGCGATGGGCGTGGAAGAAGCGGTGGCGCACGGGTCGATCCGGCTGTCGCTGAGTCGATTCACGACACAAGACGAAGTGGATTGCGCCGCGGCGGTGGTGGCCCAGGTGGTGGGGCGGTTGGCGGCGGTGATGCCGATGTAAGGGGAGTTTTTGATTTTGGATTGAGGATTTTTGATTGCAAAGACTCACTACTCGGCGTCGCGCCATCGCTTGCCTCTTCCAATCAAAAATCCTCAATCCAAAATCAAAAATCACGCCCAGCTTGTCCCGGCGGGTTTCGGGGCGCACAATGCATTGAGATGCACCTCGGTGAGGGTCTGGCCTGATGCAGTTAATGTCGTGGATGATTGGCCGACTGGGCAGCCGGTTTGGCTTGATGTTTGAGCCGTACCAGCGGCGGGTGATGCACTCGTCGCTCGGACGTTTCATGGATCAGCCGTTGGACCTGGCGGTCGGCCTGGTCGAACCCGACGGCCGGGAGCGGGTCTTGCCGTTCACCATCGATAATGACCGCGACGGCGTGGACCAGTTCGCCAACTGCGAACAGTTCGACCGCATCAACTCGATCACCTTCCGCGGCTACAGCGAGCGCTACGGCCTGCGGTTCGAGCTCAACGTCCACAGCGTGTTCTACCCCCAGAACGAACGCCTCTGCACCATGCCCGCGATCTATCTGGAGATGCGGGTGAATCCGCTGCGGCGGTTCCGATTGGTCGAGCGTCACGCCGATCCGCCGGGCAAGGTCAAGCTGTTCATCCGCCTGCGCCGCCCCGACACACAGATCAGCACGTCGGACAACGCGATTCATTTGGCCTACGACATCCCGCTGCGGCCGACCGACCCGTGGGACACGCCCCGGCCGATGAGCGAGTTGGTCGGCGAGGTGCCGATGGTCCGGGCCCACGAAAAAATCGTGTCGCTCAACGCGGGCTGCGAAGTCACGCCCGAGGGTTGCGGGTTGAGCCTGGACCTGCCGGTGACGCGGTCGGGGTCGGGGCTCAAGTGGCGGCTGGTGTGGGCGTCGCATGTCGCGGCGCCGGTGTTGACCGTCAAGCGTCACGGCGAAGACCACGAGGCCACGCTGCGTTACAACCAGCACTGGCCCAACGTCGAAGCGGTCGCGGATGAGGCGGTGAAGACGCGGGACGAACGCTTGGCGTTATCCCGCCGGTTTGAAAAACTGCTCGAGCAAGCCCCGCTCGACGCCTCGCAGCGCCACCTCAACAACCAATCGTTTCAGAACTTTGTCAGCAACACGTTCTGGTGCAACACGATCCCCTCGGCCGCGGCGACCCCGGGCGGCTTGCTACCCGACTCGTTGGAATGGTTCAGCGTCTGGGACGGCTCTCCGACGTTTCACTCGCCGTTGGATGTGGAATACAACAACGCGCTATTTTACCTGACGCTTTGGCCGCGCTTGCTCAAGGTGCAGCTGCACCAGTGGGTCGAGCGGGCGGAGTTGCACGAGCCGTCGGGCGGGTTGGTCATGCCGCACGATCTGGGTGTGGGTTTGCGGGCGACCGGCAACGCCTACGACCACCCGATGCCGGTCGAGGAAAACGCAAACTTTTTGCTGCTCCTCGAAACCTACGCCCGCTGGACCGGCGACACCCGGCTGACCACGACCTACTTGGACGTGGTCAAAAAACTCGCCCGCCACCTGGTCTGGACCGACCGCGACGCCTCGGGCTTCCCGACCGAAGACGTCGCCAACGCCATTGTCGATGCCGCCCCGGCCATGCAATACGCCCGCAAGCAAACCTACCTCGCGGTCAAGCGCGTCGCCGCGCTGAGGGCCGCCGCCGGCATCCTCCGCCGCACCGGCCAAGGCGACCTCGCCCGGCAGTGTGAGCAACTCGTCGAACGCGACACCCGCAAGATCGAAGCCGCCGCGTGGCTGGGCGACCACTACGCCGTGGCCGTGGACAAGAGCGCCGTCGAACTCGCCGACCCCGTCACCGGCGAGCCGCTGGACTACGACGAATTGCCCGGCTGGGACGCCTACTCCATCTACACCGGCAACGGCCTGCTGCTCCCCGAACTCATCGGCCAACCCCCGCTGCTCGACCGCGACCGCCTCACGCAAGACGTCTACCGCGCCAACCGCGAATGCCAGGGCCGATACGGCGACGGCCACTCGTCCATCGAACCCAACAACCCCCGCATCTCCCAAAACCTCTGGCGCGACATGCTCGCCCGCTACCTCCACCTCGGCGGCGAATCCTCGGCCCAGCAATACTGGGACCTGCAGGTCATGAGCAACACCCACTCCCAATCCCTGGGCTACACCGACACCTACATCCAAAACCGCCTGCACAACTACCCCCGCGGCATCGTGACCATGGGCTACTACCTCGCCACCCCCCGGCTGATGATCGACCGCCTCGCCCCCGGGGCCGTGGGCACCTACATCACCGTGGACCCGGATCGCCACACGCCTCAGCGTTGGCCGCTCTTGCCCTTGGCCGACTGGCAGGCCGGCAAGATCCCCGTCTGCGTCGTCCACGGCGACGGCCGGGTCACCATCGAAGCCCCCACCGACCCCGTCGTCATCCAGGGCAAGGAAAACGACCCCGGCGAAAGCATCTCGGGCCTCGAATTGATCGGGTAAGGCGGTACGGTTGGACTGGTTGTCCTCGTACCCCTCGCCAAGCAATCTCCCATCGCTCCGCTAAACATTCGCCGTCCGCTCGGTTTAAAAATGATCGAACGAAGGCAGCATCGGGTCTTGCCCGGGGAACATCGCTGCCACCACCGCCGCCGCGTCGCCCGTGGCTTTCATCCCCGCGTCCCGCATCAACACGCCCGGCTCGTCGGTGCCCCACACCAGCTGCACCGCATGCCCTCGGGTCTTGATCACATGCTGAGCCTTCCTCGCCTCGCCGACCGTCACCCCGCGGGCCCCGATGCCTAGCAGTGCTTTTTCGAATCCGTCGTCGATCAAGACGCTCCCCCGCCATGGGCTCATCGCCGCGTCGCGCAGGCGGTGGTGGAGTTCATCCGCGATTTTCGTCAAGGTGGTCTGGAGATTGATCGAACGCGCCATCGGCCCGCCGTTGGGGTTGCGCCGCGTCGTCACCACGCATCGGCCGCGCCGCACCCTCTGCATCAACGGCGTTCGGATCGGCTGATTGATCAACTCCACCTCGGCCGCGTGATGTTTCCGCGCGAGTTGGCCCAACACCCGCAGCACTTGCGAGGGGTCGCCCACCGCTTCGCCGCATTTGAGCCGACGATTCGCCGTGTCGTGTTTGATGTAGACGTAGCCCGCCAAACGCCCCCGGCCGTCGACCCACCGGTAACCCTCGTCCGCCGCCATCAAGACGCTGGCCTTGCCGAACGTCGGCCGCACCGCGGTCCCGGTTAAGCCTGCGAACGCCCGGTTAGCTAAGCGATCCGTGTCTTCCCGCCGCACCGGTTTGAATCGGCGGGCTGCGGGGGCCGGCTTGTCCGTCGGCAACTGATCCACCGGCACAAGATGTTCCTCGTAATCAAACGCCCGGCGATACCCCAGCCGATCGTAAAACCCATCGATCCCAAAGAGCAGCGACACGTCGTACCCGCCGTCGCGCATCGCGTCGATCGAGGCGTTGGCCACTTTCAACAAATACCCCCGCTTGCGGAAATCTGGGTGCGTGCACACCGCCCCGATCCCCCCGCAGCGGACCGTCGCGCTGCCGACCTGCATGTCGTAGCCCCACACCCCGAAGTGCGCGACGACCTGTCCATCGATCACGCCGAGGCGTGAGGCGTTCCAGTCGTAATGGCTGCCGTCGAGATACCCCGCTTCACACATCGCCCGCCCGGTAAAGTAATTCCCGCCGCCGCCAGAGCCGAAGATTTTGCACCACAGGTCCACCATCGCCTCGCGGTGGGTTTTCGGGTCGGGGGCGAGGATGTGGAGCGTTGGGGTTGGGTTGGCCATAGGGGCAGCTTCGCAGAGCATCGCCGTCTGCGTCAAGCGGTCACCGACGACGAAAAAGCCCGGTCCCACGCCAAGACGAATTGGGTGGCTAGCGTTTCATCGGTGATGGCCACCACGAAACGGTCACGGCCGTTTTCGGAAAAAATCAGCCCGACGATTTCCATCGTTTCGCCGGTATCGTTTTCGGCGCGTGACCTGCTCCGCGTGAGCGAGGCGAGCAAAAGAATCAGCCAGCCCAAAGGCCCCAGCACAACCAAGCCCAGGCGCACCACGAGGCCGCCCCAAAGATTGCTCCGTGCGACCGGCAACTCGGCGACGCCGACGTTGAGTGTGACCCGGTCGGTGTCCAGCGTAATCCGCCGGGTGGTGAAACCAAGAGACGGCTTCGACACACGCATCGGCGTTCGGGAATCCCGACCCGCAAGACAAACCGTCGGTGGCAGCGAAATAGGCGAAGCACCAACCCAAGCACAAAATATAGAATCACCCCGGTCACGGCCGCCACCACAAGGACCCCGATCACGCTCACTCCTTGCTGCCCCGCAGGTGACTGGCTCGGCGGAGCGGACCCGGCCACCGCCTGAACCAGAGGCACCACAGTGGCGACCACCAGCCCCGCCACCAACAACGTGCCGACCCACACGGCGACCCGCTGCAGCGTCCCGAAATCGGTGAGGATCAGGGCGTCCGGCGATTCGGTCAGCCGGATGCGCGATAGTGTCTCAACCCGCTTAGGAAAAATGACGGGCGGCTTAGTTTTAGGAGAGCGATCAAGAGGTAAATGGTCGGGCTGATTCAAAACAAGCTCCCGGAAGATGGACCACCTGTCGAAAGGTTTTAACGCACAGGCTTATTCGTCGATCCCCAAATCACTCTTCGTAAACAACGACTCAAACGCGAACCCCGCGGCTTCGATGGCTTCGCGGGCGCCTTCTTGGCGGTCGATGACGACGATGATCTTGACGACCTCGGCTTTCATTTCGTCGCGGAGGAGGCGGGCGGCTTCGATGGACTGGCCGCCGGAGGTGGCGATGTCTTCGGTGATCATCACGCGGTCGCCGGGCTCGATGAGGCCCTCGAATTGTTTGGCGGTGCCGTAGTCTTTCTTGGCGTTGCGGATCAGGACCATCGGCTTGCCGGTGGCCATGGCGGCGGCGGTGACCAGCGGGATCCCGCCGAGCTCGGGGCCGGCCAAACGGTCGATGCCCAGCGGGTCGGCGTCGATGACTTCCTTAAACCGTTCGCCCAGCGCCATGAGGATGTCCGGCTGGGTCTCGAAGAGATACTTATCGAGGTAGTACTTGCTCTTGCGTCCGGAGCGGAGGGTGAAGTCGCCGTGGAGCAGGGCGGTTTCGCGGATGCGTTCGATGAGATGGTCATGGGTCATGCTCACCAATTTAACGATTTGTGGGTTTAGCGGGTGACGCGCAGCGTCCCGCGTTCGCTGAGGCCACAGGTTGCGTGGGGTGCGGCGCGTCCCACGTTAAACTATGAGCGATATGCCCCGCAGCCTCCAAAACAAAACGATCCTCATCTCCGGCGCGAGCTCGGGCATCGGCCGGGCCACGGCCCTGGCCTGCGCGTGGGCGGGGATGAACGTGTCGGTCTGCGCCCGTCGGACCGACAAGCTCGAAAAACTCGCCAAGCAGGTCAGCGACCTCAACCGCAAGGCCCACTTCTTCACCTGCGACGTCTCCAAGCCCGAGCAGGTCAAGGCGTGGATCGAAGAGGCCTACGGCGTGATGGGCCGGATCGATGCGGTCTACGCCAACGCGGGCTACGGCCTGGTCTGCCCGGCCATGGAAATGTCCATCAGCCAACACCGCGCGATGTTCGAGGTCAACTACTTCGGCACCGTGCATCTGCTGCGCGAAGCCTTGCCCTACCTCGGCAACACACCCGACGGCTTGAAACACCTCTTGATCTGCTCGTCTTGCTTGAGCGAAGTCGGCCCGCCCGCCAACGGGGTCTATGCCGCGACCAAGGCGGCGCAGGACATGCTCGCCCAGTCGATGCGGGCCGAGCTGGCGGGCGAGGGGTATTCGGTCACGTCGATCCACCCGGTGGGGACCAAGACCGAGTTTTTCGATCAGGCCAAAAAGAACACCGACCCCAAGTACGCCGAGAGCATGGACACGCCGGATTTTTTGATGCAGACGCCCGAGAAGGTGGCCAAGCGGATCGTCGGGGCGCTGCGTCGGCCGTGCGCGGAGGTGTGGCCGATGCGCAGCGCACGATTCGCGGCGGCGGTGGCCACAGCGCTACCGGGGGTGACCGCGTGGGCGCTGCGTAAGGGTTATGAAAAACAAACCGCCAAGACGGCCCCGGCCCCGGCGAAAGGTGATGCATGAGCGTTGAGACTTTACTGAACGACAACCTCGAAGCGATGGCGGCGATGGCGTCGCCGATGGCGGCGCTCGCCGGGCCGCTCGCCGAGGCGACGGCCCTGCTCGAAGCGTCGCTGATGGCGGGCGGCAAACTCCTGTGCTGCGGCAACGGAGGCAGCGCCTGCGACGCGGCCCACTTCACCGCCGAGATCGCCGGGCGCTACAAGATTGAACGCCGGGGCTACCCCGCGATCGACCTCACGGCCGACCACTCGATCCTCACCGCGCTGATCAACGACTACCCCCCGGAAGAAGTGTTTGCGAAACAAGTGGTGGCTCAGGGGTCCGCGGGCGACGTGTTCGTCGGGTTCACCACCTCCGGCAATTCGCAAAACGTCAAGCTCGCGTTCGACGCCGCGAAGGCTGGCGGCCTCAAAACCATCGCGTTCCTGGGCAAGGGCGGCGGGGCGTGCAAAGGCTTGGCGGATGTCGAACTGATCGTCCCCAGCGACGTGACCGCCCGCGTGCAGGAGATGCACCTATTGATGTATCACACGATCTGCGAAGCATTGGACCCGGTATTGGCGAAAGGTTGACCTTTCGCAGATCCGCGATGTCGTCGTCACGCCCATGGCCATAACAGTGATTGACTCAGCATGTTGGGTCGAGCCAAGATTACGGCTAATGCCATCGCTACTAGTGAATAAGTAATGATCGTCCAAAGGGCTCGGGTCTTAGTCGACACGGCTTGCGCAACTAACCACAGCGTAAGTGCCAGCAATACGAGAAGGATGTAGCCGAATGCACGCACGTCCATGAGCGAGTCGCGGCCCTGTTTGATCATGTCGCCCTGCAGCGCCCGCAGTTCGAGTTGCTCGCCGATGGCGTCGGGCGTGACGCCGGTGGCTTCGAGGGTGGCGATCATGGCGGCGGTTTCTTTTTCGTAGTCGAGCAATTGCTGCGTCGCGGGGCCGCCGCCGAAGAGGGTGGCGTGGGCGGTGGGGGCGAGCCGGCCGAGCACGGCCGGGCCGAGCAAGATGCCCAGCAATAGGCCCGCGGCGAGGATGTAGAGCTCGGTCGGGCCGGGAATTTGGGTGGTCTCTTTCGACATGGTCAGATCATAGTTCAGGTCATGCACGATAGGTTTTATCGCGGATTGCCTCCGGGGCAAGCGGTCAGGGCGTTACCCCGACACCCCTAAAGCCGGGGGATGGCCATCCCCCGGCTTTGTCTTTCGGATTAACGGGGTGCAGGGGCAGCGCTCCCGCCGCTCGCCGCGCAGGCGACCCGCAACCCAATCATCAAGCCCATCACTTCCAACCCGGTATCATTCAAAACCTATGGCCACCGAACGCATCGTCACCGCCGCGTCCACCGACCTCCACGAAGAGACGTTCAACCTCTCGCTGCGCCCCCAGTCCCTCGACGACTACGTCGGCCAACCCGCGCTCGTCGAAAAACTCAAGATCACCCTCGAAGCGGTCAAGCAGCGCCAAGAACCCATGGAACACGTCCTGCTCCACGGCCCCCCCGGCCTGGGCAAGACCACCCTCAGCCACATCATCGCCAACGAGATGGGCACCCACGTCACCGTCACCGCCGGGCCCGCCCTCACCAAAGGCGGCGACCTCGTCGGCACGCTCACCAAGCTCCAGCGCGGCGACGTCCTGTTCATCGACGAGATCCACCGCCTGCCCGCCGCCGTCGAAGAATTCATCTACCCCGCGATGGAAGATTTCAAGATCGACTTCACCATCGACACCGGCATGCACGCCAAGACCATCCCGATCACCCTCAAACCCTTTACGCTCATCGGCGCGACGACACGGGCGGGGCTGCTGTCCAGCCCGATGCGGTCGCGGTTCGGGATCACGCACAACCTCGAGTTTTACAATCAGCCGGACCTCTTGAGCATCCTCGAACGCAGCGCGGGCCTGCTCGGCTTGGCCGGAAAGAAGCAGACCTCGGCGCTCGAAACGATCGCCGAGCGCTCGCGCGGCACGCCGCGGATCGCCAACCGCCTGCTCCGCCGGGTGCGAGACTATGCGCAGGTGAAGGCCGACGGGAAACTCACCTCGGCGCTGGTCAACGAAGCGCTCAAACTCGAAGGCGTCGATCAGCTTGGCCTTGACGAGATAGACCGTAAATACATGACCGTCATCGGCACGACCTACGAGGGCGGCCCCGTGGGTTTGGAAGCCGTTGCCGCAACGCTGGGCGAAGACTCCGGGACGCTGGAGTCGATGGTCGAGCCGTACTTGTTGCAGATCGGTTTTTTGGCGCGGACGCGGAAGGGCCGGATGTTGACCAAAGCGGGGGCCGAGCACGTCGGCGTAAGGTTTCGGGCGTCGGAAGACATCACGGCGGCCGAAGGCGAAGCGCTGTTCTAAAAATTTGCCCGGGGTCAATGACCCCGGGCCGCCACGGCCTACGATGGTTGTCAAGATCGCCTTCGATGACGCCCGCCATCCGCGGCACCCCCGGCCCCGGCGACTCGCCGGGGGCTAAATTTCAAACTTGGAAATCTCTATGAATACTCGCTTGCTATCCATGGCCTTTGCCGCTGTCGTCTGTTTTTTCGGGGGGCCGGTACAGGCCGACGATGACGCTGAGTCGCCCGCGACCCCAATCGCCGAGCGTTATGGTCTTTCCGGATGGGATCAGATCGAGCAGCTTGAGTTTACGTTCAATGTTCAACTGCCCAACCGGGACAAACCGATCGTTCGTCAATGGTCGTGGTCGCCGAGACACGGCGAGGTCTGGCGAATCACCCCCGATGATCCCCACGGCACGTCGATCGACCTCGATACCGTCGGCGAAGCGGGCGAAGAAATCCACGGTCAATTCATCAACGATTCCTATTGGCTGCTCTTCCCATTCCAACTCGTCTGGTCGGACCCTTTGGTTTTAGACCAGGGCGATCAGCCGCTACCGATGGGTGAGGGGTCGGGAAGAAAATTCGTTTGCCAATGGCCGACCGCAGGCGGCTACAGCCCCGGCGATGCGTATGACCTCTACCTTGGCGAAGACGGCCTCATCCAACAGTGGGTCTTTCGCCGTGGGGGGAAGCCCGAGGGTAATGCCCACACCTGGGAAGACCACCAGCAACTCGGGCCGATCATTGTCAGCCTCGACCACCACGGCCCCGAAGGCTCGGGGTTTCGGTTGTGGTTTACTGACGTGCAAGCGACCTTGGTGGACGGCACGGTCGTGACGCCGCAGCCGATCGCCGAACCGTGAGCGGGGCGGGGCGTAGTAAAGACATGAAGTTTTTGGTATTGGCCTTACTCGCGCTGGGGCTGAACGCCCATGCCGGGCCGATCGACTACGGCCCGATGCGCATCGCCGGGGCGATCACCGATGCGCAAATCACCGAGAGCAGCGGCCTCGCCGCGGCGCGAGCCGTGGGCAACGAGGGGATGCTGTGGACCCACAACGACTCGGGCGACCTCCCGCGGTTGTTTTTGTTGAGCGATCGGGGAACGGTCAAAGCGACGTACCGGGTGGACGTGCCGTTTGCGACGGACTGGGAGGATATGTGTTCGTTTGAGCTCGACGGCGAGCCGTACTTACTGGTGGGTGATGTGGGCGATAACGGGCACCAGCGAGCGCGGGTGACGCTGTGGCTGATTCCTGAGCCGACGTTTGATGCGGAGCGGGCCTCGGAACTTCCGGGGGCTTTTACGCAGAAGTTGAAACCCACGCGGCGGATCGACGTGACGTATGCCGATGGGCCTTGGGATTGCGAGTCGGTGGCGTTTGATCCGGTGCGGCGGGAAATCGTGTTGATCACCAAAGTCGATCCGCGTCGGCCGCCGGTGGGGCGGGCGGGGGTGTATGTGTTGGGCTTGCCTGACGAAGTCGCGTCCCCGGAACACGCCGGGCCGATCGTGGTCGAACGTGCGGCGGAGTTGTCGCTGCGGATCACCACCGCGGCGGACATTTCGCCCGATGGCTTGCGCATCGTCGTCGGCACCTACGGCGACGCCTGGCAAACCGTCCGCCAACCCGATGAGTCGTGGGCCCAGGCCTTCGCCCGGCCCGCCACGTTGGTCGCGCTGGGCCCCCGCGGCCAAAGCGAAGCGATCGCCTACGACGCCGACGGCCAAACGCTCGTGCTCACCGCCGAGGGCGTGGGCAAGCCGGTGTGGCGCGTTTCGCCGCGCGAAACGCAGTGAACAGTTAACAGTACACAGTGAAAATTTTCCGCACTGTTCACTGTGTACTGTTTACTCATCACTCTGCCTTAAACGGAGACCGCATACGACACGACCAGATACGCCAGATACATGCCGACCAACGGCACGCCCATCCAGCGGGAAAAGTAGCCCTTGCCGGTGGCGTTGAAGATGCAGCCGCGGAAGAACAAGAGCATGATCAACATAGTGGGGATCATGACGGTGAGGATGCTCAGGCCGCCGGTCACGACCAGGCCGGTGTCGGCGTCGGTCTGGACCAGTGGCAGGTCCGCCGCGCACGCCGAGACGCCGATGACGAAGAGCACGTTGAGGATGTCGGCCCCGATGACGTTGCCGACGAGGAGCTCGGGGTGGCCCTTGCGGATCGCGGTGAGGCCGGTGACCAGTTCGGGCAGGCTGGTGCCCAGCGCGACGATGGTCGAGGCGATGACCGCGTCGGGGATGCCCCATCGCTCGGCGACCACGGTGACCGAGCCGACCAAGACGTCGCCCGAGGCGATGACCAACGCCAGGCCGATGAGTCCGATGCCAAAGAGAAAGGCCACGCCGCGCTCGGCGTGAATCTCGCGGTCGGCGTGGATGGTGTCGTCGGGCTCGGCGAGGATGTGCGGCTCGCCGCTGGGGTGCTGCTTGGCCCACTTCACCGAGATCGCCAAGTAGCCCACCAGCAGCACCACGAACCCGATGCCCGCGATGCGGGGGATCGTCGCGTCGTGACCCTGAATCGCGTAGAGGAAGTAGCACAGCGCCGCGAGGATCACGGCACTGCCCAGCTGCACCCAGCCTTGGCGAGACAGTACAAATTTGTCGGCGGGTAGCCGGGTCATCAAACACCCCACGCCGAAGATCAGCCCGGTGTCGGCGATGATCGACCCCACGCCGTTGCCGATCGCCAGCCCCGCGTCTCCCGAAAACGCTGCGAGCACCGACACCGCCGCCTCGGGCGACGTCGTGCCCAGCGAGACGATCGTTGCGCCGACGACCACTTCGGGCATCCCGAATTTTTTGGCGAGTCCCGCCGCGCCCTCGACCAACCAGTCGGCCCCCTTGATCACGATCGCCATCGCGATTACGGCGAACAGCATCAGCAACCAAGTGGATTGGCTACCGAGCCATTGCTCGGCCGCGTGAGGCATGAGTGAAGCGAGCGCGGGAGTCGGGGCGCTGGGGTTCATGGCGCGGATAATAAAGGATTTGGTGCCGTCACGGTCGAGATTGATCGCGGGCTTCGCCGCGTATGGGCCGCGCGACGCCAACCGACGAACATCTCAAAGCCCACGCGGGTTCAACCCCCGCGCGGTTGGCTAGGGGGGGCCAAAATGAGTTGGTAAAAGCACAGGTCCAGCCATCGCCCAAACTTGAATCCGACCTGCGGCAGTCGGCCCACGGCCACGAAGCCCAGCGATTGGTGCAGCGCGATGCTCGCCGCGTTGTCCGCGTCGATCCCGCCGATCATGACGTGAACGTCGGCCGCGCGGGCCCGCTCGATGAGGGCAGTCAGGAGGGTTCGGCCGACGCCGCGGCGGCGGTGGGGCTGGGCGACGTACAATGAATGTTCGACGGTGTGGCGATAGCCCGGCCAAACGCGGAACGTGCCGAAGCTCGCAAAACCCAAGAGCTCGTCGGCCTCGTCGCACACGCCCAGCACGGGCAAGCCTTGGGTTTGCTTGGCGTTCCACCACGCCACGACCGTCTCGGCCGAGCGCGGTTGGTCCTCGTACAGCGCGGTGGAATGGGCGATGGCGTGATTGAAGATTGCGCGGATCGCGTCGAGGTGGCGGGCGTCGCAATCGATCAATCGCATGGCACGGAGCCTTGGAATAGGGGTTGGCCGAGCATACCGCTTTCGCGGAGTTGTTTGAGTTCCGGTTCGCTGCACAGCAGTTCGACGCGTGGCCAGAGGTGGGCGAACCAGTCGTCGCGGCCTGCGCGTTGGGCGGCGGCGGCGAGCATGGCGTGGAACGCGCCGCACTGCGGGGCGGGCATCAGCTCGGCTAACCGCGATTTGCGTTCGATGCCCGCCAGCGTGAGGTCGTATTCGCCGACGAGCAGCTCGTAGCGGGTGCGCAGGGCCATGCGCTGCAGCGCTTCGGTCAGGCCCAGCGGGATACGGGCAAGCTCGACCAGGGCGAGCCACGCGCCGGTGGCGTCGCGCATCTCGAGTCGGGCCTCGGCGAGCAGGAGCAGGAGGTGGGGTCGGTGGCTGCCCGCCGGGCCGGGCCGGGGCGTGGTGAGCAGGGTTTGGGCGATCGCGGACGACTCGACGAAATGTTGTTGGCGGTGGCGGAGCATCGCTAGGCGGATCATGAGCATCAGCCGGATTCCGCGGGGCAGCGCTCGCTTACGCATCAACTGGGCCAAGGCCGCTTCGCCCGCAGCGGGGTTGCGGTCGATCGCGGCCGAGAGGCCCGGCAGCGATTGGGCGACCTTGGCCCCGACGGCGCTGAGTCCCACCCAGCCCAACACGACGCCCAGCGCCAGCGCGACCGTCAACGTCGAGCCGGCCCGGTCTACCGACAGCAGGAAAAAAAACGCCAGGAACAACGCCACCATCGCGGCGGTGCGGATCGCGTTGTCGAGGGCGAGTTCGCGTTGCAATCGACGTGGGGAAAACGGCGGGACCCGATTGGCGGGGTCGGTGGGGGTGGCGATCGGCGTTTGGGCTTGGGCGTCTAGGGTTTCACTCACCGGGCACCCCCTTGATCTCGGGGAAGCGGGCGTAGAGGGCCGAGGCGGGCATGAGCGTGGTGGCCCGTTGCCACCACGACCGGGCGTGGGAGGCGTCGTCGCGGTCGGCGTCGTTGCGCTGGGCGAAGCACCAGGCCAAGAGCGCGTGGCCGTAGCCCGCTTCGACGCCCATCGGCCGCAGCGCTTCGAGCAGGCCATCAGACTCGTCGATCGCCTCGGCGTAGTGGGCGGTCTGCACGGATTGGAATAACAACGCAAACCGGTACGACGCGCCGATCGGCGTCTGGGCCAACGCCTCGACCGGGCCGCGCAGCCGACGCAGCGCATCATCCGCATCGCTGAGCTGATGCGTGAACAGCGACGCGATCGCCCGCTGCACCTTGAGGTGGATCGCGTCGGGGTGGTCGGCGGGCAGGTCACGCAGCAAGCGGTCGTAGGCGACGATCGCGGTGTCGTACGCCCCGACGTTGTCGAGCGCATGCGCCAACACCGCCACCGCCCGGTGTTGCTGGGCGGGGTGATGCACAAGTTCGGGGATGATCCGCCAGGCGCTGCGCAGCGCGGGGCGGTTGTGGCGCAGCATGGCGAGCTCTTGGGCGCGGGCGAGGCGCTTCTCGAATTGACGGGCCGTGGCGATCCGCTGCCGGCTGTAGACAAGCAGCCCCATAAACGCCGGCCACGGGAGCAGCCACGCCGCCGGCCCGCCGAAAAGCAGCGCCATCACGATCACCACGCCCAGCACGATCAGCGGCGTGCGACGGACCCACGGCGACGGCGGGACCGCGGCGTGCTGATCCAAGTGCGACTCGAGCGCTTCGGGCGTTGGCGGTTGCCAAGCGGTGGGATGGGCAGACGGTTCAGACAATGGGGTGATCATTCTTCGAGCAACCGACGCAGGTCGCGTTGCAGTTGGGCCATGCCTTCGGGGACCAGGCCTTCGTAGTAGCCGCGGATCATGCCTTGGCGGTCGACGAGGACGACTTTGCCCGAGTGGAGGACGGGGTTGGCGGGGTCGTCGGGGGTGTCTTGGACTTCGAGTTTGAACCCGTCGATGGACAGGTCCCAGATTGATTTCCGGGGGCCGGTAAGAAACAACCAATCGCGGGGCGGGGCCTCGATCGCGTCGGCGTACTCGGCGAGGGTCTCGACGGTGTCGTTTTCGGGGTCGAGGCTGAAGCTCACCAGCCGGAGTTGTTCTCTCCGGGGGTGGTCGGCGAGGTCGGCGTTCATGGCCTGCATGTTGGCCGAGAGCATCGGGCAGATGCCCGGGCAGCGGGTGAAGAAGAAGTCGGCCGCCCAGACTTGGCCGAGCAGGTCGGCGTTGGTGATCGTGTCGCCGGCTTGGTTCGTCAAGGTGAAGTCGGGGGCGGGCCAGAATTCGGGGAGGGGTTCGTCGGCGGCGTTGAGCCCCGAGAAGGCGGACTGCATCCCCGTGGTCCTGGTGTACAGCACCAACGCCAGAATGATCAACAGGATCGCGGTCGCGGCCAGACTGAGTTGCTTCATTGAATTCACGCCTTCCCCGCTTTCGACGCCAACCGCGTCGCCCCAGCGACCGCCGCCGCCGCGGCAATCACCATGACGCCCGCCGCGACCCAAGGCGACATCCCGATGCCGACCGCTTCATCGCCTTGCAGCGCCCAGGCAAACGTCGTGTTGCCGTAGGTCAGCGGGTTGGCGAACATGACCCACTTCATCGGCCCGGCGGTCTCGACGGGGAATACCGCGCCGCACAAAAACCACATCGGCATCAGCAAGAGGTTCATGATCGCGTGAAACCCGGCCGTGGAATCCATCGGCCAGGCGATACACAACCCTAGCCCCGTCAACCCGATCGCCACAATAAACATGACCCCCGTCGCCGCGATGAGGTTCACAAACCCCGGCCACGAAAAGAATACGCACCAGATCCCCAGCAGCACCACGCCCTGCACCGTCGCGATGCTCGCCCCGCCCAAGACTTTGCCCAACACGATCGCCCACCGCGTCGCCGGCGACGCGAGTACGCCCTGTAAAAAACCTTCCTTGCGATCCTCAATAATCGAGATGGTCGAGAAGATCGCGGTGAACAACACCATCAGCACGACCATCCCCGGAAAGAAAAACTCCAAGTACCCGATGCCCCCGGAAGCGGCGGTCCCGCTCTCGGCCCCGCCGGGAGAGACCCGGAACGTCTCGTTGAGCCCCAACCCCAGCAGCAACCAAAACACCACCGGCGTCGCCACCGCTCCGATCACGCGGTTGCGCTGCCGAAAAAACCGCTTGACCTCGCGTTTCCAGATCGCTCCGACCGCGGGCCACGTCACATCCCGCCCGCCCCCGGAAGTGGGGGCCGTGGCCGCGGTCGTGGGCGTGGTGGGGTAGGCGTTGGGGGGGGTAGAAACTTGGGCCGTGGTCATTGGTGCATTTTAGGACATCCCGCCGCGGGCGGGGCGGGGCGAAAAATTTCAGTATTTTTTTGCGCGTCTGCATCCGCTGGGCCTCGGGCGGCGAAATCAAATGTGGCGTTGCAACCCCCCTTGTGGAACGAACTGACACCACCCCCTGATTTTGAAGGAAATGAACCATGAACGCATTCAGCCTCACCGGACTCGCCCTCGCCGTCACCGCGACCCTCGGCCTCACCGCCAACACCGTATTTGCCGGCGGCGGCAACTGCTCGGGTGAATACGGCAGCAAAGACAAGGCCGCCAAGGCCGACATCGTCGATACCGCCATCTCGGCGGGATCGTTCAACACCCTCGTCGCCGCGGTCCAAGCCGCCGGCCTGGTCGACACCCTCAAAGGCGAAGGACCGTTCACCGTCATGGCCCCCACGGATGAAGCCTTCGCCAAGCTCCCCGCCGGGACCGTCGAGTCGCTGCTCCTGCCCGAGAACAAAGACCAGCTCGTCGCCATCCTGACCTACCATGTCATCCCCGCCAAAGCCAAAGCCAAAGACGCCCTGAAGATGGGCGAAGCCCCGACCGTTCAGGGTGGCACGCTCAGCTTTGCCGTGGTCGATGGACAAGCCCAAGTCAACGGCGTGAACATCGTCACCACCGACATCATGACCAGCAACGGCGTCATCCATGTGATCGACGAAGTGCTGCTGCCCCAGTCGGCCGAGTAATCCCCACGCATCCCACCCACGGCCCGTCGCTTTCATCGGCGGCGGGCTGTTTTTGTTTTTCGTTCGCCTGTCTTCCCTTGGGTGGGTCGTGGGCTGAATATGAGTCACACGCTGATCCGAGAACGCCCGGCCGGGCTAAACTTGCCAGTGGGCAACCCCAGCGCTCGCTCACCCGCCCGGCTTTCCCCCACGATGGCATCCACTTTTTCCATCTCGACTCCCCTCACCTCGGCGTCGTCCTTGAACGCTGAGGCGCTCCTGCCCCGCGTGGCCCGCGGCGAACGGGACGCGGTCAGGCAGTGTTTGGAAAAGTATCGCGGGTTGGTGTGGTCGTTGGCGCGTAGGGTGCTGGGCAACGGGCCGGAGGCGGAAGACGCGGTGCAGGAGATTTTTATTGAGCTGTGGCAGAAGGCCGACCGCTACGACCCGAGCAAGGGCAAGGAAGCCACGTTTATTGCCGTGCTCACCCGCCGCCGCCTGATCGACAAACTCCGCCGCACCAATGCCCGGCCCGATGGCCGACCCAGCGAGTTCACCGACGCCGTCGCTCCCGCCTCGGGTGGCGTCGGCCCCGCCGCGCAACTCGAACTCACCGACGAGGTCCGCCGCATCCGCGAAGCGATGGCTGAACTCAAGCCGCCGCAGCCCGAGGTGCTTCGGTTGGCGGTGTGTGACGGGCTGACGCATCAAGAGGTGGCCGAGCGTTTGGCGTTGCCGTTGGGCACGGTCAAATCGCATTGCCGACGCGGGCTGATTCGTCTGCGTGAAGCCTTGTCGGCCCGAGAGCAAGAGGGGGTGACAACGTGAACGAATCCAACCCCACCCCGCCTGCGAACTCGGATGCGCAACGATTGCTCGACCTCTTGGCCGACCACGCCTTGGGCGAATTGTCGCCCGCTGAACTTCAAGACATGAACGCGCTGCTCGAAGACCATCCCGAATTGCAGGACGATGCGCTCGAAGAAGCCGCGGCGTTGTTGCTGGTGGCCGAGGTGGTCGGAGCCTCGGCGTCGTCCGCGGCCCATGAATGTCCCGCGGGTTTGCGCGATCGCCTCGCCGCCGACGCCGAGCGCTACATCGCTGACCGTATCTCGCAAGGGTCAGGCATTTCAGTGCCCGCGATCGCCAACCCGCGGCGCAACCCCGCCGTGTTGGCGTTCATCGGCGGTCTCGCCACCGCCGCGGCGATGGTTGCGTTGTATTTCGGCGTGATGATGGCCGCCGTGAAATCCGACCCGCCTTCGCTACCGCAGACTTACGCCCAGTTTGTGTCAGCCACGTCCGATGTGGCCGTTCACCCTTGGGCGATCACCGAAGCGGGCTACGAACAAGTCACCGGCGAAGTCGCCTGGAGCGGCGCCTCGCAGGACGGCTACATGGTGCTCGACGGCCTGCCCGCCAACGACCCGGCCCAAGCCCAATACCAACTGTGGATCGTCGACCCCACCCGCGACGAGTTCCCGGTCGACGGCGGCGTGTTCAACGTGGCCGACCACCTCGCCGACGACGGCAAGGCCTACGTCCCGATCGACGCCAAGCTCCGCGTCGATCAGCCCGCCGCGTTTGCGATCACCCTCGAACAACCCGGCGGCGTCGTGAAATCCAACAACCCGCTGCTCGTGGTCGCGGCCGTAAACTGACTCGCCTCGAAACCTGTCGGTTCAAACCGCGATCGTGATCGAAGGCAAAATTCTGAGCCGTGTGGCGAGTCCCGGCGTGTCTTGACCCCTAGTATCTCGTGCAACGCCGTGTTTTGTTTTCCCATAACCGAAAGATCATTTAATAAAAACCACCCTGCTCAATCGTGCCCTTGTCATTGCCACCCTCGGCCTGGCCCCCGTGGCCCTCACCGCGACGCCCGCCGCGGCGTGTGCGACGTGTGGCTGCACCGCTGCGGCTCCCGAAGCCCCCGCCGCCCCGACCGG
>CAYPCC010000012.1:6277-27882 GCA_964409095.1 uncultured Phycisphaera sp. | reverse complement strand
CATCGCCGTGACCCATTGGCCGACGGTCGGCAGGCGGCAGCCCAGCGTAGCCGCGAGGTACGACGCGCCCTCGGCCGAAACGTAGGCGATCGGGGCCTGCGGGCTCGGCGACGACGGCGTGAGGTCCGGCAGATAGCCCGGCGACTCGCCGAGCCAGTTGTGCGGGTTGAGCGTCAGCGAGGTCGGGCCGTGGACCCACGACCGCGGGCCTTTACGGGGGTCTTGGTCGCCGCGCGGCGGCATCACGGCGATTAGCTCGGCGTCGGCTTGGTCCCAACCCGCGGCCTCGATCGCCAGCCCGACGGGCAGTTCGGTGGTGCACAGGTAAAACGGATCGCCGCGCTCGGGATCGACGCGGATGAAGGTGAGTGACCAGCCGTTTCGGGTGAAGGTGATGGACTGGCCGCCGTCGTGCGGGGCGGCGGTCCAGCCGCGGCGGGCGGGGCCGGCCTCGGCGAGCAGCTCGCGGGCGGCGGCGCCCTGAGCGGTCAGTTCGTCGAGTTGCTTGAGCAGCGACGCGACTTGGGGTTGGTCGGCCAGCGGCCGAGCCTGAGCGGCGAAGGCCTGGGTGATGGCCAAGAGCTCGGCGTCGCGCCGCGGGCCGGGCGGGGTGGGCAGCGAGGCGACGGCCGACTGGACGTTGTGCAACAGCACGTTGAACCGCAGCTCAGCCGGCAGGTCGCCGGTGGACACGCCCATCGCCTGGGCCCGACGAGCGATCGCGCTGATGTCGGCGTCGGTCGCGGCGGTTTGCATCGCCGATTGCCAACGCCCCGGCCGAGCCGCGGCCAGCTCGGCCCGCAGCGCCTGGGCCCGCGCCGCATCACGCTCGCCGACCGCCCCGGTCAAGCTGACCAAGCGATCTTGCAACGCCATTTCCAGTTCCAACGCCGCCACTTCGCTCGGCCACGCCACGGCCCCCATCCGCCGCCACGCCGCAAACGCCACCGCCACCTCGCGGCGGTCCAACGCGGCTTGGGCGAGCAAATCCCAATCCTTGATTTGTCCGACTTGGTGCAACTCATCGACCCGGCCCAACACCGGCCCGGCCGCCGCGGCGACGGTCGGGTCGTTCATCAACGGGGCGTCCGCCCACACCGCGACTTCCCCCGCCAACCCGCCGTCGGCGACGCTTACCGCCGGATCGTCCAACGCCACCGCCCCGGCCACCGCCCGGTCGATCCGCCCGGCCAAGTCGGCCAAGGCGTCGGCCTCGGCCAAGCGCTGGGCGTAGTTGTCGCGGAGTTTCGCCCAGCGATTCGCGTCAACGGGCAGGCCTTCGTGCAGCGTCAGGTCGAGCGTCGCTTCGCGCTGCTGGGCCGCGCGGTCTTGCAATGCGACCAGCAACGCCGCCGTCGCGGGCGGGTGGTTGTCGAGGCGGTACGTCGTCGCGGCGGGCAGGCCTTGGGGGCTGGCGGGATTGATGAGCGACAGGAGTTCTTGCCGGGCGGCGTCGAGGTCGCGGGCCGCCGCGTCGAGGTCGCCGTCGCGTTCGAGACGCTCGGCCAAGCGCAGCCGATTCTTCTGCCACGCGGCCTCGGCGGCGGGCGAGGCGAGTGCGGGGTCGTCCACGAGCGGCGACGCTTCGCGGAGGAGGTCGGCGGTTTGTTTCGCGGTGATCTCTTGATCCAAGCGCACGGCCGAGGCGACCAGTTGGCGGATATCCCGCTCGATGTAGCGACGCTGGATGTCCAGCTCACTGGCCATGCCCGACGACAGCGTCGCGCTCACCACGGCGTCGATGCGGGTGCGGAGCTGGTCGATCTGGTTGGCCAGCGGCTTGGCGGTGAGGTGGTCGGCGGCGCGGAGGGTTTGCAGCGACGCGGCGGCGGGGGCCAGGGCGTCGCGTTGGGTCTTGGCCCACGCGGGCCGCCAATCGTCTTCGATGCCGCGGAAGCCGTCGGCCTCGTCGAGCCAGGTGCGGAAGATTTTTTCGTGAGGCGCGTCGCCTTGGGCGAGCAGGGCGTAGGCTTGGCCGGTCTGTTGGAAGTGTTTGTGATCGACGCCGGCCCAGCGGTCGCTCTGGACGGTTTGGGTGAACCGGTGGGCGAAGGCTTCGAGGGGGCCGAGCGCTTCGCTGAGGCCCAGGAGCTGAGCGGCGTAGGGGTCGCTGCCGTCGAGCTGAGGGTGGGTCGCGGCGGGGGCTTGGTGATCGAGGTCTTGCACCGCTTGGGCTAGGGCGTCAAAGACCGGGTCGTCGTAAGGTTCGAGCACGTCAAGCTGTAGTTCGAGTCGGTCTATGGCCGAGGCGATGCTGGCGGTATGGGCCTCGAGGCGTTGCATGGCGACGAGCGCCGGGCCGATGGGGGCCTTGCCGTAGGGCGGGGCCTGCTTGAGCGTGTTTTCGACGAGTTCCGCGACGCGGTACCAGCCGTGGTCGATCAGCAGGACGTGGTGTTCTTCGAGGGCGACGGTGGTGGGCCATTTGGCGAAGCTCGCTTCGACCCGGCTCAGGGTGGCGGCGGCGGTGCGGGTGGCTTTGATCGCGTCGTGGGTCCGGGCCGAGGCGGGGGGGCGTTGGGCCAAGGCGGCGAGGTTGCTGCCGGGCCGATCGGCGATGACGCGGGGGTCGTACTGGTCGGCCCCGGCGAGGGTGTCCACGACGTAGCCCAGCCCCATGTCACGCAGCAATGCCTTGTCCTGATAGTCCAGCGATTGGTTGAGCGGGGCGAACCACCGGGCGTAGTCTTCGCAGAGGGTCTCCCACTGGCCACGGGCGGTGTCGTCGAAGCTGCTGGAACGGAATACCAGCGCGAGGATCAGGCCCAGCACCACCGCGCCGCCGCCGAGGAGGCCCAGCTTCAGCCAGCGGTGATCGACCTTGATCGGCACCTTGGGCAGTGTCGGGAGGCTCGGCCGCTTCGGTTCGACTTGCTTACGGATCCGCTCGGGGATCGGCGGCGGGTCGGGGGCCATCCACGAGGTGTCGGTCGACTCGGCCAGGCGCGGATCGACTTGGCCCAGCGGGGCCGAGGCATCCGCCGAGGGCGCGGGGTTCGGGGGTTCCGGGGGTTCGGGATGGGTGGGGTCATCGCGCATGCGGATCAAGTCACGCCGGGAAGTCTGCCTTCGGGGGTTTACCTGAACTTATACGACCAGAAAGGCCCCTTGCACCAATATGCAGTATAGCTCAAACCGCAAAAACGCCGCCATCCTGGGGTTATCGGCCGTCGCTCGGCCGGTTCGGCGGCATTCAACGTCGCCCCCGTCATCGGCCGCCGCTAAATCCGCGGCGGGGGCCATCCGATGATTGCGGTAGCGGTGGGTTTGGCCCGCACCGGCCGCACGCCGCCGCTACGCAGGAGTCCCGACATGAAACGCATCGCCTTCACCGCTCTGACTCTAGCCACCGCCGCCACCGGCCTGCTGCTGGGCGGCTGTTCGTCCGCCCCCACCGAGTCGTCTTTGGCGCAACAACCACTGCCCGACGCGGTCGAGTTGGCGATGGCCAGCGACTTGCCGACGTTTGGCGTGGGCGATGAGCTGGGTTGGTTGGCGTTTGGCGACTTGGCGTTGGCCCCGATGCCCGGCGAGCCGCGGGACGTGCTGGTGATCGCTCGGGCCGAGTCGTCAGACGCCGCGTCGTTTGATTGGGTCGGGCAGTACCTCGCCTTGGCCGACTAAACGGCGACTCAAGACAAGTCACTCCTTGATTCAGCTTCGACCCGCGGCGGCGACGAGTTCGTCGAGCGTGCGGAGGCTGACGCCTTGCGGCGCGATCTTGCCGTAGGTCCACGCTTTGAACTCCTGCATCTCCGCCGCACCCAAACCGAGGTTGGGCATCGCTTCGTTGACCAGTTCATCGAGGCCGGCCAAGGCGTCGAGCGCCTCGGCGTCCTGAACCTTGAGCCATTCCACAAACTCCACCGGGTCGATCTCCGTCACCTCGGCGTCGGCCATGTAGCGGTCGGCCGCCTGCTGGATCGCCGCCCGCACCTGCTGGGTCTGGTCGGCCGAGGACGCGGCGTTGGCTTGATCGGCGTTGGCGGATTGACCGGCGGCTACGTCATCGGCGGTGTTGTTCACATAGAACACGTCCTGGTACGCGCTCACCGCGTCTTGGGCGGCGTCATAGTCGAGGCGGTTGGTGCTGATCTTCGATGAGCCGCCCCCGGACGTTGAACCTCCGCCGTTGGACGCGAGCCCCAGGTCGTTGAGCACCGTCGCTGCGACGAGGTACTCCAGCAACGGCTGCTCCTCGAAGCCCTTGACTGCGATGCCCAAGTCGTTCTGCAACGTCGCCGCGAGGCTGCGGTCCACCGTCATCGGCGTGACGCCCGCCACCGCCAACGGCTCGGTCGGCAGGAACCGGGCGTACGCATCGACAAACGTGCGGGTCAGGCCCAGGCTTTCCCCGCCGCCGCCGGGTATCACGCCGCCGCCGTTGCCACCATTTCCGCCGTTTCCGTTTCCGTTTCCGGGGGCGGGGGCGGGGGGGAAGGGTTGGCCGTTGATGATCGAGGGGCCTTGGTTGGGGTCGCCGTCGAGGTTGATGAAATCGTTTGGGGAGTTGAGGCTGATGCGGTCGTTGGGCGCGCTGTTGGCGTGGTAGGACAGTTGGCTGGTGTTGATCGTGATCGTGGCCGTGTCGCTGAAGTTGCCAAAGCCAGAGCTGTCGGTCGAGAGCGTCAGCGGCAGGTTGCCGAGTTCGAGCGTGATCCGGGCGGCCTTGACTTGGCCCGACCGCAGGACCGAGAGGCCCAGAAGATCGCCCGCACCGAGGTAGACCTGGCCGTTGTTGCCCGCGTCGATGGTGCCGGTGTTGATGAGTTTGCTTTGTCGGCCGTCGGTGGTGCCGAAGCCTTCGAGCTTGATGAGGATTTGGCCGTCGGGGCCGTCTTGGAGCAGGATGTCTTTGCCGCTGACGAGCACGATCGTGCCGTCGTTGGCGGAGACGGTGCCGTCGTTGGTGACGTTTTTGCCGACGAGGACGACGCCCTGGTTGCCCAAGAGGCTGTCCGAGAAGTTGGTCACGCGCCCGTTGGCGTCGGTGAAGCGGTCGATGCCGCTCAAGAAATCGGCGTTGTCCATGTTCGCCCCGGCCGCGACGATCCGGCCGACGTTGACCACGGCACTGGGCGAAAACGACACGCCCGCCGGGTTGACCAGATACACCTGCCCGTTGCTGCCTAAAAACCCTTCGATGGTCGAGCGCTGCCCGCCGGTGATGCGGTTGAGCACGGCCGAGTTGGCGTCGGGCTGATTGAACGTGACCCGCTCGGTATTGCCGATGTTGAACTGGCTGAACTCGAGGATCGTGCGTTGGGATTGCGTATTGATCGTGGTGTTTTTGCCGACGGTGTTGATGGTCGCGCTGCCCGAGACGACGGTGCCGCCTTGCGGGGCGGCGGCCGCGGGCGAGGCGAAGGTTGCCACCGTGAGCGCGGCACCGAGGCCGAGGGTCGATTTGATATGGGGCGTCATGGGGGTCTCTCTTTCTCGATCTCCGCCGGCCATCTTAGCGGATGGCGTGTATTTCTACGATGAATTTTGTAGGTCAGGGATGCTTGCCTGACCTACGGGTTGGGTGGTTGCGGGGTCAGTACAGCAGCGTGAAGCTGAAGTGAAACTGGGACGAGCCGGCGGTGGTGTCGGCGGCGTCTTCGAGGGCGACCCCGTAGTCGATGCTGAAGTTGGCGTTGCGTTTGAACAGGAGATCGATGCCGACGCCCGCGCCGATGAGGGTTTCGTTTTGCTCGAAGAACTCGCGGTCGTTGTTGAGGCTGCGGCCGGCGTCGAGGAAGGCTTTGCCCACCAGGTCCCAGTCGGCGCTGCCGTAGGGTTCTTGGGGGAAGGTGCGGAACGGTTGGCCGAAGGCCTGGGCGACGGGGCGTTGCTGGCCGGGCGTCGGGGCGAAGAGGCGCGGGATGTGCAGGCGGTACTCGGCGGTGGCGATGACGACGGTGTCGCCGGCGGTGATGGCTTCGTCGTAGCCGCGGACGGTGTAGAGGCCGCCGAGGGGTTGCTGGGCCTGGGGGTTGAGCCGGTCGTTGGGAACATATTGCCCCCGCAGGGCGAAGTAGAGTTCGTGGGCGAGGGTCGAGCCGGGGGTTTGGATGTTCAACCAGTCGTCGCGGTTGAAGATCGGTTCGAGGTAGAACGAGTGGGTTACGCTGAAGGGGAATTTGACCCAGTCCGCATCGGTGTTGAGTCGGCCCAGGCCGTCGAGGTCCGGCGAGTCGGTGCCGGCCAAACCATCAAGGTTGAACTCGACGCCCAGGTACGCGGTGGTCGTATTGACCTGCGTCGTGTTTTCAAACGCCACCCCGACGTAAGGGATGAAGAACGGCTCGGTTTCTTCGATGCCCGCAAACTGGTTATCGACGTACACCGATTCCCACCGCGCCCCGGTCACGAGGTCCAGGAAGCTCGGGCCGTCTTGCCAAAAGTTCCAGATGAGTTCGCCGCCCAGGCCGTACTCCCGGCCGTCGAAGTCGGCGCCGGGGAAGCCGACGTCGGACGCGGTGAAGTCTTGGAACGTGCCGTAAGTGCGCCAGTGCAGCCGGTCGTTGGACTCGAAGGGTCGCTCGTAGCTGACGAACAGGGCGTGCGATTCTTCAAACCCGGCGGTGACGTATTCGATGCTGAAGATGTCATCGTGGCCGGAGAACTGGGTGTTGAGGACGCCAAAGCGTTGCCGCCACTCGCGGGTGTCGCGGGTGCCGGTGTTGGAGAGGTTGAAAAACGCGGTCCAGGGCTTGGCTTCGCTGACGAGGTAGTCGAGGACGGTGTCGCCTTCGCCGGGGTTTTGCCCGGTGGACACGGCCACGGCGACGCTGCGGCCGGGGTGGCGATTGAGGTCGAACAGATACTCGTCAATCTCGCCCCGGCCGACGAGATCGCCGACGCCGATGGGCGAGCGATCGAGGATGCGCTGGTGGGCGGGGTGGTTGATGCGGCGGTCGCGGGGGATGCGGTCGCCGCTGGCGACGGTGCGCATCTCGCTGACGATGTTGGTGCGGATGAGAAGTCTCAACCCGGTGTTTGCGGGGTCGCGTTGGTCGGCACCCCAGACGGCGGTTCCGTCGTCGGCGAAGTCGATCTGGATTTCGTTGGGGTCGGGCGAGACGAGCACGCCGATGATGCCGCGCGAATTGAAGTCGCGGACGACGGCGGCGGCGACGTGGTTCGCGGCGCTGGCGTGAAGGCGATCCAGCGGCAGCGCGTTGATGTCGCCGAGGCGGACGGTGATGTGGTCTTCGCCGATACGGGGGGCGACGTAGCCGGTGGGCGTGGGCGTGAGTTGGACGGTGAGGTTGTCGAGTTGGGCTTGGGTGGGTAGGCCCGGCAGGTCGCGGAGGGTGGTGAACTCGAATCGGCTGACGGGGTAGGCCGGGCCGTCGGCGGCGTTGGCGAGCACATCGATTTGGTCAGCCGCAATTTCTTCTGCGGCGGGGTTGCCGAGCGGGGCGTCCTGCGCGACGGACCACAGCACGCCCGCCAATGAGCCGAGGGCAACAAGGGCGTGGGTGCTGGTGCGAAAGAGGGTCATGATCGGATTCCTGGCGGGCGAGGCCCGTGAAGGTCAGCACCCCTGATCGCGGGGCGGAGGGTTTAAGGGGGTTGCCACCACTCACTATCCCAGATTTACGAGGACGGTCCGGGGCGGAGGCCGACGGGCCAAATCAAACCCCCCACTGTTTTTATAACCCACCGCAATGAAGCGTCAATTTTATTTGTGGCAACGCGGGAAGTTGCCTACGGTTTTTTCAGTTATCGGACGCCATCGTCTTACCCCGCTTACCCGACCGTTACGCTTGTCCGCGATGAGGATACGATGCGATGATGTCCGAGTCTGAGGTGATCACCAGTCTGACCAACCCCCGCGTCAAGCGGATCGTTCGGCTGCGCAAAGCACGCGAACGCCGACGCGAGGGGGTGCTGCTGGCCGAGGGTTGGCGGGAGGTCGGCCGGGCGTTGGCGGCGGGGCTGGAACTCATCGAGTGGTTTGCTTGCCGGGAACTCGTCGAGGCGAGCGAAAGCAACCGCGCCGATTGGCCGGGGGTCGAGCCGACGTGGGTCAGCGCCGCGGTGCTGGCGAAGATGGCGTACCACGACAAACCCGAGGGCGTGTTGGGGGTGTTTGCGGTGCCGAATTGGTCGTTGGGCGAGTTGGCGGAAAACCATAACGGGCTGTACCTCGTCGCGGTGGGCACGGAGAAGCCGGGCAACCTCGGGGCGATGGTGCGGACCGCCGCGGTCGCGGGGTGCGACGCGGTGTTGGCCGTCGGCCCGGCGGTGGACGTATTCAACCCCAACGCGATCCGCAACAGCACCGGCGCGGTCTTCGCGTTGCCGACGGTCGTGGTCGAAGACCCGGCCGAGGCGGTGGCGTGGCTGCGCGAGCGGGGCGTGACGATCGCCGCGGCGCTCGCCGACGGCGGGGCGGATTGCTTTAGGCAAGACTGGGCCGGGCCCGGCGGGGCGGTGGCGGTCGTCGTCGGCCCCGAACACGCGGGGCTGGACCAAACGTGGCGCGACGCGGCGGACGTCAAACTCACCATCCCGCAGGCGACTTCCGGGGCGATGGGCAGTACGGATTCGCTCAACGCCTCCAACGCCGCCGCGGTGTTGTTGTTCGAGGCGGTGCGGCGGCGGTCGGCCCCACGCTCGACAGACAGCGCGTAAAAAATCCGGCCGATCACCGCGAGTAACATACAATTCGGTATCCGAGGGATTGGCGACGCATCAGTCTTGCGGAGAACAAGCCTTGGCCGACCCAAAGAAACAACCCGCCGAGAGCCGTTGGCTCAACAAACGCATCGGCAAGTTCCGTCTGCTCAGCCTGCTGGGCCGGGGCGCGATGGGCAAGGTGTTTTTGGCCGAGGACACCAAGCTGCACCGCCAGGTTGCGCTCAAGGTCGTCTCGGTGAAAAAAGACGACCGCAAGGCCGACGCCAAGGCCCAGCAGTTCATCCGCGAAGCCCGCGCCGCCGCCAAGCTCAACCACCCCCACATCGTCAACGTCCTGGAGATCGACGAGCAGAAAGACCTGCTCTACATCGCCATGGACCTGGTGCAGGGCGGCGACGTGAAACAACTCATCCAACACAGCGGCCGACTGTCGCCCGCCAAGGCCTGCGACCTCGCCGCCGACGCCGCCGACGCCTTGGCCTTCGGCCATCGGCTGGGGATCATCCACCGCGACATCAAGCCCAGCAACCTCATGCTCACCCGCGAGGGCCGGTGCAAAGTCGCGGACTTCGGCCTGGCCGACCTGGGCGACCCCAACGACGACTTCCGACTGCCCGACGGCATCATCGGCACCCCCGCGACCATGGCCCCCGAAGTCGCCCGCGGCCTCCCCGCCCTGCCCGCCTCCGACCAGTACAGCCTTGGCTGCACCGTCTGGCACATGATCACCGGCCAGCCGATCTTCACCGGCAAAAACTTCCGCGACGTGCTGCAGCAGCAGGTCAACGCAACGCCCCCCGCCTTGGCTGAGCTCTGCCCCGATTTGCCCGGGTCGCTGATCGAGGCGATCGAGACCGCGCTGCACAAAGACCCCGCCCGGCGCCACGCTGATTGCGAAGTGTTTGCCCGCTTGCTGCGTTCTCACAGCATGGCCCTGGGTACGGCCAGCGCGAGCGCCTCCATGTCCCACGCCAGCATGGCCATGTTGGGTGGCCCGCCGTCGGTCGCGCTGCCGACGAAACGCAAAACGCCCTGGCTGATCGCCGGGGCCTCGGCCGGGGCGTTGACGCTGGGCCTCGGCGGGGCGGTGCTGGTGTGGGGCGGCGGCGATGCGAACCAGCCCCCGCCGACCACTCCCGCGCTGCCGCCCGCGTCAGCCGTCGCCCCGGCCACGATTCCGCCGGCGACCCCACCCACCCCGACCCGCGTCAACCCCGCCGCCCCGGCCGTATTCACCGCCGACCAGACCGACGACCTTAAGCCTTTGGTCGCGGACGACGCCGTCGTCGCCGTCACCGGCACCGTCGCCACCGCCGAGCTCAGCGCGACCGGCAAAACCCTCATGGTCAAGTTCGTCGGCAACGACACCGGCGACTTCCAGGTCATCTGGAAACCTAAGGTCTACGACACCATGGCTCAAGCCTTCGGCGGCGAACACGGCGAAGGCCTCGCCGGGCAAACCATCCGCGTCACCGGCGAACTTTCATCCATGTTCGGCACCCCGCAGATCAACGTAACATCGCCCCAGCAGATCGAATTCGTGGAGTGACGCCGCAAGACGCTTCGCGTCACCCGCTAAACGTGTGGTATTGGCAATCAACGCGACGGGGGGCGGTGCGGGCGGTCGCCGTCTTCGTCGGCGCGACGTTCGCCTGGCCGCCGTTCGCTGCGTGGGGATTCACCGCCTTCGGTGCCGGGGCCCAGGCCGGTTTGCCGGGGGGCGAAGCTGCGGTCGGGCGTGCCGTAGAGGCTGCGGGGCACGAAGGGGTATTCGTGGGTGATGAGATAGTAGTAGGTGCCGTCAGGGTATTCGGGGGTGACGCCGATTTGGCCGTGGTGTTGATCGAGGTCGCCTGCGCCTTGGACGTACTCCCAGTCTTGGACGAACGTGCCGTCGTAGTCGCCACCAGGTGAGATGTCGCTTTTCCGGGGTCGGCTGCCGTCTTTGACGCGGTAGCTGGTGGTGGGTTGGACGAGCGGGCTGGTGGGGTCCATGGGGTCTTGGTGGGCCCAGACGCCGTAGATCGGGAAGCCGTCGGCGGCGTAGCCGATGAGGACCATCTGGTCGGGGACTTCGGACGCGGGCTTGCCGGCCGCTTTTTCGTAGACGCCGATGGGCAGGGCGTGGTAGTGGTATGCGCCGGTGGGTTGGACGTGGGCGTTGTGGTCGTCGAGGCCCAGGTCGATGTTGCCGGTGAGGGCTTCGTAGCGCAAGCCGTCGCGGGGGGCGTCGGGCCCGCGGACTCGGCCATCGGGCGACCAGATTTCCGCGGTGCCCGGATCAAATGGCACGCCGTTGAGCGCGACGCCAAACAACACCCGGCCGCGGAATTCACGGCTGGCTTTCTCGGGGGTCAGCGTCATGCGGAATTCGTGGTTCTGCGGCGAGATGGTGTTGGGGTTGCCGCGGGTGGGGAGCTGGCCGGGCTCGTGGTCGGGGATGGCGTTGGAGGCGATGAAGCGGAAGCCGTCCTTTTCGGTGATGGAGACGTGGTGTTCGACGCCGTTGACCCGGGCGAAGCTGACGTGCATGTCGGGGTTCGAGGCGGCGAGCGGCGTGGCGTCTTCGTCGTGGCCTATCGGGTGGGCGACGGCCGAGCCGGCGGGCAACAGCACAGCGACGGCGAGCAGGGCGGCGGTGGATCGAATCATCGGGGTCTCCAGCGGATACGGGGGTTGGGGAACCAAAACGAGAACCGCAATACGCCCCGGCGATCGGTCTATTGCATCCCGCCGCCGCCGCTTGAAAGGAGGCTTCCGCTTGGCCCCCGCTTGCCTCCCGCGGCCGCATCGCTAGAGTTGCGGCATGAGCGAGACCTCTTCTTATCAATCCATGCTGGACACCTTGGCCCAGCGGGCGACCGCCGCGGACGTGTTCGAGTCGGTCGAGGCCGAGGCGGGCTTTCTCAAAGCCCACGCCCGCGTCGTCGAGTCGCCCAGCTGGTACCAAGTCGGCCCGCTCGAAACCGTCGACGAAACCTCCCGCCTCTGGGTCGGCATGTACACCCCCGACCGCTGGCTGTCCGGGTCGATCGAGGCGGATGTCCTGCACATGGGCGACAAATACGAAGACCTGCTCGAAGAAGAACTCATCGACCAGGGCTACAACGCCCGCCTCGACATGCAGCACTTCCGCGACGACGACAAAATATTTGTTTTTCGTTCGGCCGTCCCTTTGGCCACCGAGCAAAAGCTCGACGATCCGGAACTGCAAGACCGCGTTTACCAGACGCTCTTGGCCTACGAAGCCTGCTTCCGCGAGCTGGGCGACATGATCCCCGAGGAAGACTGAGCCTCGCCCCGCGTGAGTTTTACCGGAACGTGGGATCAAGCCGTATTGAATTCACCGGCCGTCCTGCTATGTTGGGCGGAAGAAGGAAAACCATCGCCCAAACGGTGGTCTGCTGACAGGTGCCCCGACAACTCATCGCTACCCGACATGTGTATTTCTGTCGGCCGAGCTTCGGGCTTGTCGCTTTGGATGGCGACGGAAGGATCACGATGCGCGTATTCATGCTCGGTTGGGAATTCCCCCCTTTCATCAGCGGCGGCCTCGGCACCGCGTGCTACGGCCTCACCAAAGCCCTCTCGGGCCAACACGCCGGGGTCACCTTCGTCCTGCCCAAAACCATCGACAGCGACTACTCCTCGCACGTCAAACTCCTCTCGCCCCAGGCCCCGCAAGCCGCGATCGGCGACCGCGCCCCCGAGTCGGTTTCCAGCACCTACGCCATCGACGCCCCGGTCAAGCCCGGCGAGTCGGCCGAGGTTTTCGAGAACGTCAGCTTCCGGGCCGTGCCCTCGCGATTCAGTTCCCCCTACGCCGGCGGGGCGTCGGTGGCGTCCCGTGGTGATGCAACCGGGGGCGATGCTGGACACGGCAAGGCCCCGATCAGTTTCATCAACCCCCAGGCGTCGATGTTGCAGCCGCCGGCGATCACGTCGATGGTCGCCGCCGAATCCGCTTCCGCCCCAGCCGCCCCGGACCCCGAACCCCGGACCCTGAGCCCCGCGTCCGATTACGACGGCGACCTCACCGCCGAGGCCCACCGCTACGCCGACCTCTGCGTCGCCCTCGCCGTCGGCGAAGACTTCGACGTCGTCCACGCCCACGATTGGCTGACCTTCCCCGCCGGCGTCGCCGTCGCCCGCGCCACCGGCAAGCCGCTCGTCGTCCACGTCCACTCCACCGAATACGACCGCTCGGGCGAAAACGGCAACTCCATCGTCCGAGACATCGAACACCACGGCTGCCACGCCGCCGACCGCATCATCGCCGTCTCCCGACGCACCAAAACCGTGCTCGTCGATCGCTACGACCTGCACCCCGACAAAATCGAAGTCGTCTACAACGGCATCGAAAACGGCTCGGCCAACCCCGACATCAAAATCCCCCCCAAGATCGCCAAGGACGACAAGATCGTCCTGTTCCTCGGCCGAGTCACCATGCAAAAAGGCCCCGAATACTTCATCCAAGCCGCCAAACGCGTCCTCGAGAAGATGGACAACGTGAAGTTCGTCGTCGCGGGCACCGGCGACAAGATTCAGGAACTGATCGAGATGGTCGCTCGCGTCGGCATCGGGCCGAAGGTCGTCTTCACCGGGTTCTTGCGCGGCGACGATGTCGAGCGGGTCTACAAAATGGCCGACGTCTACGTCATGCCCAGCGTCTCGGAGCCCTTCGGCATCGCCCCGCTCGAAGCCATCAGCCACGACGTCCCGGTCATTATGTCCAAGCAGTCGGGCGTCAGCGAAGTCATCGAACACGCCCTCAAAGTCGATTTCTGGGACACCGACGAGATGGCCAACAAGATCATCGCCGTCCTGCGTCACCCGCCCCTGGGCGCAACCATGCGCGAGCACGCCGACCTCGAGGTGCGCAAGCTCACCTGGGAAGGCGCTGCGGCGAAGTGTCTCGAGGTGTACGCCAGCGTCGCGGGCTAGTCGCTCGACAACTCCCCGGTGTTCACCAACCCGCTTAACCCGTTATCGGGCCGAGTTTTTCCGCGCAGCTCCCGTGAAATGGCGAAGGCCACGCATGGCTGGCCGATAACAAGGGGGATGTACCACCGCCTGCCTGATCGACTGACCATGACCGTCTTGACCCTCGCGCTGGACGTGGTGTTGCTCGCCATGGCCGGCTGCGGGGAACCCCAGGCCGCCGTCGCCTCGACGCATCAATCCAACGTCGCCAGCGGCTCGTTCGACATCGGCCAACCCGACCAATACCGCCGTAACCGCGTCTACACCGAGTTCGCCGACTCGCACGGCGTCTACCTCGTCTCGGCCCACCGGATGCTCGTCGCCCTCGCCGCCGAATGCACCAACGACCGGCACCGCCCGGCCGTCGTCCGCTACGAACCCGAGGTCGGCGTCTTCCGCTGCCCGACCTGCTCGGCCAAGTTCACCCGCGACGGCCTCAACCGCGGCACCTCCCAAGCCCAGCGTCCCCTCGAACGCTGCCGCATCCGCGCCTCAGGCAAAATCTACGACCGCGACACCACCCTCGTCGTCGATCCGGGCAAACGCTTCCGCCAGGAAGACCAGGAATGGTCCAAACACACCTCGTTCTTCCCCCTCGAAGAAATCGTCCGCACCCGCAGCGAACGCGAACAAATCCAACTCGAAAACGCAAGACTGCTCGAGAAGCCGCCGCTGCAACGTCACAAGAATTAGTCGCGGCGTTGCCGAATCACATCACCCGAAACCCGATGTCGCGGCGGAATTGAGCACCTGCAAATTTGATCTTGTCGCAGGCGGCGTTGGCTTTGGTTTGGGCTTCTTTGAGGGTGTCGGCGAGGGCGCAGACGCCCAGGACGCGGCCGCCGTCGGTGACGAGGGTGCCGTCGCGGGTGAGTTTGGTGCCGGCGTGGAAGACTTGGACATCCGGGTCGGCTTCGGCGTCGTCGATGCCGGTGATGGGCTGGCCTTTTTCGTAGGGGCCGGGGTAGCCGCCGCTGGCCATGACGACGCAGCAGCAGACGCGGGGGTCCCACGACAGATCGACTTCGTCGAGTTTGCCGGTCGCGGTGGCGAGCATGGCGTGCATGAGGTCGCCCTTGAGGCGCATCATCAGCGGCTGGGTCTCGGGGTCGCCGAAGCGGGTGTTGAACTCGAGGGTTTTGGGTCCGCCCGCGGTGAGCATCAGCCCGGCGTAGAGCACGCCCTTGAACTCGATGCCGTCGCGTCGCATCGCGTCCACGGCGGGGACGAGGATTTCGCGTTGGATGGTGGTCAGGAGTTCTTCGGTGATGAGGGGGGTGGGGCAGTAGACGCCCATGCCGCCGGTGTTCGGGCCGGTGTCGCCTTCGTGGGCCTGCTTATGGTCTTGGGAGGGGTCGAGGAGGAAGAGGTTTCGGCCGTCGACGAGCGCGAGGATCGAGACCTCCTGGCCGACGAGGCGTTCTTCGACCAGGACGGTGGTGCCTTCGTCGCCGAACTCTTTTTTGACCATGCAGCGTTCGAGGGCGTGTAGCGCTTCATCGTTGGTTGAGCAGACGATCGCGCCTTTGCCTTTGGCCAGGCCGGCGGCTTTGACGACGACGGGCGTTTCGCGGGCCTCGACGTAGGCCTTGGCCATCTCAAAGTTGGTGAACGTCTTCGCGTCGGCGGTGGGGATCAGTGCGCCCTTCATGAGGTTCTTGGCGTAAGCCTTGTCGCCTTCGAGGCGAGCGCCGTCGGCGGTGGGGCCGAAGATGTGTCGGCCGGGTGCCGCCAAGCGGTCGGCGAGGCCGTGACAGAGCGGGTCTTCGGGGCCGATGACGATGAGGCCGACGTCGTTGTGCCGGCAGAAGTAATCGATCGCGTCGACGTTTTTGGTATCGACGGGTTCGATCTTCAGGTCGACGTTGGTGCCCAGACTTGCCGTTCCCCCATTGCCGGGGGCGAAGAAGAGTTTTTTGCAGCGTTTGGACTGCTTGAGTTTCCAGCCCAGGGCGTGTTCCCGGCCGCCGCTGCCGAGGATCAGGACGTTCATCGGGTCGTTCGGAAGGCCGCTGCCAGCGTTACCTTGGGTTCGTTTAGCCATGGGCCGCAGGGTAGCGGGATGCCGAAAGATCGCAAGCGGGAACCTCATCGCGCACAAAAAAGCCGAGGGATGGCCATCCCTCGGCTTGGGGTGAAAAGTTTGCTATTCGGTTGAACCTTACAGCTTGAATCGGCCGCAGAGCATCTGCAGGGTCTCGGCCTTCTGGCTGAGCATGCCCGCGGCTTGAGCGGCTTGTTGCCCGCCCTCGGCGGTGGTTTGGCTCACGGCCGAGATGGTCTCGATGCTGCGGGCCACTTCTTCCGACGCGGCGGACTGCTGCTCGGCGGCGGCGGCGATCGACTGGATCATGCCCGACACGTCTTGGGCCGAGGCGACGATCTGCTTGAGCGATTCGCCCGCGGCGCTGGCCTTGGCGACGCCGGTGGTGACTTGATCGGTGCCGGCGTTCATCCGGCCGACGGCCTCGGAGGTCTCGGTCTGGATCGCTTGGATCGAGCTGCCGATTTCTTCGGTCGCTTGCGTGGTGCGGTCGGCGAGTTTACGGACTTCGTCGGCGACGACGGCAAAGCCGCGGCCGTGCTCGCCGGCCCGGGCCGCTTCGATCGCGGCGTTGAGGGCGAGCAGGTTCGTTTGGTCGGCGATGTCGTTGATCGTGGCGATGATCGCGCCGATCTGGTCGCCGCGTTTGCCCAGTTCCTGCACCGAGCGGGCCGAGGCGGACACGGCGTCGCTGATAGCGTGCATGCCGGCGATGGTGTCGTTGACCACTTGGCCGCCTTCGGTGGCGACCTTGCCCGAGCGTTCGGCGGAGTTGGCGGCGTCGGCGGACTTGCGGGCGACTTCGACGATCGACTGCGACATTTCTTCCACGGCCGAGGAAACCTGATGCACCTGAGCGGTCTGCTCGTTCATGCCGCGGGCGATCTCGTCGCTGGAGGCGGCGATCTCGGTGGATGCGGCGGCGACTTCCTGGCTGGTGTGGGCGACTTCCTGGATGAGTTCACGCAGGGCGGTGCTCATCTCGTTCATGGAGACGGTGAGTTTACCCATCTCGTCGTTGGTCTTGACCTCCAGCGGTTTGCCGGCGAGGTCGCCCGAGGCGATCTCCCGAGCCCGGGCCAAGATCGGCGGGATGGGCTTAACCAACTTGACCGAGAAGAACCAACCGACGAAGCAAACGATCGCGGCGATGCCCAGGCCGATGGCGGCCAGTTGGGTCCGCAGGGCGGCCGCCGGGGCGGTGACCTCGTCCATGTCGATCTCGGCGATGACGCCCCAGTTGAGGCCTTCGATGTCCAGCGGGGCGTAGGCTTTTACCGACTCCTTCCCCTTGTCTTCGGTTTCGATGATGCCCGATTCCCCGGCGAAGATCGCGGCGACGGCGGGGCTGTCGCGCTCGGCTTTGAGGATGGTGGCGGCTTCGTCGAAGCGGTCGTTGGAGCGGATTTTCTTGTCGCTGCCGATAAGCAGGGTTTGGCCGGTCTCGCCGAGGCCGGCGGTCTCGTTCATGATGGCGTTGATGTTGTCGAGCGGGGCCTGGAAGACGGCCGCCCCGATGAGGTGGCCGTTGCGGAAGACGGGTGAGCCGATGAACGCGGCGGGGTTGCCGTAGCTGGGCTCGTAAAAGTCGAAGTCTTGGATGAAGACTTCGCCGGGCGTTTGGGAGCCCAGCGCTTGGCGGACGACATCGCCGAAGTTGCTGTCTTTGTACGGCCCGGTGAGGAGATTGGTGGCGAAGTCGGTTTCTTTATAGACCGAGTAGACCAGGTTGCCCTTGGTATCGAACAGGAAGATGTCGTAGTAGCCGAAGCTCTCAAGGAACCGTCGGATCTGCGGGTGGTAGAGTTTGTGGTTGATGTTGTAGGTGCTCGCGGCGGGGGCGGCGTCGAGGTTGAGCTTTTCGCCTACCGCGTTTTGGTTGTTTGCGGTGTACCACGCCTGCAGGATGCGGCCGGTCGCGGACCGGGGCATGTAGGCGGTGGCCCCGCGGTAGGTCTGGCCGTTTTCCTCGGCGCGCGGTTTGAACTCGCTGTTGTAATAGTCGGCGACGGAGTTGTAGATGTCGCTGCCGGGCTCGGTGTCGGCTTCGACTTCGAACTGGATGTAGCCGTAGGACTCGGAGAAGTTCTGCGTCGCCTCGGCGATGCCGCGGTCTTGGCTGAAGTTGATCATCTGTTTGCGGATGAATCCGAAGTAGTTTTCGACCTGGGTCTGCCGCGAGGCGAGGATGGCTTCGAGGGCTTGCTCGCGGCCTTCGAGCAGGGCGAGGCTGGACTTTTGCGTAGACACCGCGCCGATGATGTAGATCGACGCGAGGCCGACCGACACGGTGAGCGCGATCAGCTTGAGCTTGATGGTCATATGTTTGCGGAAGAACCACAAAGCGGCTCCCACGAAAGCGACGCTAAGGATCGGGATGATAAAAGTGATCAACATGATTCTCGGGCTCCTGGATCGCGGCGAGAAGTCGCCGGGCGTGTGTGTGTAGGTTGATGTTCGGACGATCGGGGGCGTGGTTAAAGCGGCGGATTCGATTGTGGAAGAAAAAAGGTGGGTTTTAGGGTCGGCCGTAACGATTACGGGTTTATGGGACGCCCTGGGGGCGTCGAAGTCAGGCGGCAGCGGCGGGCCGTAAACCAGAATCGTGTCCGCAGGCGGCGCGTAAGCGGTCCCCGCGAACGACACGAGGCCAAGCAAGGTCAAGATGATGAGAATCGTTCTTCCCGAGGCGGGCATGCCGAAGCTCCGTGCGTCGCGGACCACGCAACCGCAGCGCATCGGACGAAACGGTGCGAAAGATAAGACGGCGACGAGCCACCGGCGGGTTATCAGACGGGGCCGACTCGCCGCAAAAAAACCGGCCGCGTCAATGAGACGCGGCCGGGGTGATGAACGAAAGTGGTGGTGGCGGTATGCCGGACCCGCGGAGCGGATCAATAAGCCCGCGGCGCTCGCGGTGCGCCGTTGCGTGGCTCGTCCTGCGCTTCGGGGGCGAACTGCTCGTAGGTGTCGGCCCCGAACTTCACCAAGGCGTGCGGGATAAACATCCGCAGCGACACGGCTTCGCCGTCCGACGCCCCGCCCATCGCCAAGGGCGGCAGGTTTTCGGGGACCTCGACTTGTTCGCCGTTGGGCGAGAACATCAGGAGGAACGGGTTGACCGTGTTGGCGATGCCGTCGAAGCTGACGTAGGCCTCCATCGACGCCGGGTCGGGCAGGTTGTTTTCGCGGAGCGTGGCGACGTTGCCCGCCGAGCCGAAGCCGTCGGCGTTGCCCACCGCTTGCAGGCCGCGGGTGATCAGCTGCGGATCGGTCACGGTGCTGACCAGGACCTTGCCGTCTTTCGCGGCGATGTATCCGCCGGTGCCGGCGTTGCCCATCAGCATCGCCATCGGGCCGAACTGCTGCATCATCTCCGGCGGCAGGTTCAGGTTGACCTGAAACTGATCGACCTCGACGCCGTCGATCACCAACGCCTTCTGGGTGTAAGTCGAGGTGAAAGTCATTTCCTGATCGGGTTGGCCGGCTTCCATCGCGGGGATGGCGAGCTTCATCTCGGCGAGTTTTTCAAAGTTGGTTTTTTGCTGCGCGACAAACGCCTGGGCGTCGGCGACGTCGTAAACGGTGAGCGAGGTGTAAAACCCGCCGCCCATCATCGCCGCGGCCTCGGGGGCGTAGAACACGCTGGCGACGCCTTTGATGTCCTTCATGGTGGCGATCGAGTCACGGTACATGGCGAGGAACCCGGCGTCCTCGGCGGCGCCCATGGCGTTGATGACTTTCTCGACCATCGCGGCAAGGCCGAACTGCGTCGCGTCCATCGCGCTGGCGTAGATGTAGGGCTGATCGGGCAGGGCCGCGAGCAGTTCGCCGCTGGTCGAGGCCTTGGCCTTGGCGGCGGCGGGGGTGAAAAATCCCGCCAGTTCGCTGCCGTCGGTGAGTTGTGAGGAGATCGTCATGCCCAGGCCGTCGTCGCCGAAGTCCATGGATAAGAGCAGTTTGTCGGTGCCGTCGATCACGGTGCGGGCGGATTCTTCGTAGAGGCCGATCATCGCGTCGGCGCTGCCTTTCATCCCGGCGGGCATCTGGTTGTTGGGATCGTTCATCTCGGCCTGGATTTCCTTGAGGCCTTCGTCGATGGCGAGGTTGAGCGTCGGGGCGAGCGCGGCGAGGTCGACGTAGATCAGCGCATCGCCGCCGTTGAGGTATCCGGTGACCATCGGCCCCAGCGCCTCGGCCACGGCCTTGCCGTTGTTGCCCGCGGCATAGGCTTGGACTTGTTCAAGGGTTTCGCCCATGACCGCGTAGCCGTTGAGCTTCTTGGCGTAGCCGTCGCTGCCGTCGAGGTTGACCATCGACACGTCGGCCGCGGGGTCGCCGCCGAGCTGGGCGACAAACGCGGGGTAGTCGGCAACGGGAACAAGCATGACCGCGTTGGGCTTGGCGCTTTGGCCGCCGATTTCGGCCTTGATCGCGTCGGCCAAGCCGGTGACCACCACGAGCATCGGCCCCTCGTCGTCGACGCCTTCGAGCCAACCCATCTGCCGTTTGAAGGTGGTGAGTGTGTCGTCGAATTCGGGGGCCAGCCGGGCGAGGCCGGTCTCGGTGCCGAACGCGGCGATGGCTTCGCTGAGCCCGCTCATCGACGGCACGACGATGACGACCTCGGCCCCCTCGGCGGCCTGATCGAGCGTGGCGGTGATCGTCGGGGCCGCGGCGGGTGCCGCGGGCGCAGCCTGGGCGAAAGTGAGCGATGGGGCCAAGCCCACGGCCGCGGCCAAGGCCAGGCCGGTGGTGATCCCGGCGGTTCGGAAAAGTTGCAGCATGGGTCGGGTCCTCGGTGATCGGGAAAAGAGTCGGAAAGTTTGCGTCTTAATCATACCCCAGTCGTCCGCTCGAAACGCTCCCGCATGGGCTACAATCGGGGTCGATATGCCCAAGAACGGTAAAAAAGTGCTCGTCGCCATGTCCGGCGGCGTCGATTCGTCCGTCGTCGCGGCCCTGCTCCAGCAAGAGGGGTACGAAGTCGTCGGCTGCTTCATGCGCCTAGGCAGCGACGATTCGCTCGAAGCCGCCGACGGCTACGACAACATCCGTGACGAGGCTTGTGATACGTCGCCCGGGGGCATCGCGTTACCGCAGGTGAGTTCCGGGGTCAAAAAACATAAGCAAGGCTGCTGCTCGGTCAACGACGCCGGCGACGCCCGCCACGTCGCCGCGATCTTGGGCATCCCGTTTTATGTGATGAACTTCAAGAAGGACTTCGGCCGCATCATTGACTACTTCGTCGATGAGTACAACGCCGGCCGAACGCCCAACCCCTGCGTCCGCTGCAACGACTGGCTGAAGTTCGGCAAGCTCCACCAATACGCCCAGTCCATCGACTGCGACTACGTCGCCAGCGGCCACTACGCCAGAATCCAAACAAAGGGGACCGTCCCCTTATTGTCCCGCGGCCTCGACCGCTCCAAAGACCAATCCTATGTCCTCTTCGGCAGCCCCCGCGACCGGCTCGACCACATGCTCCTGCCCATCGGCGAGATGCAAAAGTCCGAAGTCCGCCAAGTCGCCGACGACTTGGGCCTGCCGGTGTTCAACAAACCCGACAGCCAAGAAATCTGCTTCGTCCCCGACAACGACTACGCCAAGCTCGTCGAACGCCGCACCCCCGGAAATTTTCAATCCGGTGATATCGTCGATACCGCGGGTAACAAACTCGGCGAGCATCCCGGCCAACAACACTACACCCTCGGCCAGCGCCGGGGCCTTGGTATCGCCACCGGCTCGCCGATCTACGTCGTCGACAAAAACCCCCACACCAACACCGTCACCGTCGGCGGCAAAGACGACCTGCTCGCCCACGGCTGCACCGCCAGCCAAACCAACTGGCTGATCGACGACATCCCTTGGGTCAAAGGCACTTCCGGGGGTTGGCGAGATTGCGAAGTGAAGATCCGCTACAACTCCCCGCCGACGCCCGGCC
>CAYPCC010000012.1:0-6267 GCA_964409095.1 uncultured Phycisphaera sp. | reverse complement strand
CTCGAAGTCCGCTTCGCCGACCCGGTGAGTGCCGTGACCCCCGGCCAGGCCGTGGTCTGCTACGACGGGGACACCGTCATGGGCGGCGGCTGGATCGACGTGGTCGCCAAAACCGCCGCCGATTGAACTCTTAAAAATCCCCGGCGTATAATCTAGAGTCTAGATCTCGTTACGCACTTGCCATGGCCCGACTCCTGCTCATTCTGGCTCTCGTCTGCACCGGCCTCACGCCGGGCGCGAGCTGTCTGTACGCCGCGGCGGCCCAGTCGGTCGTGGTCGAGTCGCACTGCGCGATGGTCTGCTGCGGAACATCCTGTTGCTGTGTCGCGGACGATGAACCCGTCTCGGTCCCCGACGCCCCCGCCACGCCGCCGCGTGGCAGCGACCTCGCCCCCGCTCCGTGGCTTGTCGCCCAGCCCTTTATCGTCGCATGGAACGACCAGCCCGGCCACGCCTTCCTGGGTCGTGAATACACCTCCCGCGAATACCGGCGTGAATCACGCGCGGTCCAACCGATCCTCTGCTGCTGGTTGACCTAGCCCTATCTGCACTTCTCTTCGCTGATTTATTCTGAAAACCGTTTGTTTTTGCCCTGCGCTTGGCGTTGAAGCCAACCGGGCAACCCTCTGGATTCGAGGCCCTGTGGCCCGAAGCCGCTCTGACTTTTGATATCCCCTGTTTCAAACAAGGAAACCGCCATGCGTTATCTGATCCCCATGATCGCTGTGTTCTCGTTCGCGTTGCTCACCGGCTGCGCCGCCACCAGCTCCACCCAAGCCCCGGCCAAGTCGTCGTGCGCGACCTGCGCCTCCGGCGAATATTGTGCCGAGTGTGCGGCGAAAAAAGGCGAAAAATGTGCCGCCTGCAATAACGGCGAGATGTCCGCCGCGTGTACGGCAAAAAAAGCCGCAGCCGGCGAAGCGCCCTGCGCCGCGTGTGCCGCCGGTGAAGCCGCCGACGCCGCGGAGCACACGCACCAAGCCGTCACAGCCCCCACCCACGCCACCGACGCCGGCGAGCCCGTCGTCATCATCAACGCCAAGGGCATGGGTTGCCCGCTGTGTGCCTCCAGTGCCGACCGTCGGCTGATGAAAGTCGACGGCGTGAAGTGGACCAACATCGATTTGGGCAACGGCATCGTCACCGTCGGCCTCGACCCCGAGAAGCCCGCCCCCGCGGCCCAGGACCTCCAAGCCGCCATCCGCGACGCCGGCTTCACCGCCGAACAAGTCACCATGCCCGACGGTGAGGTGACGCCGTGAGTCGTTGGTTCAACCCTCTGCCAAGATGCTCACGCCGTCAGGCGGGTACGGCGATCGTCGCCGTGCTCGCCGCGGCGGGGGCGTTCTCGACCGCCCACGCCCAACAATCCACCGACATGCCCGCCGCGGTTCAGCCCGGCTGGGAGGTGCCGATTGTTCGCCAGGAGTTCCACTACTCCCGCATGGATGACCCGCGGGCCAACGGCTTCGGCTCGGTGGACATGCTCGAGTTTGAAACCACCTTCGCCTACGGCGTCGGCCGCAAGTCGGCGCTCATGATCCACGTCCCGGTGGTGTACTGGGACTTGGAAAACACGGCCCCGAACCCCGACGCCGACGGCTGGGGACTCGACGATATCACCGTGATGTTTCAACACCGGTTTTACCAAGAAGACGTCGGCCCGATCGAGACCCGGCGGGCCGTGCTGCTGACCGGGTTGGAAGTGCCCAGCTACGACGACGGGTTTTCCAGCGAGAGCTTCGACCCGCTGCTGGGCGTCGCCTACATCCGCATCGACGGCCGACACGGCCTCAACGCCTCGGCCCTGTGGAAGTTCAACACGGGCACCGGCGACGGGTTCACCATCGAGTTCGGCGACAGCAAGTTCGACGCGCTCAAACTCGACGCGTCCTACCTCTACCGCCTGTCGCCCGAAGCCTACACGGCCCAGACGACCGGTTCGCACTACTTCCAGGCGCAGCTCTTGGGCCGATACGAAACCAACGGCGATATCAGCACCATGTTCGCCCCCGGCTGGATGTACGAGGGCCGGCAGTGGGCCTTCGAGGCCACGTTCCACGTCCCGGTTTTCGAAGACCTCGACCACCGCACCGAACTGGAGTACGGCATCAACTTCGGTATCCGCTACCTGTTTTAATCGGTGATCGAAAAACTTGAGTTTCTCAAAGCCGAGGGATGGCCATCCCTCGGCTTTTTATTCGAATCTACCGTTACAATCCCCCGATGCCCGCACGCCCCTTCACGGTCCGCCCCGACTTCATCGCCGACCTCAACATCAAACACACCGCCGACGCCCCGCTGGGCGCACTGACGTGGTACCGCACCGGCGGCCACGCCGCGCTACTCGCATCGCCCAGCAACGCGGCGCAACTTTCAACGCTCGTCGCCCGCTGCCGCGAGCAGCACGTCCGTATCCTGATTCTTGGCGCGGGGGCGAATCTGGTTGTGCGTGACGAGGGTGTGGATGCCGTGGTCGTTCGATTGGACGACCCCAACTTCAAACAGATCGCCATTGATCAGAAGGCCCACACCATTACCGCCGGGGCGGGGGTGGATTTGTTCAAACTCGTCCCCGCCTCGGCCCGCGCGGGGCTGGATGGCCTGGTGCACGTTGCGGGCATCCCCGCCACCATCGGCGGGGCGGTCCGCATGAACGCCGGCGGCGCGTTCGGCGACATCGGTGAATCCGTCAAACGCGTCCAAGTCATGTCCGACGCCGGCCAAGTCTACTACCGCGACCGGGATGACCTCGAGTTCAACTACCGCAGCACCAACATCCGCGCCCCGTTCATTTTGCAGGTCGAGTTTGAGCTCGACGCCGATGACCCCGAGGTGCTGATGAAGCGGTACAAAGAGGTGTACCTCTACAAGAAAAACAGCCAACCGATGGGCGACAAGTCGGCGGGTTGTTGTTTCAAAAATCCGCCAGCGGAAGTCGGCGCGACCGCCGGGCAACTCATCGACCGCAGCGGCCTGAAAGGCTTTTCGATCGGCGGGGCGAGCGTATCGGACGTCCACGCGAATTTCGTCGTCGCCGAGCCGGGCAAGACCACCTCGTCGGATGTATTGGCCGTGATCGAACACATCGAACAAACCGTCTCGCAACGCCACGGCATCGAATTGCAGCGCGAAGTCGTGGTGTGGTGATTAGGCAGAAACCGCAGATTTCGCTGATTACGCAGAATTAGAAACGAATTAAAAATTGTTTTATTAATCGGCGCAATCTGCGCAATCTGCGGTTACGGTTTTCAGTCCCTGATTTGAATCACGAGTTTCCCGGTCACCGTCCCGCTGGCTTGGAGTTCGTGCGCGGCGGCGAGGTCGTCGAGGGGGAAGGTTTGGGAGACGTGGGGTTTGAGCGTGCCGGCGTCGATCATCGCGGCGGCTTGTTTGAGGATCGGGCCTTGGTGGGCGGGGACTTGGCCGACCAGGGCGGTGGCGCCCATGAACTCGGTGTGGAGGCTGGCGCTTTTGAGGAACAGCGGGGTGAGGTCGGCGTCGGCGGGGATGCCGACGATGGTGCCCAGCTGGCCGCGGACCGCGACCAGGGGGATGCTGGACTTGAACACCTCAGCCCCCACGAAGTCGAACACCGCGTCGCACCCACGCCCGGCAGTGATGTCCATGACGCGGTCGTGGACGTTTTCGGTTTTGTAGTTGATGGTGTGGTCGATGTTGAGTTGGTCAAGCAGGGCAAACGAATTGTCGGCCGATGCGGTGCCGAGCACGACGCAGCCGCGGGCTTTGGCGAGTTGGATGGCGAGGTGGCCGACGCCGCCCGCCGCGGCGTGGATCAAAACGGTTTGGCCTTCGCGGAGGTCGGCCATGTCGTGCAGCAGTTCCCACGCGGTCAGCAAGGCCAACGGCATGGCGGCGGCGTCCACGTGCGACAACTTCTCGGGCTTGCGGGCGGCAACGCGTTCATCGACCACGACGTACTCGGCGTGGGCTCCGGGTTTGAAGAGCGGCGGCGAGGCGAACACCGCGTCGCCGGGGCGGAACTTGGTGACTTGCGATCCGATGGCGGCGACCCGGCCGGACACGTCGTAGCCGGGCGTGACGGGGAAGGTCAGCGGGGCGCGGAATCGGCCGTCGCGGACCTTGACGTCGACGGGGTTGAGTCCCGCGGCATGGACTTCGATGAGCAGTTCGTGGTCGCCGGGCACGGGTTTTTCGACGTCGGCGAGGGTGAGCACCGACGGGTCGCCGGTGGCGGGGATGGTCATGGCTTTCATGGCCGATAGTTTATGCGCTCCCCCCGTTGAGCGGGCGATCAAAGATCGCCGTGACGCTGGTCCGCGATGAATCGAGACGGCGATCTGCGATCGCCCGCTAAACGGGGGAGAATCAACAGTACCGCAAGACTGCGGGTTGAAACCCGCCGGGGGGTTGGTATGGTTTGGCGAGCGAAAACGTCAAACCGCCGTTCGCGCCAACGCCGTCCCCCATCACACCCCCGAGAATTTCCCCATGGCCACCCAAATCGCTGCCCAGATGTACACCCTCCGCGAGCACTGCGAGACCCCCGCGGAGATCGCCAAGACCTGCGCCAAGGTCAAGGCCTTGGGTTTTGGGGCGATCCAAGCCTCGGCGGCCGGCTTCAATACCATCGCGGCGGACGAACTCAAACAAATCCTCGACGACACCGGCCTGGTCTGCGCCGCGACGCACCGCAGCTTTGACCAACTCAAAGACCACGCCGCCGAGATCGACTTCCACGCCACGCTCGGCTGCAAGTACACCGCCCTGGGCGGCTGGGGCTGGTCGGGCAATGAAACCAAAGCCCAGTGGGCCGCGTTTATTGAAGATTTCAGCGCCTTGGCCGCGACCTACGAAGGTTCGCCAGTGAAGATCGGCTACCACAACCACAGCCACGAATTCGCCCCGTTTGGCTTGGCCGACGCCCCGGAAAAAATCAGCCCCGAATCCACGCCGTACACCGTGCTGGAAGAAAAGCTCGGCCCGGCCGCGTTCTTCGAGGTCGATACCTACTGGGTCGCCCACGGCGGAGCCGACCCCGCAGCCTGGCTCAAACGCCTGTCGGGCCGGGTCCCCGCGATCCACATGAAGGACATGACCATCAACGCCAAACGCGAACACAAGATGTGTGAGGTCGGCGCGGGCAACCTCAACTGGCCCGCCATCCTCGAGGCCGCCAAGGCGGCGGGCGTCGAGTGGTACATCATCGAACGCGATGCGGGCGACCTCGACCCGTTCGACAGCCTCAAGATCAGCCTCGCAAACATGCAGTCGTGGGGCCTGAGCTAAGCCGGATCAGCGAATTATCCGTGTTTGGGGGCGCTCAGCGGGTGTGGCAACCTTGCAACGGGGCGAACAATCGCTACCATATGTGGCTCCCCTCACCGGGGAGAATCGAATACTAAACCCTCTCCGACCGTCGTGAGACGGACTCTTCCGCACTCGAAAGGCAACCCATGGCAATCCGAATCAAGGCCCGCAGCGGCGAATCGGCCGAGCAACTGATGCGTCGTTTCAAAAAGCTTTGCGAAAAAGAAGGCCTGACCAAAGACATCAAAAAGCGTGCGTACTACGAGAAACCCTCGGAGCGCAAGCAACGGGCCGCCCGCAAGACCGCTCCGCGTGTGTTGCCCGGCGCTGCCAAGCCCCGCGGCAAAGACTAAACCTCCTAGCCCCGTGGGCAGAACAGTGGATTGGGTCTAGGCCTGAGCGTACGGACAAAACCGGGCCTTGGTGTTCCGTTCGACAGGCCAATCAAATGTGTATTTAATGAATGGCGTGGCGAGACGTTCGCCTCGGTATTTTTTTTATGCTTTGGTTTTCGTGTTTTTTGTTTGATATGGTCGTTTCCTGATCGTCATGGTTTTTTCTTTGTCTCGGGTCCCTCGTCATCCCGGTTGATTGCGTCCGCTTCGTTTGCCCTGCGACCGGGGTACGTCGGGCGGCGACTTCATCGGGTGGAGAACATTGCTGATGATGCTTTGCCAATCGCTTCTTGCCGTGGCGTTGCCGCCCGCTTATTTCCTGGCCCCGGTGGGTGCGGTGCTCGCGCTGGGGTTTGCGTTGTTTTTTTACAAGGGGTTCATGAAGCAGAGCGAGGGCTCGCCGGAGATGGTGCGGATCGCCCAGGCGGTGCGGGACGGGGCGTATGCGTATCTGGGCAAGCAGCGGAACGTGGTCGCGGTGGTGTTCGTGTTGTTGCTGGCGTTGTTGTGCGTGCTGTCGTTTGGGTTGGGGCTGCAAGAAAAATTGACGCCGCTGGGTGTAGCGATCGCGGGGCTCTTT
>CAYPCC010000011.1:21783-28791 GCA_964409095.1 uncultured Phycisphaera sp. | reverse complement strand
CCTCGCGGATCAGCGCCGCGGGCTTGCCGGTGACGGCCTCGATCGCGCGCTGCGCCGCGGCGACGTCCGGCGAGTCGCGCGGGACCAGCACGGGCGAGGCCCCGCCGTGGCGCTCGATCTCCCACCGGCAGCCGGCGACGTCCTGACTGTGGAGCCACTGCTCGAACTGCTGTTGCACCTTTCCCGGGGTCATGTTGCCGGGGATGCGGAAGCTGACCTTGGCGCCGGCGAAGCTGGGGATGACGGTCTTCGCGCCCTCGCCCATGTAGCCGCCGTAGATGCCGTTGATGTCGCAGGCGGGGCGGGTCCATCGGCGTTCGAGGGTGGAGAAATCGCGTTCGCCGAAGGGGTGGCTGCCGACGTCGCCGGTGAACTGGTGCTCGTTGAAGTCGAGTTTTTTCCAGGCGTCGTGTTCTTCGGGCGAGGTGGGGGCCACGTCGTCGTAAAAGCCGGGGATGGTGATGCGGTTGTGGTCGTCGTGGAGTTTGCCCAGGACGCGGACGAGCTGGGTGGCGGGGTTGGCGAGGGTACCGCCGTAGACGCCCGAGTGCAGGTCGCGGTCGGGGCCGTGGAGTTTGACGTCGAAGTAGACGAGTCCGCGGAGGGCGTAAGTGATGGCGGGGAGGTAGCCTTTTTCGCTGCCGGGCATATCCCAGAGGGTGGTGTCGCTGACGACGCAGACGGTTTGGTTGTCGGCGTCGAGCATCGCGGCGTGTTGTTCGAGGAACGCGGGGAGGCTGACGCTGCCGCACTCTTCTTCGCCTTCGATCAGGACGGTGACGTGGCAGGGCAGCTTGGTGCCCGTCGCGTGGTAGGCCCGCAGGGCTTCGAGGAAGCACATGACTTGGCCCTTGTCGTCGGACGTGCCGCGGGCAAACAGTTTGCCGTCGCGCACCGTTGGCTCGAAGGGCGGGGTGGTCCACAGGTCCACCGGGTCGGGCGGCTGGACGTCGTAGTGGCCGTAGAACAACACACGGTTTTTCGCGTCGTCGGCGACCATCTTGGGCATGGTTTTGGCGACGACCACGGGGTGGCCTTGCTTGCCATCGTGGCCAACGGGTTGCATGACATCGACGTTCATGCCAAGGCCTTCGCAGTAGGTGGCGACCCAGGTCGCCGCTTCGTGGACGTGTTTGTTAAACGCCGGGTCGGTGCTGACGCTGGGGATGGAGAGCAATTTCGATAGGCGTTTGACGGCGTGGTCGTGGTCGGTCTTGAGATGGTCTTGGAGTGAATTGGTCATGTGTTATTTTGCCGCGAGATGAACGCCCATCAACGCGAATGAATCAGACAAGACATGCGGATGGCCTGAGAATGATTCGGTATCGATTTGCGCTTATCTGCGTTGATTCGCGGCTGCTTTCTTAAGGTTCGAGGTCGAGCTGTACGGTGCCGCCTTCGACGCGGATGGGGTAGATGGTGGCGGGTTGGCCGAACTCGGGGTCGTCGAGGTCGCGTCCGTTTTTGAGGCTGTAGGTGTAGCCGTGGTAGGGGCAGGTGATGGTGAGGCCGCGTCGTTCGCCGTCGCCCAGCGGGAGGCCGGCGTGGGGGCAGACGTTGGCGATGCAGTGGAGTTCGCCGTCCACATTGAACACCACGATCGGCACGTTTTTGCCTTTGACATTCTTGATTTTCTTGCACGCCTGGGCGTCGGGCGGGTAGTCGGCGGCGGGGCCGAGGTCGGTCCAGTTGGGCATAGCGGGTCGTCCGTTCTATAAATCACTCATGCAAAACGTCGCCCATGATCTTAGCCGGTACGCCACGATGGTTCAGGCGCTCGCCCGCCACGCGATCGACCTGGCCATCGACGCCTCGCCTCATCAGCCCAAGCCCGGCGAAACCCGCTACAGCCTCATCCGACTTTTACCCGCCGCCCGGCAGCTCGTCGGCGACCCGCCCGCGACGCTCGACGCCCCGCCCGTCGCCGGCCCCGCGACGTTCACCGACGGCCTGGGCCAGTCCCGGCCGATCTACCGCACGTTCGCCGCGTACCTCCACGCCCGGGCCGCTGACGAACCGCTGCTGCTGGCCGCCGATGTCGATCACGCCGACGTCTCCCGCCACCTCTGGCACGCCTGGCACCAACTCGCCCGCCGCGAACCCAACCCCGCCGCGATCGCCGACGTGGACCGCCTCGTCCTCGCCCACGCCGGCAGCCTTCACCCCCAATCCCTCGACGAGACCCCCGACCACTGGACCTACCGCGAACTCGTCGGACTCCATGCGTTGCAAGCCCTCATCGAACTCACCGACGCCCGCAACGACCTGCCCCCACAACCCGCTTGGCGGCAACGTCTCCTCGAGATCACCGCCTACCACCAGCACCACACCCAGCCCGACTACACGACCTATCAGCCCTGGGGCCTCGCCGCGTTTCTCTCGAACCCCGACACGATCATGTTCGCCGAGCAGCAACTCCACGACACGCAATCGCATTTGCAGATTCAAGGCGGCGTCGGAGCGCTGCTGCCGGCGTTGCTGTTGGCCGATGCCACCCGATCGCTGGGTTGAATCTGCGCATCCCATCCGAGGAATAAATGTCATCGTGTCGGCATGTTCCAAGGGGAGGCGCGTTACGATAGGCAACCCCGACTCCCAATCATCGCCCAAGTAGGTCCATAGCGACTGCCCCCGAAAGGCCTCTGCCGTGAGTGAATCGTTCAGCCTCGAATCGTTAGGTCTGCTGAATCAGACGGTCCGCCGCAACCTCTCGCCCGCCGCGCTCTACGAAGAAGCGTTGCGTCACGAGCAAGGCACGTCGATCGCCGACTCGGGGGCGCTCATCGCCTACTCCGGCTCGAAGACCGGCCGATCGCCCAAAGACAAACGCGTCGTCAAGCAGCCGTCTTCCGAAAACGACGTGTGGTGGGGCCCGATCAACATCCCCATCGAACAACGTACCTTCGACATCAACCGCACCCGCGCGATCGACTACCTCAACACCCGCCCCCGCCTCTACGTCGTCGATGCTTTCGCGGGCTGGGACCCCAAACACCGCATCAAGGTCCGCGTCATCTGCGAACGGCCGTACCACGCGCTGTTCATGTGGACCATGCTGATCCGCCCGACCGCCGAAGAATCCGCGAACTTCGGCGAGCCCGACTGGACCATCTTCAACGCCGGCCACTTCCCCGCCAACCCGCTCACCGCCGGCATGACCAGCCGCACCAGCGTCGATCTGAACATCGATGAGCAGGAGTTTGTCATCCTCGGCAGCGAGTACGCCGGGGAAATGAAAAAAGGCATCTTCACCGTCATGAACTACCTCATGCCGAAAAAGGGACACCTCTCGATGCACTGCTCGGCGACCTGCGACGCCGACGGCGAAAACACCTCGGTCCTCTTCGGCCTCTCGGGCACGGGCAAGACCACGCTCTCGGCCGACCCCCACCGCCAGCTCGTCGGCGACGACGAACACGTCTGGACCGACACCGGCGTGTTCAACATCGAAGGCGGCTGCTACGCCAAAGCCCTCGACCTCTCCGAAGAAAAAGAACCCGCGATCTACCACGCCCTGCGCTTCGGAGCCGTGCTCGAAAACGTCCGCTTCGACCCCCACGACCACCACGTCGACTTCGCCGACCACAGCATCACCCAAAACACCCGCGGAGCATACCCCGTCGAGGCCATCGATAACGCCCGCATCCCCGGCATCGCCGGCCACCCCACCGACATCATCTTCCTGACCTGCGACGCCTTCGGCGTCCTCCCACCGGTCAGCAAACTCACCCCCGAACAAGCCATGTACCACTTCATCAGCGGCTACACCGCCAAGGTCGCCGGCACCGAGATGGGCGTCACCGAACCCGAAGCCACCTTCAGCCCCTGCTTCGGCGGCCCGTTCCTCGTCTGGCACCCCGCGAAATACGCCGAGCTCCTCGCCCAGAAAATGAAGAAGCACCAGACCAACGTCTGGCTGGTCAACACCGGCTGGGCCGGCGGCGGCGCTTCCGGCGGCGCTTCCGGGGGCGCTTCCGGGGGCGGCACCGGGTCGCGGATCAAGCTCGCCTACACCCGCGCGATTGTCGACGCGATCCACGCCGGGAAGCTGGCCGACGCCCCGACCCAAATCGACCCCGTCTTCGGCATCCACACCGTGACGAAAGTCGATGGCGTGCCCGACGAACTGCTCGTCCCGCGTAACGCCTGGGCCGACGCCGCCGCCTTCGACGCCGCCGCCCAAAAGCTCGCCGGCCTGTTCAACAAAAACTTCAAGATCTACCAAGACGGCGTCACCGACGCCGTCCGCGCCGCAGCCCCCCAAGCCTGACCCCGTCGATCACTGGAGTTCTCGGCCCCGGACCGCCTCCCTTTGCGGCGCTTACCCCACGATTATCGGAAGTCGGCTTTGGGGTTGTCCGAACCGCATGAATCCGATTACCATTGTGCTCATGTCAGCGGGATAGGGGTCGGAGGTGAGCCGTGTCTCAGCCTACGCGACCGCTGGATATCATTTTGATCAGCAGCGTGGTCTCAAGGTTCCCGCTGCACTATCACCACTGAGTAGGGAATACACATGGGCATCGTTAAAGAATTCAAAGAGTTTATCCTCAAGGGCAACATGATCGACCTGGCCGTGGGCCTCGTGATCGGGGCGGCGTTTGGGGCCTTGGTCACGTCGTTCGTGCAGGACGTGATCATGCCGCCGGTCGGCTACGCCATGGGCGGCGTGGACTTCGCCGCGCTCGACTACGAGCTCGCCCCCGCCATGGCCAAGGGTGAAATCCACCCGCTGACGCAAATCGAAATCATGTCCGACACCGAGCGCGTCGCCATCCGCTACGGCGCGTTCATCAACGCCTGCATCGCGCTGCTCATCCAAGGCCTGGCCATCTTCATCGTGGTCAAAGTCATCAACTCGATGAAACGAAAGGCCGAGGCAGCCCCGGAAGAAGCCCCCAAACCCTCGCAAGACATCGTCCTGCTCTCGGAAATCCGCGACCTGCTCAGCAAGCACAACGGCTAATCCACCGTCCCCACCACACGTTTTTCTCAAAGCCGACGGATGGCCATCCGTCGGCTTTTTTTCGCGCCTCACTCCATCCATCACTTCCCCCGATTCACCGAATACTCCCATCCCCGTACAACACCGCGCCGTCGGGGTCTTTCTGCCCGCCCAGCGATTCAAACAACACCGGCGTGCGGCTGGGGACACTGCCCGGGGCGGGCTTCTCGTAGATGAACCCCGGCCGATCGCCGGTGCGGGGGTTCTCCATGAGCTGCTCAAGCTGCGGCATCGCGGTCCGCAATGCCAACAACGTCTCGGGGAATCGGCCGTTGTTTTGGTCGAGGTAGAGCTGCAGCCCGATGCCGATCTGCCGCATGTGGTTCGCCGAAACGATGCCTTGCGCTTGGCTCTTGGCGTCACGCAGCACGTCGAAATACGCCAACGGCGAGTTGGAGTTTTTCGACTGCGCTTGCGGTCCACCCTGGCGCTGCGAGGCGATGGGCGACGGGGCGGGAGCGCTGGGCTGCTTGGCCCGGCCGAGCTTCACCGTCGCCACGTCTTTACCCGCAAAACTCAGCGTGTACGTCCCCGCGTCGTCGGGCCGGGGGAACAAAAGCGAAAACGTGTACCGATCCCACGGCGAGGTCCGCGATTTTTCCAGCAGCCTCGGCACCGCCCAGTGCGCCTGCGACCCGGCGTCCCAACTCACTTCGAGGATGCCGCCCTGATAGTCGGCGGTGACGGCCGGGCCGTCCCGGTCCGGGTGGGTCGTGACCAGTTTGCCCGTGCCCGACAAGCCTTTCATCGCCGGGTAGCCTCCGACGCTGCGGGACGCGGTGAAACTGACCGTGCCTTGGGTTCGGCCCAGCGCGTACTCGGCCTCGCCGTTGATCACGCCGGGGATGATCTTCTCGTCCACCCGATCCGGCGTCGTGGACGAAGGCAGCAATGCCCGCGGGTTATTCGTCTGGGACCCGGCCAGATCGATCTCGATCGGCTGATCAAAACTCGCCGTCACCAATCGCCCCGCCATCCCGTTGCCCGCCGGCTCGCCCAGGCGGCGCAGCTCGAACTCGCTGGCCTTGAGGATGCTGTCGTAGCCCGAGGTTCGGCCGAGGTTGTTGATGATCTTTTGCTGCAGCTCGATTTCGATCAGCACGTAGTCGCCCGCCGGGTCGCCTTTGGTGACGAACAACTCGTCTTGCCCGCCGACAGAAAATACGTTGGACTGCGGCGTACCCGTCGGGCCGGTGTACTGCGTCACGCCGCCGCCGCCGCCCGAGCCGCCGCCGAGCATCGCCCCCCACGACAGGTTGCCCCCGCTGCCAAAGGCCTTCTGCGTCTGGCCGGTCGAGAGCACCTCCACCACGAACACCGGCGACGCGTAGTTCACCTTCGCCGGCTGCCCCGGCCCATTCAGATACCACACCCCAACGCCCGCCATCACCAACGGGATCAACAGCAACCACACCGGCGTCAACGGCAGCCCAAGCAGATTGATCAACTCGCGGTTCCACCACGGCGGCCGCTTCGCCGCTTGCTCTTCTTCTCGCAACTTATCCAGCCGTACCAGCCGCGGATCACGCCACGCCTCGCTCCCGCCCCCGCCCCCGGAATCTTGATCGCGGGGGGCTGGCTTGGGGGGAGGCGGCTTGGGAGATGGAAGGATGACGTTGTCGTAGGTCCGGCGATCCTCGGGCAGGATTTCCAACACCGGGTTGTCCTCGGGGATCAGCAGCGGCTTCTTGCAGGCTGGACAAGTCCCACGCCGGCCGGCGTACTTGTCGTCGACCCGCAACACCCGGCCACAAGATGGACAGTCCAGATCGATCGGCAAACCAAGATCCTTCCGCGACGACAACCCACGCCCGAGGCGTCCCTTTATCTTAACCATCCGGATCGGCTACCGAAGCCCCGCATGTTTCTTGCTCCGCGTTGCGTCGTGGCGGGTGGTGGCCGATCATGGACAGACACATGCCCTCGCCGTCGACCCCTCAACCCGGAACCCTCGTCGATTTGGCGACGCAGTTGCACCGCGACGAGGCGTTGCCGGTGGATCA
>CAYPCC010000011.1:14889-21773 GCA_964409095.1 uncultured Phycisphaera sp. | reverse complement strand
TAGGCGAGACCGCGAAATCGGTAAGCGTTTGGGCGTCGAGCGGTCGGCCGAGCCGCTGCCGATCCCGACGCGGGCGGCCCGGCTCACGGCGTGGTTGGGCGAACCCAAAGATGCGCCGCGCCGCGGGGCGGACGGGTTGCGGGTGGTCGGGCTGGTGGCGGTGGCGATCGGGTTGCTGCTGGGCTACGGGGCGGCGAGGGGGCTGTTTTACTACGACGGCTCGACGCCGGTGAACGTGGTGCGGGTCCTCGCGGTGTTTGTCGGGTTGCAGGCGGTGACGCTGGGGTTGTTTGCGATCGCGGCGCTGCCGGGCAATCTTGCGGGGTCGGCGTGGCTGCGCGACCTGAGCCCGGCGCGCTTGGCGACGCTGGTCTCACGCTGGCTGCCCGGCGAGACGCGCGACGTGGTCCAGCAGATCCTCGGCCGGGGCCAAGCGCACCAGCGGGTGTACCACGCCGTGCAGAAGTGGCAGATGCTTTCGTGGTCGCAGTCGATGGCGTTGGCGTTCAACCTCGCGGCGACGTGCGGGGCGTTGCAGCTGATCGTGTTCAGCGACTTGGGTTTTGGCTGGAGCACGACGCTGCAGGTCGAGGCGGACGACATGCACGGGTTGACGGAGGCGCTTGCTTGGCCGTGGCAAACGGTTTGGGCGGACGCGGTGCCGCCGACCGAGTTGGTCGCGGCAACGCAGACCTACCGGGCGGAGAATTTCGAGTTGGGCGTCGCGGCGGAAGACTCGGCGCGGTGGTGGCCGTTCCTGGTGATGTGCATGATCGTCTACGGCGTGTTGCCGCGTTTCGTGACGCTGGCAATGACGCGGTGGCGTTTGCAAAAGGCGGTGGTTCGCGCGGTGGCGACGACGCCGGGGGCGGACCGGGTGTTGGACCGCATGACCGCGGCGGTGGTGGAGACGCGGGCGGCGGACCATGAATCCGAGGCGACAGATCGTGTGGCGGCGACGCCCGCCGCCGCTCCGTCGGCCGAGGTGGGTTGCGTGATCCGTTGGGCGGAAGCGGACTACGACGGCGAGGCGTTTGACGCGGGCGGCGGGCGATCCTTGGCCGACGACCGCGCGACGATCGCGGCGGCCGCGGCAAACCCCGGCGACCGCCCGGTGCTCGTCCGGGTCAAGGCGTGGGAGCCGCCGGTGCTGGAATTCCTTGATTTTCTAATTGATTTACGCCAAGCCCTCGGTGACGGCCGGGCGATCGAGGTCCAGCCGATCGGCGCCGGCGACCGGGCGGTGTGGCAGAAAAAAATCGCCAGCCTCGGCGACCCGTGGCTGCGTTTGGTCGCTCCCCAGCAAACCAACCTCGCGTCAGGAGGCACGCCATGAGCGAGCCACGTTTCGCGGTGGTGGGCCACCCCAACAAGGGCAAGTCGAGCATCGTGGCGACGCTCGCGGCGGACGACGCGGTGCGCGTCGCGCCCGAGCCGGGCACCACGACGCGCTCGCGCGCGTTTCCGATGAGCGTCGACGGGCGGACGCTGTACACGCTTATCGACACGCCGGGGTTCCAACGCGCCCGGCGGGCGCTGGAGTGGATGAAGCAGCGCGAGACCACGGCCGACCAACACGCCGCGGTGGTCCGCGATTTTGTCGAAGCCCACGAACGCACCGAGGGTTTCACCGACGAGGTCGAACTCCTCCGGCCGCTGCTGGATGAGTCCAACCCCGCGGGGATTCTCTACGTCGTCGATGGGTCGGTGCCTTACGGCCCCGAGTACGAGGCGGAGATGGAGATCCTCCGCTGGACCGGCCGACCAAGCCTGGCGTTGATCAACCCGATCGGCGACGCGGACCACGTCGAGGCGTGGCGGTCGGCCCTGGGGCAGTATTTCAAGATCGTCCGGGTGTTCAACGCGGTGACGGCCGAGTTCGAGAAACGGCTGGAGTTGTTGCGGGCCTTCGGCCAACTCAAAGAGGCGTGGCGAGACCCGTTGGAGCAAGCGGTGCAAGCGCTCGACGGCGATCGGCAACGAAGGCGGCGCGAGTCGGCGCGCGAGATCGCGTCGCTGCTCGCCGACGGGTTGACGTTGTCGGTGACTAAAAAAATCGGCCCGGCCGACGACGCGAAAAAGTTTCAGCCCGCGCTCTTGGAAGATTTCAAGGGGCAACTGCGGCGGCGCGAGAAGCGTGGCCGGGAGCGGGTCGAGTCGGTGTACGACCACCACGGCCTGGATCGCCGCGAGGCCGACGGCGGCGCGGAACTGGACGCCTTGGCGGGCGACTTGTTTTCGCAAGAGGCGTGGCTGCTGTTTGGGCTTCGGCGGCGCGACCTGGTGTTGGCCGGGGTCGGCGGCGGGGCGGCGGCGGGCGGCACGCTCGACGTCGCGGCGGGCGGCACGAGCTTTCTGCTGGGCGCGGCGATCGGTGCGGTGGTCGGCGGGACACTGGGCTATATGGGCGCGGGGCGCTTGGCGGAGTTTAAGCTGATCAATCGGCCGCTGGGCGGCAAGCTCTTGCGGTGCGGGCCGACGCGGAATCCGAACTTCCCGTTTGTGCTGTTTGGCCGGGCACGTTTTCACCACCGCCTCGTCGCGGGGCGGACCCACGCCCAGCGGGGCGCGTTGGAGGTCGATCAAACCAAGGCCGGGGCGATGAACCCGTTGACCGATCCGCAGCGCGATGCGCTAAGCAAGGCGTTCAAAACGCTGAGCAAAGCGGGCGAAGACATGGAGAAAATCAGCGAGGCCACGGCCGAGCTGGTCGAAGTCATCGAGCCGATCCTCGACGCGTAACCCCCCGGATCCCCGGAACCCCCGCCCCCGGAACCCCAGAACCCCCCAGAAAATGTCACTCCGCCACGTGCTGCCGCAGCACCGACTCGATCTTCGGCCGGAGCCGCGGCCAGCGGGCGCTGGGTGTTTTGTTCACCGTCACAAAATCGCCCACGATCATCACCGACATCACGGGTCCCGTGGCAAACAGGGCCTCGGCCAAGGTATCGCCCGCCGCTTGGGCGTCAGCGGCCGCGCGATAGCTGCGCATCTTTCCGGGGTCAAGCGTCGGGCCGAGCGGAAACGGGCGGTCGGCGATGAACTTCATCGCTTGGGGATTCGGGGTGTCTTCGACGCGGAGCGGGGCCACGGGCATGAGCGGCATCATGACAGATCCGAGCCATTTTTTCCGGATTCACGGCTTAAGCGGGGCAAGGTATTCCCCGATAGCAACGGGGTATTTCTGTGTGGGGTCCTCATGCCGACGATAAGCAACGATATTCTTAAAAGCTCGCTGCAACTCAGCGAAAAGCAGTGGGAAATTTTGATCGCCACGCTCGAAGCGGGCAAGGGGCCGACGGTCCCCGCGCCCCGCGATCGTCGGGACCTGGACATCAAGCGCTACCCCCACGTCCGGCGGGTCGCGCTGCGGATCATGCACTCGGGCGGCCAAAAGACCTCGCACCTCGTGCGGTCCCGCAACCTCTCGGTCGGCGGCATGGGCTTCATCCACCTGAGTTTTCTCTACCCCGACACGCCGTGCCACGTCGCGCTGCAGACGCGCCACGGCGAGAGCGTCGCGCTATCTGGCAAAGTAACCTGGTGCCGACACCTTTCCGGAAAAAGCCACGAGATCGGCCTGCGGTTCGACCAGCTCATCCAGATCGACGAGTTCATCGAGCCGGACGTTTTGGTTCAATCCGAAGCGGCGTAAACGATCTATTGCGTTGGGGCGTTGAGCGGATTGTGTTGCAAGTGATGCGCCAGCGTCTCGCGGACGCGGTCGGCGTCTTGGTCGCTGCAGCGCACGCCCGCCTCGAATTTCACGGCATCAAGTTTGTCCACCGCTTCCCCGGCCGGCGCGTGATCGGCCCGACCGAGTTGCAGGCGGTACCAGTTCGCGCCGATCCGGGTGAATCGGTAGGCGTTGACCTCGGACCACGGGCGAAGCGTGCGGCCGGCTTCGGTCTGCGCATCCGACGCGAGCCCGAAGCCGCCGGCGGCAAAGATCAACGGCTGCGTCGCCGACCGCTCACGTTTGCCCGTGGCCAACAGCGCGATCAGCCCGATCAGCCAACCCAGCCCCAGCACCAAAAACACCATCGGCTCAAAGACCACAAACCCCAGGCAGTTCAGCCACACCACGCCGCCGACCAGCACCACGCCCCACAACATCCGCCGCGCCGGCGATGTCGTGCTGCCGCGCCGGGGGATGCCGATCATCACGAGTGTCTGCTCGTCAAACCGCAGCCCACACTCGGGGCAAGACCCCGGCGAAGGCAAACCCTCGAGCGCGTAGCCGCACCCCGCGCAATACTCGGGGACCTCCCGCCACGCGGGCGGCTGTAGCGTGATCGGCGGCATGGGCGGGGTTGGTCGGCGTTAGATGGCGGCGGGCATCGCGGCGGCGGGGCCTTGGTACTCGGCCTTGCCGAAGCCTAGGATCGGGATGAACACAAAACCCACGAGGATCAGCCCGATGGCCGTGCCGGTGCCCCGGCCAAACGATTTGGCCAGGTCGATACACACGATGATCGCAATGACGATGCTCACGAACGGCACGAGGAACAGGATCAACCACCATCCCGGTCGGCCGACGATTTTGCACAGCAGGTAAATGTTATAGATCGGGATCAGGGCGCCCCAGCCCGGCTGGCCCGCCTTCACAAACATCTTCCATAACCCCGCGACCACCACCACGATCACCGCGAGGTAGATCAGAAGAATGACCAGGCCGACCACCGCGGCGGCGGCGCCGCCGGCGTTGGACTGTGCTAAAACCGAGCTAATCATCTGCAACATGTGTGTACCCCAAGTTTGAGAAGAGAAAGACACGACGCATGGGCCGGGTCGATATGAAACGGTACTCGAAAGTATGGCGAATCGGCCTACCTCACGCAAGGCCGGGCTTCGCGGGGTGGGGTAAAAAGTCGGGGCGATTCGAGTTCGAGCAGCTGGCGCTTGGTGTCGAGGCCGCCACCGAAGCCGGTGAGCGAGCCGTCGGCGCCGATGACGCGGTGGCAGGGCACGACGATCGACAGCGGGTTGTTGCCGTTGGCTAACCCCACAGCCCGGCTGGCGTTGGGTTGGCCGAGGCGCTGGGCGAGTTGCCCGTAGGAGATCGTGACGCCGAAGGGGATGAGCCGGAGTTGCTCCCAGACGCGGAGTTGAAACGCGGTGCCTTGGGGGGCGAGGGGCAGGTCGAAGGTTTGTCGTTGGCCAGCGAAGTAGTCGGCGAGTTGTGCGGCGGCCGCGGCGAGTACACCGTGATCTGCCGGGTGCTTCACTTCCCCGATTTCCGGGGCCGGGGCCGGGGGGAGGGGTTTGAGTTTGCGGCCGTGGTCGAAGTCGATGCGCAAGAGGTGGGTGTCGTTGGCGAGAAGCCGCAGCGGGCCGACCGGGCTGTCGAGGGTCAGGTGGTGCATGGCAAAATTGCCTTACGTCGATTCATGGACCTGGGCTTTGAGCCAGTCCACGAAGTCGGTCGCCACGACGTAGAGCCCGTCGCGGATTTGGTTGAGGCCCTGGTCGCGGTCCCAGAGGACGATGGGGTATTCCAGGGCTTGCATGTTGAACGGGTCGATGGCGGGGTCGGCCCGGTCGCCGACGCCGATCTGGTCTTCGAGTTCGATCGACTGGTCGCTGCCGGCGACGGTGCGGGTGCGGGTGTCGAAGCAGTATTGGTCGCCGTTGCCGTCGTCGCAGAACGCGATCAAGAACGACGGCAGGGGCGAGGTGTCGTGGTCGCGCTCGATCTCGTTGGCGAGCACGATGTTGCGGCGGGTCGCCATGTTGCAGTCGCCGACCCAGTAAAGGTCCCAGTCGGGCAGCAGCACCTTGCCGGCCCGCTCCATGAACGCGAGATAGCTGGGCGGCAACGGCACACCCAAGGCTTCCTGCGCTTCGACGATGTCTTCGTCGGTCGGCGGCGGCGCGGGCTCGGCAAAGCCTTGGACTTGAGCGACAAACGTCATGCTCTCGATGGCGACATCCAGGGGTTTCATCTTGGCCATATCCAGATTCTCCCGGATTTTACAGGGGCGTGCATCCCCGATGGACCGCGTGGACCGCGTGGGTCGGGTCGTGGTTGGCGGGGGGGGGGTGAAGCCTTTGGGGCGGGCACCAGGCGAGGGGTTAACCGGTGGGGCGGTCGCCTTGGTCTTGAGTGGCCGCCGCGGCCGCGTCGCGGCGGAGTCGGCCGTGGCGGGGGATCTCGCCTTCGGTGATGTAGAGCACGTCCTTGGCGATGTTGCAGGCGTGGTCGGCGATGCGTTCGAGCTGCCGGCTGACGTTGATGTAGTGGATGATTTGCTCGGTCTGGTGGGGGTAGTCGCGGATGAGCTCGATCGCCCGGCCGTACATCGAGGCGTGCATGATGTCGACCTCGTCGTCGAGCACACGCACCTCGCGGGCCATCTCCACGTCGATGTTTACCACCGCGTCCAGCGCGTTGCGCAGCATCTGCTCGACCCGCCGACCCATGGCGTTGAGGTCGAAGGGCGCTTCGGTGACTTCGCCCTCGCCGGCGAGGTACTTGGCCTGCTCGGCGATCGACTTGGCGTGGTCGCCGATGCGCTCGAGGTCGTTGTTCATCTTCAGCACCGCGACGACGTAACGCAGGTCAAACGCCACCGGCTGGTGCAACGCCAACGTGTGCAGGCATTCTTCTTCGACGTCGATTTCCAACAGGTCGATCTTCTTGTCGCCTTCGATGATGCGCTGGGCGAGCTCGACGTCGCGGGTGACGACGGCCTCGATCGACAAGCGGACCTGCTCCTCGCAGAGCGCCCCGAGGTTCAGCAGCATCTTCTTGAGGGTGTTGACTTGGCGTTGCAGGAATAAGGGCATGGGGGGCTTTCAGCAGCAAGGGGGAAACGAGTCGGAAGGTCAGATTATATCGGCGGGATTTTGACGCATCCGTGAACGCGGGGTCAGGCGCTCTC
>CAYPCC010000011.1:2702-14879 GCA_964409095.1 uncultured Phycisphaera sp. | reverse complement strand
ATCGAGAAGCGCGCGATGGCCTGAGGGCGGCCGCGGGGGGGGGCTGGCGGCTGGCTGGGGTGAGCCGGCCCGCGACGCGGGGGTCATGTGGTTGGTGTGCGTCGGAAGGCTCGGCCGGTTCTTCGCCGAGGCGGAAGGTGAGGCTGAACGTGCTGCCGTGGCCGAGTTGGCTGCGCACGCGGGCCTTGCCGCCGAGGGTCTCGGCGATGTGCTTGACGATCGACAGGCCCAGCCCCGTCCCGCCGAGTTGTCGGCTGCGGGCGCGGTCGGTGCGGTAGAACCGCTCGAACACCCGCGGCAGATGCTCGGGTTCGATGCCCCGGCCCTCGTCGATGACGCAGATGACCGCCTCGTCGCCGCGTCGCTCGGCGGTGATGCGGACGGTGGTGTGCTCGGGGCTGTACTTGATCGCGTTGTCGATCAGGTTCACCAGCGCTTGCTCGAGCAGCGTCGGCACGACGTGGGCCGACAACGGCTCGGCGTCGATGTCGAGCGTGATCGACTTGGCCTGGGCTTTGGCGTGACAGGTCTCGCAGGCGGCGCGGATCACCGGGGCGACGGGGTGGGCTTCCAGATCGTCGGCCACCGCGGCGCCTTCTTGTTCGAGGCGGGTCAGGCTCAGCAGGTCTTCGATGATCGCGTCGAGGCGGTCGGCCTGCCGGGCGATGATCCCGGTGAAGTTCAGACGCGGGGCCGAGGGCATGTGCTCGTCGTCGAGCAGGGTTTCCACGGCCGCTTTGATCGCGCTGATGGGGGTCTTGATCTCGTGGGAGACGTTGGCGACGAAGTCGCGGCGGACCGATTCGAGCCGGCGTAGCCGAGTGATGTCGTGGAGGACGACCACGGCCCCGGCGCGTCGGCCCTGGGCGTCGCGGACGGGCGCGGCGTGGACCTGAATCGAGCGGTCATCGGTGCTGGACCCCGGACTCAGCCGGAGGCTCAGCTCGCCCGCGGTCGGGGTGTGGGCGTCGGCGTTGATCGCCCCGGCGACCAGGGATTGCAACGCGGCGTTGCGCACGACTTCCTGAATCGGTCGGCCCACCGCCCGCTTGGGGTCGAGCGACAACATCTGGGCCGCGGCCCGGTTGAGGCTGATCACCCGCTCTTCGGTGTCGATCGCGGCGACGCCCTCGACCATAGAGGACAGCACCGCCTCGAGTTCGCTGCGGCGGCTTTCCGCCGTGGCGAAGCGTTCGCCGAGTTGCCGGTGTTGCTCGCGTTGACCCGACAGCTCTTCCTCTAGCCGTCGCCCGCGGCGGCGCAGCACGATGATCACGAATACCATCACGGCCAACGCAATCGCCAACAAGATGGTGAGGGTGGTGTGCATGACGTCAGGGGCAAGGGATCAAGGAAGGCCAAGCAAGGAAGGCGAAGCAGGGGAGCCGGGCGGGGATTGCAGGGAACCGCAGGGCTGCGGTACATCGTACCGCGGGGGCCTGCGATCCCGGCGGGGGTTGGGATCAAAAGCGGATCAGTCTTTAAACCGGTAGCCCACGCCGCGCACGGTTTCGATGCGTTTGCCGGCGGCGGGGCCGAGTTTGCGGCGTAGGGCGACGACCTGCACGTCTACGCTGCGATCGGTCACGGCGGCGAAGCCTTCGTGCAGCGAATCGATGATTTGTTGGCGGGTGAACACCCGGGCCGGGCGGGAGACCAAGAGCGTGAGCAGCTTGAACTCGGTCGCGGTGAGGTCGATGGTTTCGCCCTCGGCGGTGACTTCGTGGCGTTCGAGGTCGATGCGGACCCCGGCCGACTCGACCACGCGGCGATCTTGGGTATCGACGTCGGCACGCCGCAGCACCGCTTTGACGCGGGCCATGAGGATGCGCGGCGAGAACGGCTTGGTGATGTAGTCGTCCGCCCCGAGTTCCAGGCCTTGGACGATATCGGACTCTTCGCCCTTGGCGGTGAGCATGATGATGGGGATGTCGGCGGTCTCGGCCTTGGCTTTGAGGCTGCGGCAGACTTCCAGGCCGTCCATCGACGGCAGCATGAGGTCGAGCAGGATGAGGTCCGGCGGCTGGCTGCGGACGAGCTTGAGCCCGTCTTCGCCGGTCTCGGCGGTGAGGACTTCGTAGCCCTCGCGGTCGAGGTTGTACTTCAGGAGTTCGAGCAGATCGCGCTCGTCTTCAACCAGCAGGACTTTGAGTTCGGGCATGACACGGGGCTCGCAGAGAGGTAGAGAAATCAAACCATACCAAAGGATTTCATATTGCCCACGACGCTCACACAAAACTCAAACTCGGCGTTTGAGCGCACCCGGTCAGGAGGGTCGGATGCGGCGGGGGGATTAAAAAAGGCCCACGGCTTTTCGGCCGTGGGCCCTACGGTAGGGTTGTTCTTTAGTGGCAAGCAGGCCGCTTAGAACAAGATCTGGAACTGAGCGCGGAGGGCGAACTGGCCGTCTTCATCGGCGCCGTCGCCTTGGAGGCCCAGGCCGTCGCTGACGGCGATGCCGGTGAGCGGGTCGAGGGCGAAGACGCCGTCAACCGTGAACTTGGCCGAGTGCTTCTTGAGGTAGTAGTTCACACCCGCGGTGACGACGTTGATTTCGTCGGCCCCGGCGACGTCGGTGTCGATGAACTCGTAGCGGACGAAGGGTTCCCAGGTGTCGTCGATGGTGTAGCCGACTTGGGCGAGGAGGCCGAAGGGATCGGATTCGGTGCCGCCGTCAACGGCTTCTTGGGTTTCGAGGTAGACCGCACCGAAGAGGCTGAGTCCGGCGTTGTTGTAGAGGACGTCGGCGGTGACGCGGGTGAAGGCGTCGAGGTTGGCGTCGGCGGCCTGGTTGACGCCGGTCTTGAAGGTTTGGTGGTGAACGGCGAGGCCGATGTTGATGCCCATCTCGTCTTCGACCCACGAGGTGTAGTCTCTGGCGAAGCCTTTGCTGCCGCCGATAGTGTAGTCGCCGCGGACGGTGACGCCCAGATCGACGGGGGTTTCGTTGAAGTCGCCGTTGCCGCCTTCGCCGGCGTTGGCACCGTCGTTGACCATGGCACGGATTTTCAGGTCATCGGCGGGGGAGAATTCGGCTTGGACACCCTCGGTGAAGCCGACGGTGAACTGCTCGGTGACGAGCGCACGCTCGACGGCTTGCTGCCGGCTGGAGCTGGTGAGTTCGTCGAAGGCGAACGGGGCTTTGAAGCGGCCGGCCGAGAGCTCGAGGCCGTTGTCGAATTCGTAGCTCGCGGCAAATTCTTCAAGGCCGGTGGCGTTCGAGTCGCGGTTGGACGCGAGGGTGAAGGTGTAGCCGATCTTGGGGTCGGCGATGTGGCCCGAGCCTTTGAGCTTCATGCGGCGGAGTTGGAAGCCCGCGAGGTTGTCGCCGTCGTCGATGCCGGTGCCCGGCGCGTTGGAGCGGTTATTGTAGATGTAGCGGACTTGGCCTTGGCCCGAGAGGCCGAGGCTGAAGGCGCCGTCGGCCGACTGGAGGAAGAATTTTTTGCCGTCGTGGCCGGCGGTCATTTCTTCGGCTTGGTAGTTGATGCGGGCTTGGGCGTCGAGCAGGGCGGCATCGGTCGCGGCCTTGAGGTCGGCGGTGGCTTGAGCGGTTTGGCCGCCCTTGAGCTGGGCCAGCTCGGCTTGCATCGCGGCCATCTCGGCCCGCAGCGCGTCCAGGTCGGCAGAAGTTTCGCCCATCGCCAAAGCAGGCGCGAACAGCGCCGCGGCGAGAACACCGGTAGTCATTTTACGTTGCATCGATCAGGTCTCCAGGGAGGATGAGGAGGAAGCAGGCCACCCCGTGCGGGACCCCGGACATCCGGGGGGCTTTAAGGTTGGCGGAAGGGTACGGGTCGCGTGTGAAGATTAAGCGATCATTTCGTTAGAAGATCGTTAACTGTGTGAAAGCGTGAGGTGGCCGGCGTGCGTGCCGACCGTACCTTTTTCGTTTGATTTCAAGGGAAAACACCAAGCCGCCTACGAACGGGTCGAAAGGTTTAGCGGGTTGGGGTCGCGTAAATCAGGCATCGGGTGAGTCGGGACGACCCGGGTCGATTTCACGCAGGTACGCCCACGTGTAAAGCCCGGTACGGTGTCCATCGGAAAACTCGACACGAAGCGCATAGTTTCCGATCAATTCCGCGTTCACAGCCGCGAAAGGCTTGCCCGTACCCGCTCCCGAGGCCGAGGCGGGCAGCACCATCAGCGGGTTCTTGGCCTGTTCTTCGCGGAACGCCTTGGCCTCGGCCGAGGGGGATTTTCGCCGCAGATAGGTCACGGGGTAGACCGACACCCGGCCGTCGCTCCAGGTCACGGTCAGCGCGGTGTCTTTTTTGAGGTCGATCGCGGTAGGCCGTAACCCGGCGGGCAACGGCTCGACGATCTCGCCGAAGTCGTCGGACTTTTTATGCTGATCCCCGGAAGGTCCGAATTGGATCGGTTGGTGGGCCATGGGTGATATTCAATGAGATGCGGTGCAAGGCACGCGCTCTTTCGTCCGCTTGGACTTTAACCGATCCATCAGTTCCCTAAAAACCCGCGGGTCTGGTCGCGCATCTGTTGGGCCCGGCCGATCAACGCCCCCACATCCTGCTCCGCCGCCGGTACCTCCGCCGTCAACTCGTAATGCCACGCCACCTTCGACTCCGCCCCCGGGATCAACTCCGCCACCAGGTCCGGCCCCGGCAGCTCCCACCACGGCATCACCGCCTCCCCCGTCGTCCACTGCGGCGCAAAACCGTCCTTCTCCAGTCGCACGTCGTAAGTGCCGTACCACTTAAACGGCACCGCCACCGGCGTCCGCCCGACCTCTTCATCATTCAACCATACCAACGCCCCCGCCGGCTCGGACGTGATCGAAATCGTCCGCTGCACACACCCACTGCCCCCGGAAGACAAGGCCAGACCTGCCGCGACCGCCAGCGTCATTTTTATCGACATCTTCATCCGGGTGATTCTAACGCATCGGTCCGCCGCGAAACGAGCCCCGCAAAATCGCCCCGCCCAACGGGCGTTGCCGCCTCCAGTACACTGCGAAACAGCGTCCGGGATTTTCTTCTTCGTTCAGTGAGGAGTGTTCGTGCGGCGAGTCCATTCCAAATCATGCGGGCTCGGGGGGATCGCGGCGAGGTGGCTGATGATGATCGTCATCGCCCCCCACGCCCACGCCCAGGCCGACATGACCCAGGCCCCCGGCTCGACGATCCGCCCGATCTTGCAGAGCAAAGCCAACGCCCGCGTCCAGCTCGAGCCGGTCATCACCAAAAGCATCGGCTGGCCGCTGCGCTTCCTCGGGGATGCCGACGCCGATGCGAACGGCCGCCTCTACCTCATCGACCTGCTCGGCGATATCTGGACCGTCTCGCCCACCGGCGAACTGTCCGAGGACCCGTTCCTCAAAACCCCCACCGACTCGGGCCTCGAACGCTCGGATGGGGACTACGGCCTCCTGTCGCTCGCCCTCCACCCCGACTTCTTGGAAGCGGGCCAACCCGGCTACGGCAAGCTCTACACCCTCGAGGCCGTCGAACCCACCAACCCGCTCTTCGGCCCGCCCGACTTCCACGCCCCAAACATCGGCAAAGAGCAGTGGGGCCACCCCAAAGTCTTCGAGCCTGCCCACCACAGCCAACTCATCGAATACACCGTCAACCCCACGCTCAACAACGTGCCGCTCGAAGACGCCAACCGCCGGGTCCTGCTCAGCCTCCACCAACCTCACCACAGCCACAACCTCGGCGACCTGGTCTTCGATCCCCACGGCCTGCTCATCTTCAGCAGCGCCGACGGCGGCAACGGCACGGGCTACGAATTAAATTCCAACACCGTCGATAACCTCTACGGCAAGCTCGGCCGCATCGACCCGCTGACCCTCCAAGACACCGACAACCGCCGCGTGTGGCGCGTAAACGGCGAGCCGAGGTTCAGTGTGCCCACCGATAACCCCCACTTCGACGAGGCCGACGGCATCGGCCCGGCCGACATGGTGCTGGCCTACGGCATCCGTAACGCGTTTCGCCTTTCCATCGACGGCGATTGGCTGTATTTCAGCGACACCGGGCAGAACCACGTCGAGAGTTTTGACCGCATGAACTTGCCCGATGTCTTGGAAGGGCGCAGCCGGGGCGACTTCGGCTGGGGGCTGCTCGAAGGCTCATTCGTTTACCTGGGCGACGCGAACACCCAGTACTACGCCGACACCGACAACCAAACCCAAGCGGGCGACCCGGTCAACGAATACCTGCCGACCGCGCTGAGCGTCGCGCTCGACCAAGTGAGCAACCCCAACCACGAAGTCCACGCCGTCCGCGGCTCGTACCTCGGCATCCAAAAGCGAGGCGAAGACCACACCTATACCCGCCGCCTGACGCCCGAAGAAATCGACCGCACGAAACACGCGACGCTCCCGATGTTCGAGTACGACCACAACGTCGGCATCAGCGCCATCGGCGGCTACGTCTACCGCGGCACCGCCATCCCCGAGTTGCAGGGCATGTACGTCTTCGCCGAGTTTCAGGGCGCGGGCAAAGAGCGCGACCGCGACGGCCGCAACATCGGCAAGCAGGCCCGGCTGTTCTACGGCAACCCCGACGCCGACCCCGCCTCGCCCGACCACGGCCTCATCCACGAGATGCGCATCGCCCAAGCCGGCCTGCCGCTACCCCACCAACTCATCGGCTTCGGCGAAGACGCCGACGGCGAATTGATCCTCACCGGCTTCAACTTCACCGACACCGGCGTCGAGGGCGTCGCCGTCCGCTTCACCACGCCATCCCCCGGCGGCGGAGACTACGGCAACACGACGTTTGGGGTGATCGCCTTCGTCGCCGTGGCCGCGCTGGCATCGATCATCGCGGTGCTGCTGATCCTGCGTCGCTCCCGCATCCGCAAATCCGCAAATCCGTAGGTTATGCTTCAGCATAACACCCACCCCCAACCCGCCCGCGTCATGCTAAAGCATGACCTACAAAGACAAAAACAGTCCAGCGTCGCCCAGCAACTCGCCGTACCACCAACCCCATGAACGAAAAACTCTCACACGTCGATGAGCACGGCCGGGCGGGGATGGTCCGCGTCGGCGACAAGCCGGTGATGAGCCGCCGGGCGGTCGCGGTGGGGGAGTTTGTTGCGTCGCCCGCGACGCTGGACTTGGTGATGGCCGGGGACTTGCCCAAGGGCGAAGCGCTGAGTGTCGCCCGCGTCGCCGGGGTGATGGCGGGCAAAAAATGCGGCGACCTCATCCCGCTCTGCCACCCGCTGCCGCTGGATTATGTGAACGTGAGTTTTGAGCGCAAGGTTCCCGGGGCGATCACCGTCACCGCCGAGGCGGGCATCGACGCCAAGACCGGCGTCGAGATGGAAGCCCTCACCGCCGTGACCGTCGCCTGCCTCACGCTCTACGACATGACCAAAGCGGTGGACCAAAACCTCCGCATCGAGGGCGTGCGGTTGGTGGAAAAAACGAAGCGGGCGTTGGGGGCTGGGGATTAGGAAAGGCAGCGCTGCGTTAAAAATCCCCAGGTGATTCTTTTAACACCGCGTCCATCGCGGTGCGGATGGCGTCGGGGGCGAAGCCGCGGCGGGCGAGTTGGCCGTAGAGTCGACGCTTGATCGTGTCGGCGTCGAGGTGACGCATCGACCGGATTTTTTTCTGGGCAAACGCGGTCGCGCCGTCGGCCTGCTCGTCGGGGTCCGACGTCGCGGCGGCGACGAGTTCATCAATCAAACTGCGATCGAGCCCCTTGGCGTAGAGCTTCTGCTTCAGCAGCATCGGCCCGGCGGGCTTGCTGCGGGTCAAGTCACGGATCAACGCCTCGCCATAAGCTCGGTCGTCGATCAAATCGAGTTCGCGGAGCCGACCGATGACCTGATCGATGACGTGCGGCGGCGGCGGGGCGACGGGCTCTTTCAGCTTCCCTTCCTGGTCTCGCTTCCGGGGCGCGGGGGTGCGGAGCTTTTGCCGGATCATGCCCGAACTCATCGCCCGGCGGGCCAGGCGTCGTGTCGCGGCGCGGAACGCCTTGTCGTACACCACCGCCTCGGCCACCGCCTCGGCCAACCGCGGCGTCCACGCCGAACCAATGGTCAACCCCAAATCATCAATTAGTTTCTGCGACAGCGTGCCCATCGCTTTCCCATCCACCTTCACCGTCGAGCGGTGTGGGTCGCGGTGGGTCGGACGCAGCGCACTGATGCGTGGCCCGTCGTCGGGCGAGCTTTGGGAGGCCCCGCGACGTTTGCCGGGGCGCGGGGATGGGCCATTTCCGGGGGCGGCGGCACGGCGTCGGGCGTCAGGATGGTCCGGGAACAACGGCATCCGGACATCATAGAGCACGCCCCCGCAGGCCGAAGCCCACGCGACCACGCGATGCACGCTTCCCCACGCTCAACCCGTTGCGGTAGACTCCCCGCATGGCTTTAATCCAATGCGATTTCTTTTCCGAGACGCTCAAGATGGGCGCGTCGATGAACATCATCCTGCCTCAGCCGATGGCCGTCCCCGGAACGTCTAACCGCAGCGCCGCCATCGGCATCGACACCGGCCCGGCCCGCTCTCCGGGGGGCGGCATCCCGACGCTCTACCTTCTCCACGGCCTGTCCGACGACCACACCGCGTGGACCCGACGCACCGCGATCGAGCGCTACGTCTCGGGCCTGAACCTGGCCGTGGTCATGCCCGGCGTGGCCCGCAGCTACTACGCCGACATGGTCCACGGCGGGGCCTACTGGTCGTTTGTCAGCGAGGAACTCCCGCACCTCTGCCAACAGATGTTTGGCCTGTCGTCTCGCCGGGAGGACAACTTCGCGGCGGGCCTGTCGATGGGCGGCTACGGCGCGTTCAAGCTCGCGCTCAACCACCCCGATCGCTACGCCGCCGCCGCGAGTTTGTCGGGCGCGCTCGACCCGGCCACCCTCGGCGGGATGGACCCCTCCCGCGCCGCAGAGTGGGCGTCGATCTTCGGCGACCCGCAGCGCATCGAAGGCACCGCGTCGGACTTGATGGGCCTGTCGGCTGCATTGATGAAAGGCGACCACCAAGACCTCCCGCTCTACGCCTGCTGCGGCACCGCCGACTTTATCTACGACCATAGCACCACCTTCCGCGACCACGCCGAGCGCTTGGGAATGAATCTGACCTACGAAGAACACGCGGGCCGGGAGCACGAATGGGGCTACTGGGACCAGCAGATCCAGCGGGTTTTGGCATGGCTGCCGATGTCGCAAAGCGTCGGCGAGATCGCGATGCGTTGAGCGGTTTAGGATTGGGTTGCCGTGATTGAGATAGGGCTTGGCCGTAGACTGTTTGGATGAACGATAGCACCCCGATTGCGTTGCAGTTGTATTCGGTTCGAGAGACCGCGAAGGCCGACTTGCCGGGCGTGCTGAAAGACGTCGCGGCGATGGGCTACGACGGCGTCGAGTTCGCCGGCTTCCACGGCCACCCGGCCGATCAAGTCAAAGCCTGGCTCGAGGAGTTCGGCTTGCGATGCCCGAGCACCCACACGGACATGAAAATGCTCGCCGACGATTCGTTCGACGCGACCGTGGCTTATCACCAAGCCATCGGCTGCGACACGATCCTCGTGCCGTGGCTGCCGGTTGAAAAACGCAACACGCTCGAGAGCTGCCAACAAACCGCGGTTTTCTTTATCGGACTGCTTGATCAGCTTGCCGCGCTGGGCTTGCGCACGGGGTTCCATGTGCACGGCGAAGACGTCTTGCCGTTGGCGGCCCCGGCGGGCGATGGTCGCTCGCCTTGGGACATCTTCGCCGACGCGACCCCCGCCCACTTCATTCTTCAATACGACACCGCCAACGGCATGCAGGGCGGCACCGACCCCGTCGCGACGATCCGCAAATACCCCGGCCGCAGCGAACTGCTCCACGTCAAACCCTTCGGCGACGGCACCGGCCAACTCGCCGGCCGCGACGGCCAAGGCCAAGCCATCCTCGGCCAAGACGACGTCGATTGGCCCAACGTCTTGAAAGCCGCTCAAGACGTCGGCGGCACCCAGTGGTACATCATCGAACAAGAATCTCACCCCTCGCTCAGCGAGATGGACGCCGCCCGGCAATCGCTGGCGGGGCTTAAGCAAGTCATGGGTCGCGAGTAATCGCGATCGTGGGGCGGCGTCGTTTTTATTTTCGCCATGCGGCTTGCTCCGTGTGTTTTTGTCGCAAGCCGCGGGACCCAACGCTCACGGTGGCGTGTGCCGATTTAAAGCGTCCTTGCCGACTTGGCCCCACCGCCGCAATCTTCGCCCAATGCAGCGGGGGCTTGAATCGGGCATGCCAACCGTCTATCCTCAAAGCGACTGCTAGGGGTGCTGCGTCCATACGCAGCTGAGACACACCCTTGGAACCTGATCCGGCTCACCCCGGCGGAGGGAAGCAGCCCCCGGAAGCCCCCGGAAATCGCCGCGGTTCAGCCACGCGTTTCCTTGACGACCTTCCCCGGTGCGCCGCTCCTCACGTCACCCACCAGGAGCAAACCCATGAGCGCTTCAATCAAAAATCAAAAAGCAAAAATCGAAAATCCCCCCTACACCCTCCCGCCCATCGGCGGCAACCCCGGCACCTCCGTCGGCGTCACCACCCCCGGCAGCTTCGCCAACCCCGCCTGCATCGCCCCCGGAAGCGCCGGCGCCGCCACGTTCAGCAGCCCCAACGCCCCGGGCATCCCCGGCCTGCCCACCAAGACCGCTTGGGACTTCATGCCCGAGGATTGGGTGTGCATCGACCTCGAAAACTACGAACGCCCCGAAGCTTGGCAACCCCCGGAAGGGTTCACGCCGATTACTCAGCTGGAGAATGCTCGGCTAGGCAACGTCACGCCGCAGATGCAGCGCGTCGCCCAGCGCGAGCCGCACCTCACACCAGAGCAGGTCCGCGACGAGATCGCCGCCGGCCGCATGGTGATCCCCGCCAACGTGAATCACCTGAAGTACAAGCTCGATCCGATGTGCATCGGCCGGGCTAGCAAGACCAAGGTCAACGCCAACATGGGCGCTTCGCCGGTGAGCAGTTCGACCGATGAAGAAGTCGAGAAGTTGCAGTGGGCCGAACGCTGGGGCGCCGACACGGTCATGGACCTGTCCACCGGCGGCGACCTCGACGCCACCCGCGAAGCCTTGATCCAAGCCAGCACCACGCCCATCGGCACCGTGCCGATCTACTCCATGATCATCGGCCGCAAGCTCGACGACCTGAGCGAACAGATCATCCTCGACACCGTCGAACACCAAGCCAAGCAGGGCGTCGACTACATGACCGTCCACGCGGGCATCCTCAAAGAACACATCAAGCTCGCCAAGAACCGCTTGATCGGTTTGGTGTCGCGCGGCGGCAGCCTGCTCGCCAAGTGGATGCTCATCCACAACCGGGAAAACCCAACCAACACCTGCTGGGAAGCCATCTGCGACATCTGCCGTGAGCACGATGTGACGTTTTCCATCGGCGACGGCTGTCGGCCCGGCGGCCTCGCGGATGCGACGGACGAACTCCAGCTCGCCGAGCTCGTCGAGATCGGCAAACTCACCGAACGCGCTTGGCGCAAGGGCGTCCAGGTCATGGTCGAAGGCCCCGGCCACGTCCCGCTCGACCAGATCGAGTTCAACATGAAAGCCCAACGCCAGATCTGCCACGGCGCACCGTTCTATGTGTTGGGCCCTTTGGTCACGGACGTCTTCCCCGGCTACGACCACATCACCTCCTGCATCGGCGCGACGAATGCGGCCTACCACGGCGCGTCCATGCTCTGCTACGTCACGCCCAAAGAACACGTCGGCCTGCCCAAAAAGGACGACGTCAAACAAGGCTGCGTCGCCTACAAAATCGCGGCGCACGCGGCCGACATCGCGCTGGGCATCCCCGGCACAAGAGACTGGGACGACGACCTCACCCGCGCCCGCGCCGCGCTCAACTGGGAAAAACATTTTGAATTGGCTTTCGATGGCGACACCGCCCGCGCCTTCCACGATGAAGACATGGACGTCGATACCGACTTCTGCGCGATGTGCGGCCACGACTGGTGCAGCGTCCGCATCTCCAAAGAAATCCAGGAATGGGCCAGCGGCAAAGCCCCCGGAATGGACCGAGGCAAAACGAAAAAATCCCCCGGCCTCACCCCCGAGCAACAAAAAATCCTCGAACAGCGCGGCCACCTCTCCCCCGAAGAAATCCACAAACTCGCCGCCAAAGCCAAAGGCAAGTTGAAGGCCGCCGGTGCCGTGA
>CAYPCC010000011.1:0-2692 GCA_964409095.1 uncultured Phycisphaera sp. | reverse complement strand
CTACGTCGCCCCCGACGAAGCCAAAAAAATCGCCCCTAAGGAAGCCCTGGTCCAACTCAACACCGCCGAGGCCCACGGCCTCTCGAAGCACGATTCGGTGATCTAGCGTTAAGGTCGATGAGCCTCCGTATCCCGCTTGCTTGTTCCATCGCCCCATCATGCGTAGCGAAATTCGCATAAGAGTAAGCCAGTGGTACTTGGTATCTTCAGGGAATGAAACGGCGTGACCTCGAAAAGCACCTGCGGGAACACGGATGTGAACTGCACCACCACGGCGGTCGGCACGACATCTGGTTGAACCTGAAAACCCAAGCCCGCGCCCCGGTGGCGCGGCACAAAGAGTTTCCAAAAATCGGAACGATCCGGGGGATATGTCGGCAGTTGGGGATTCCGTCGCCGGTTTAAGCGATGGATTGAATTTGCGAGATCAGCTTGGCCCGCGATTCGCGCAAGCCATCCAAAGCGTCGTGGGCCATCTCGAAGGCCTCGGCGATGGTCTCGGCCTCGGTCACCAGTTCGGGGTCCATCGGCGAAGTAACCACATATCCGCCTTCCTCGGCCTCGGTCAGAGTGAGGACGAGGCTGCCATTGCTGACGGTGTAGGTGAGGGGGGCTTCGGTGGACATACAGCGATTATATCGGCAGCAACCGGTTAAGCCTAGAGCGGCGTTGAGATGTCGTGGGTCGAGTAGATGGATTACAATTCCGCCATGATCCAACCCAACACCTATTTCGATGACCACGTCCGTTCGCTCGGCTACGCCGATGACCAGGGCAAGGCGACCGTCGGCGTGATGCTGCCCGGCGAATACACCTTCAACACCGCGGCGCCCGAAACGATGACCGTCATCACCGGCCGGCTGACCGTGAAGCTGCCCGGCGACGAGGCGTTTTTCGACTACGACGCCCCGGCGAGTTTTGAGGTGCCCGGCGACAGCGCGTTTGCGTTGAAAGTGGCGACGCCCACGGCGTATCTCTGCCGGTTTCATTGACGAACGGTTTCGGGGATCACCTTGGCCACCAAGAAAGACCATGCCATGAACGAATTGATTGCGAAGCTGACCGCGGAACTGGGGATTGACGCCAAGCAGGCCGAGGGCGGGCTGGGGGTGATCATGAAGTTTGTGAAAGAGCAGCTGGGCGGCGAAGCGTTTGAGAAGGTCAAGGAGGCCGTGCCCGAGGCCGAGGCGCTCGCCGATGCGGCCCCCGCAAGCGACAAGGGCGGCGAGGCGGGGGGGATCATGGGCATCGTCGGCTCGATCGCCGGCGCCATCGGCGGCGAGAAGTTTGCGGGCGTCGCTTCGATGGCGGGCGGGTTCGACAAGCTGGGGTTGGACATCTCGATGGTCAGTCAATTTTTGCCTAAAGTCATGCAATACCTCGAATCCAAGGGCGGGGCTTCCGGAGCCGAAATCGCCAAAATGATCGAAAAGCTCATCGGCGGCGGCAAGTAACTCGGCCGTGACGTCGGACTGATTTGAGACACCCCATGACGGCGACGAAACCACCCCGCCCGCGTGTATTTGAGGCCGTGAGTCGGCGTGGCTATTGGATCGGCATCGGCTCGATCATGGCGGGGCTGATCGGCGTGTCGATCTGGGCGGGGTTTTACGCGGTGAAGGTCGCGGAGGACAACGTCGATGCCCGCGTCAGCACCGGCGATCCGCTCACCGAGATTTTGTATTCGCCGATCGGCAACGCGGTGGTGCTGTTGGTGCTGCAATACTTCGCGGCCAACTTGTTGTTTTGGCCCGCGGCGTGGGTCGGCCTTCGGCTGAAGCGCTAGACTCCGGCGATGCTCACCCGTCAGACGATCAACGAATTAAGCCGACCTACCGCGCTCTTGGCGTTCGCCGCGGCGGGGCCCGCGCTGGGCGGTGCTCTGGGGCTTGGTTTGGCGGTGGCGTCTGCCGAGGCGCTGCGCAGCGGCGGCGCGGAGATCGTTTTGCTGTTGGTGGTGGGGGGGCTGGTCGGCTGCGGGTTGTGGGTGTTGCCGACGCACGTGTTGTCGTTGGTGTGCGGGTGGGCGCTGGGGTTCCCGGCGGGCGCGGCGGTGGCGCTGGGCACGGCCACGTTGGCCGCGCCGCTGGGCTACGTCGTCGGCGGGAAGCTCGCAGGGGACGGAGCGCTCGTGTGGGCCCAGCGATACCCCAAAGGCGCGGCGGTGTGCGCGGCGATGACGCGATCGTCGGCGTGGCGGGCGGGGTATCTGGTGGGCTTGCTTCGGCTGTCGCCGGTGGTGCCTTACGGGGCGACGAACGTTTTGGCCGCGGCGTTCGGCGTGCGCTGGGGCGCGTTCATCGGCGGGACCGCGATCGGCCTGGCCCCGCGGGTCGCGGCGGTCGCGGCGCTGGGCGCGGGATTGGAAACACTTGACATGACCCGGCCCGACGGGATCGCGTGGGTCGTGCTCGGGGTCGCGGCGACCGCGCTGATGATCGTGTCGCTGGGCTGGATCACCCGCGGGGCGCTACGCCGGGCGGTCCTCCACGAACAACCATCAGGCCCCTTGGGTGCGCAAGCCCATGCGGGCTGAAGCCCGTACCTCCCGCGCCGCGCCGTCGCGGCGCGGTAAACTTTGAGCATGTCTACTTTCCATCACACCGTACATTTCTGGCTGCGTCACGACCTCTCGGATGAGCGACGCCAAGCGTTTTTTGCCGGACTCAAACGGGTCGCGGACAGCCCGAAC
>CAYPCC010000010.1:2333-33922 GCA_964409095.1 uncultured Phycisphaera sp. | reverse complement strand
CTCATCTCCTGTGGATGAAATCGGCGATTCGCCGAGGGCTTCGAGCCGATCGACCGCGTCGCGGGCGGCGGCGGTGTCGGAATATTCTCCGATGAGTCGGCGGTACAGCAGCACGGCCGAGACGGTTTCGCCGGTGCGGTCGTACCAGTTGGCGCTGGCGTAGTCCCGCCGGGCCAACGATTCGCGGATGCGCACGAGCAGGGCCTCGACGCCGACGCGCTCGGCGGCGGCGGGGAATTCGTCGCGGTATTGCCGCAGCCTTTCACCCGCGTCGATCAAGCCCGTGCCGTCGAACTCGGGGCCTTTGAACCGGGCGAGGCTGGCTTGGATCAGCCGAAGCAGCGCCCACTGACGTAGCTCGCTCTGCGGGTAGTTGATGAGAAACAGGTCGTAGGCCTCGGTGGCTAGGCCCATCTGGCTGCTGTTGAAATAGTGGTCGGCCAGGGCGACGCTGGCTTTCTCGCCCAGCGTTGAGCCGGGGGCACGCTCTTGAACGCGGATGAGCAGCTCAGCCCCCTCGCCGTCGGCGGGGAGCCAACGGATCCCCCAGAGCTTGCGTTTGAAGCCGGTGGTGTACAGCACGCCGATCTCGTACTCACGCTCGAGCGCGGTCCAGAACTGCGGGGACGCGGGGTAGTAGGTGATGACTTCTTCGTAGTCGAAGAGCGATTTGTAGAAGTCGCCGTTGGCGGCCTTGGCGTCGCCGCGGAGGAGGAAGGCTTCGACGGTGAGCGGGTCGCCGGGGTGGGTTTCGAGCCAGAGGTCCAACGCCTTGATGGCCTCTTTGGGTTGTTCTTGGGCGATGAGTTTGCGGGCGGCGGCCAACTCGGCGGCGGGCGATCCGGGCTCGGGTGACGCGATCGCGGCGAAGCCCTCGTCGGTGAGTTCGTAAGACGTTTGCGCGGCCGCCTCACCGATCAAATCGGTGGCCAAGGCCAAGCAAGCACAAAGAGCGAGGGACCGGCGTATCACCGCCGCATCATACCGCGACGACGGCCTGCGGGTGACGCGGCGCGCCGCCAAACGGGAAGCTCACCCGTTCAGCAACCGCGACTCCACGGCCCGCTCAGCCCGCTTGGCGATACTGCTCTTGCCAGTGCTGGTCGATCAGCTTGAGGCTCTTCTTGATGTGGCGAGTGTGGTCGGCCTCGACGGCCTTGCCGAGCTGCTTGAGGGCGGCGTCGAGCTTGGCGACTTTCCGTGGCGGCATGACGCCGGCGTTGTGGGCCAGCCACTGAGAAAGGTTGTGGTGGACCTGCTGGGCGTGGTTGCGAAGACCCACGACCAAGTGTTTTTCTTCCGCGGCCTGATCGAAGGCCTCGACGGATTCACGCATGTCTTGGATCTGCTCGTCTTGCATGGCGTAGCTGCCGGTGACGACGATGTTCTGGGATTTACCCGAGTCCAGGTCGGTGGCCGAGACGTCGAGGATGCCGTCGGCGTCGATCGAGAACGAGACTTCGATCCGCGGCACACCGCGGGGGGCTTTGCGGATGCCGTTGAGTTGAAAGGTGCCCAGCGGGCGGTTGTCTTGGCTTAAGGTTTTTTCGCCTTCGAGGACTTGGATCGGCACGGAGCGTTGGTTGTCGCTGGGCGTGGAGAAAACTTTTTTGACCACGGTCGGGATGGGGGTGTTTTTGGCGACGATGGTGTCCATCCGGCCGAAGGCGTTGGCGACGCCGAAGCCGTGGGCGGTGACGTCCATGAGGTGGACGTTGTGCAGGTCGCCCTGCAGCACGCCGCCGAGCGTGGCGGCCCCGAGGGCGACGACCTCGTCGGGGTTGGCCGAGCGGTCGAGGTCTTGGGTCTGAAAGATTTCTTTGGCGATCTGTTGGACTTTGGGGATGCGGGTTGAGCCGCCGACCATGACGACATCGTTGATCGAACTCGCCGGGACCATCGCCTCGCGGATCACGGCCCGGCAGGCGTCGCGTAGATCGTCGAACAGGTCTTCGCAGACCGACTCAAACCGCTCGCGGGTCAGGTTGTATTGCAGGTGTTTGGGGCCGGTGCCGGCGTCCATGTGGACGTAGGGCAGCATGATCTCGGACGTCGTCCGCTCGGACAGCTGGGCCTTAGCGGCGGCGGCGGCCTGCTTGAGACGCTGGAGGGTCATCGGGTTTTTGCGCAGGTCGATCGCTTCGCGGCGGAGGAAATCTTCCGCGACCACGTCGATGATGCGCTGGTCGAAGTCGTCGCCGCCCAGGTGGGAGTTGCCGGTGGACGCGATGACGCGGAACGTGCCGCCTTCGATTTTCATGAGCGCCAGATCGAACGTGCCGCCGCCGAAGTCGAAGACGACCATGTGCCGATCGCCGCGGCGCTCGACGCCGTAGGCCAGCGCGGCGGCGGTGGGCTCGTTGATGATCCGCATCACGTCGAGCCCGGCGATTTGGCCGGCGTCGCGGGTGGCTTGACGCTGGGCGTCGTTGAAGTGGGCCGGGACGGTGATGACGGCTTTGTTGCAGGTCTCACCGATCTGGTTCTCCGCCAGCCGGCGGAGCTCGCGTAGGATCACCGCGGAGATTTGCTGGGGGCTGTAGTGCTTGTTGCCCACGGCGACTTTGCAGTAGTCCCGGTCCTTGCCGACGATCGGGTACGGCACCAGCCGTTCCTCGCGGTCGACTTCGTGGCAGCGACGACCCATGAAGCGCTTGATCGAATAGACGGTCCGCTCGGGTTGAAGGATCTGCTGATCGCGGGCGGCGTTGCCGACGAGCGTCTGGTTTTTCTCCAAGAACGACACGACCGACGGCAGCAGGGATTGGTTGGGCGTGGGACCGATGATCTGGGCCCGGCCGTCGTGGTAGACCGCGACGGCGGAGTTGGTGGTGCCTAAATCGATTCCCAGAATTTTGGACATAGCGTAAGCCTTTGGGGCGGGGCTGGGTGTGATGACTCGCCAGCGGATAGTTGATTCAGTGAGCCAAAACGTCTGGCTGCACCTCCGCGGATTGCAGGCTGGGGAACACGATCGGCCCGTCGTCGGGGTCGTCGATCTGCACCCACGTCACCACGCGCCGGGCGGGCCAGTCCCACAGCTGGGCCCCTGCGATCGGGAGCAAACGAGCCTCGGCGGTGACGGCGGCGTCGTGGAATTCGAGGTGGTAGGTCGCTTGCGTGTCCCGGCCCGACAGGGTTTCGAGGATCGAAGGGTTCTCGACGGCTTGGCCACCAACCAACGAGCCGTAGCGGGTTTCGAGCTCAGCTAAAAAGTGCTGGGCGGCCATGCGCCGTGCGGGGTTGGTGTCGGTGTCGGCCGCATCGCTGAAGCCTCCGAGATCGCCCGACGCGCCGCGGGCGATGGCGGCGGCGGGACCAGCGCTGAGCTGTTGATACACGCGGTACCCTCGGAAACCCACCACGCCTTGCACGGTCAGGCCAACGAGTCCCAGCACGAAAGCTCCGACCGCCAGACGACGTGCCCCGGCCGATGGCCGTGCGGAAACCAACGCGATCACGGCCAAAACAATCACCACCGCCGGCATCAACGGCAGCAGCCAAGCGACAAGCCCCAACGCTAACGCGATCCCCGCCCACCGCGACGGGCGTGAAGGCTCGGCGGACATCCGCACTCGGCGGGTTCGTTTGAATTGATCGGCGTGGTATTCACTCATCACCAAGCACTCATGAATCGATCAGCCCCGATTACCTTGCCAAGCAAAATGGATCGCACCGCCTTGACCGCGACGTGCAGGCCCCCCGACGCGAGGTTGCCACCCTGAATATCGAGCAAGAAACGCATACGCTTTAACCGGGAATGCCCTCGGGTTTGAGGCTGACACTTCCGATAACGACGGTGGCGTCACGACCGGTGGAAATGCTTTTCGAGGTCTTTGAGGGTGAGGCGGATGGCGGTAGGCCGGCCGTGGGGGCAAGAACTCGAGCGTTCGATCTCGTCACGCTTGGCCATGAGGGCGGCGAGTTCGGTGTCGCTGAGTTTATCGCCCGCCTTGACCGCGGCCTTGCAACTCATCATGTCCAGCACCTCGTGCAGCGCCGCCTCGGCGGTGTCGGCATCCGCTTCGGGCCGAAGGTCGCTGGGTGAAAAATCGCCCGCTTCGGCCTTGTCCAGCAATTCATCCATAAACGCGATCGGATCGACCCCGCGGTCAAACAACAGCGACGGGAACGCCTGCACGCCCACCGCCGACGGCCCGATGGAATCCGCCTCGATCCCCAATCGCCCCAGCAGAGGCCCAAGATCATCCAGCAACGCCTGCCGCTTCGCGTCCGCCTCAACCACCGCGGGCATCAGCAGCCGCTGCGACTCGAGGTTGCCGCCCGCGACGAGGATCCGCTGGCGGAGTTCCTCGAACATGATGCGTTCGTGCAGCGCGTGTTGATCGACGATGAGCAGGCCCGGCTCTTGGCCGGGCGAATGATCGTGGGTGACGACGTAGCTGTTATGGAACTGCAGGATGCTTGTGGGAGTTGGGGGCTGGGAGTTGGGGATTGGGGAAGTGGGCGAAGCCGTGTCGGCGAACATGTCGTGCTCGCTCATCTCGCGGCGGACTTCTTCGTACACGAACCCTTTTTGCTTCGGGTCCATCTGTTTGAAGTAGTCGACAAACGCATTGGGCGTCACGGCGGCGGGTGCGGTATCGCCATGCCCGGCGGTAAGCGTTTTGGTCCACGGCGAGCTGCGGTCGAGGTTGGCGTTGGGGACCAGGTCGGTGGCGAGCAGGCGTTGGCGGATTTGCGAAAGGGCCAGGCCGTGCACACTGCTGGGGTTGCTGAAGCGGACCTCGGCCTTGGTCGGGTGGACGTTCACATCCACCAGCGTCGGATCGAGTTCGACGAACACCACCGCCACCGGATGTTTGTCGGGCGCGATCAGCCCGCGATAGGCTTCTTTTACCGCGTGGGCGAGGTTGCGGTCTTTCACCGGCCGGCCGTTGACGCAGAGGTACTGAAACTTGTTGGAACTACGGGCGATCGACGGCTCTCCCGCCAAGCCCCAAATGGAGGCGGGCTGCAGTGCAAGCCCCCGCGCATCGGAGGCCGGGGGGCGGGTGTCGTGGTGTTCAAACTCCAGCAGCGCGGGTTCGAGTTCTTTGCCGAGGATGTGGATGCAGCGTTGGCGGGGATCGTCGTTGGGGGGCAGGTCGATGGACTTACGGTCGTTGTGAGTGAGCGTGAAGCCGACGGCCGGGTGGACCATGGCGGTGCGGTTGACGGTGTCGGCGATATGGCCGAACTCGGTCGCGGCGGTGCGCATGAACTTGCGGCGGGCGGGCGTGTTGAAAAACAGGTCGCGGACTTCGATCACCGTGCCCTGCGCCATCGCGGCGGGGCGGGGCGGGGTGAGGTCTTCGCCGGCCTGCTCGATGACGTGGCCGGCGTCGGCGTCACCGGTTCGTGAGCTAAGCCGCAAGCGACTCACCGATGCGATCGACGCCAGCGCTTCGCCGCGGAAGCCCAGCGTCTGGATCGCCGCGAGTTGCGCAGCGGTTTCGAGTTTGCTCGTGGCGTGCTGCGTGAGGGCGAGGGGGAGTTCTTCCGGGGGGATGCCGTGGCCGTCGTCGGCGATGCGGATCAGCCGCAGCCCACCTTCTTCGATGGCGATGTCGATCCGCGTCGCCCCGGCATCCAAGCAGTTTTCGATGAGTTCCTTCACCACCGACGCGGGGCGTTCGATCACCTCGCCCGCGGCGATCTGGTTCACAAGCAGCGAAGAAAGTTTGCGGATCGGCATCACAGGGTATCTTACCCGCCCGCCCTCTTACTTGAGAAAATAGCTCCCATGACGATTTCCGCGCAAGATATTGTGTTGTTTCAAGGCGACTCGATCACCGACGCCCTCCGCGAAAAAAACAATCCCCAGCCCAACGATGCCTCTTCGCTGGGCAATGGCTATGCCCGCCTCGCCGCCGCTCGCCTGCTCGCCGATTCGCCGGGGGTCACGGTTCACAACCGCGGCATCTCCGGCAACCGCGTCTGGCACCTCCGCGACCGCTGGGACGCCGACTGCCTCGCACTCAAACCCACCGTCGTCTCGATCCTCATCGGCGTTAACGATACCTGGCACGGCGTCGCCAAGAACCAACCCGTCGATACCCCCGAAGGCGGCACCAGCCTGCCCGAATTCGACCGCATCTACCGCGAACTCCTCGACCGCACCAAGCGGTCGCTTCCGGGGGTGAAGCTGGTGATGGGTGAGCCGTTCGTCTTGGAGTGCGGCGCGGTGTTGGAGATGAATTTTCACCCCGACATTGATAAGCGGACCCAATTGGTGCACGCGATTGCCGAAGACTATGCCGATGTGTTCGTGCCGTTCCAGTCGGTATTCGACGAGGCGGTGAAGCGAGCCGAGCCGGCGTACTGGGCGCACGACGGCGTCCACCCGACCTTGGCGGGCCACCAACTCATGGCCGACGTTTGGTTGAAAGCGGTCGGTACGGAGTCCTAGCTGGGGAATATTGCTATCTTCCGGGGGTGTCCCAAACCCTCACCGAAATCAAGCAGCTCCTCGCCACCCACGGCCTGCACCCCAAGCACAAGTTTGGGCAGAACTTTTTGCACGACGGCAACCACATGCGTCGCATCATGGACGCGGCCGATCTGCAGCCGGGCGACGTGGTGCTCGAAGTCGGGCCGGGGACCGGGGCGCTGACCGAGCGTTTGCTCGAAGACGGGGCGGAGGTTGTGGCCGTCGAAATCGATACCGACTTGGAACCCGTGCTGAAGTACCGCATGGCCGGCTTGCCCAACGGGATGGGCGAGCGTTTCACGTTGATCATCGGCGACGTCTTGGCGGGCAAGCACACGATCAACCCCGCGGTCATCGAGCCGGTGATGGCGCGGGTGAAGGCGGGGGAGTTGGGAAATTCCGAGGGGCATTTTAAACTCATTGCCAACCTGCCGTACAACGTCGCCTCGCCGCTCTTGGCGAACCTCGTGGTCGATCACCCCGCGATGAGCGACGCGGTGGTGATGATCCAGAAAGAAGTCGCCGACCGCCTCGCCGCTAAGCCGGGCAACAAGCTCTACGGCCCGCTGGGCATCCTCATCCAAGCCCTCTGCGAGGTCCGCACCGTCGGCACGCTCGCCCCCGGCTGCTTTTGGCCGGCCCCGAAAGTCGCCTCGGCCGTGGTCCACCTCAAACGCCGAAGCACCCCGCTGACCGACGACCCCGCGGCGCTCTCGGCAATGCTGCAAACGCTTTTCACCAAACGCCGCAAACAACTCGGTTCGATCCTCGGCCGCGACGCGACGCTGCCCGACGGCATCGACCCCAACGCCCGGCCCGAGTCGCTTTCGGTCGAGCAGCTCATCGCCCTGAGCCGAGCCGACCTCTAGCCCACGCTACGCCACGCTTTCGCGGTTGCCGTTGATCCGCTGCCTCTTGCGGTCTATCGTTGTCGAACCGCCCGGAGTTTTTGACCCATGTCCGCACCGTCCCCTGCGTCTACGTCCCTGCCGAGAACCACCGACTCACCCCGCATCCTCGTGGCCGTGCCGGTCTACAACGAGCAGAAGTACATCCAAAACGTCATCGCCAAGATCGCCGAGTTTGCCAGCGATGATGTGTTGGTGATCGACGACGGCTCGACCGATTACACGCCGATGTTGCTGGCGATGCAGCCGGTCGACGTGATCCGACACAAGACCAACCTCGGCTACGGCCGGGCGATCCGTGACGCGTTCCGCTGGGCGCAGACCTACGGCTACGACTGGCTGATCACGATGGACTGCGACGAACAACACGAACCCGAGTCGCTCCCGGATTTCGAGGCCGCCATCGCCGCGGATGACGCCGACGTCATCTCGGGTAGCCGATACATCTGCCCCGACCTCTGCGGCGACCCGCCGCCCGCCGACCGCCGTAAGATCAACCAGACCATCACCGGCTGGGTCAACGACCATCTGGGCTTCACGATCACCGACGCCTTCTGCGGCTACAAAGCCTACCGCGTCAGCAAGCTCGACGATCTGGACCTCGACGTCGACGGCTACGCCATCCCGCTGCAGTTCTGGGTCCAACACGCCGCCGCGGGCCACCGCGTCAAAGAGCTGCCCATCAAGCTGATCTACAACGATCCCAACCGCTCGTTTGGTGGGCCGTTGGACGATGCGGCCCAGCGCTTGGCGCACTACCGTGAAGTCTTCGACACCGAGCTCGCCAAGCACGCCGGGCATTTCGGAACCCGCAACGGGCAGGCCGCCGCGACGGTGGGGTGAATTGGCTAAAGCGGGTTAACCGCTGAGGCGCTAAGAACGCTGAGAGTCGATCCACTTGTGGCGGCCATTTAACTTGTGGCATGAATTAGAGACCGATTGATTGACTTGCCTCAGCGTCCTCCGCGTCTCAGCGGTTATAACTTTTCTTCATGCAGATTCACCTCCGACCCCCGATCCATCAGTGGCCGACGCCCACGGCCCAGCGGCCGATCTGGACCGGGCACCAGCTCTCGCTATTTCATCCGGGCATCGTGGCGAAGTACCTTGCCGCCGAGGCGGTATCGTCGCGGGCCATGCCCGACGCCCCGGCGTTTTGTAACGTCGTGGTGGACCAGGACGTTTACGACCCTCTGACCCTCACGCTGCCGCGGCGGGATGCGGAGGATCGGGATCGCTTGTCCACGCAGCGATATCCGATTGGCCGCGTGTACGCCGACATCCCCGTCGGGATGCAGCCCGCTATCGCGGTGGGCGAGATCGCTTCCCGCTTGGCTTCGTTCCCCGCTGGCGTCGACCTTAACCGTGACGCGGTGCACGATGCGTTCGAGGGTACCGATGCGCAGCCCACCCTCGCCGCCCAGATGGATCAAGCGGTGCGTCGCCTGCTGCCGAGTTTTGCGGCCGCCGCGCCGCCGACGTTTGCCACCACGATGCTCGCTGACGAGATCGAGATCGTGGAGCAACTGCGAGGCGACGCCCCCCGGTGCGCGAAGCTCTACAACCAAGCGGTGGCACTATTTCCGGGGGCGGGGATGACGCGGATGAGCGTCGAGCCGGACCGGGTGGAGGTGCCGTTGTGGTCGCTGCGTTGGATGAAGCCTCGGCAGCGGGTGTACGTCGATATGGCTGATTCGTCGCCGATATTTGTGGCCGAAGACGGCGAGCCGTTGGGCGACGAGGCGACCTTGGCTCCGCGGGCGTTGCTGATGACCGCGCTGCTCCGCCGACCCGACCGCTGCAGCCTCTTCATCCACGGCACCGGCGGCTGGAACTACGACCGCATCACCGAGCAGTGGTGGCACAACTGGCAAGGCCAAACCCTCGCCCCGATGGCGCTCGCCACGGCCGACGTGCATCTGGACTTTCCGGGGGTGCCGGTGAACTCGCCCGCCGACGTGGAGCGGGCCGTCTGGCGAGCGCACCACCTCCCGTACAACCTCGAGCGTGAGTTTGAGCTGACCACGCCCCTCGCCCGTGAGAAACGTGGGTTGCTTGCGCACATGCACGATGATCGGGACAAGCAACGCCGTCGTGCAGCGTATGAGCGGATTCACCAGATCAACCGCGACCTCGCGGCGCAGCACCCCGAGGCGATCGCCAAGGCAACCCTCGCCGTCGAGCGAGCCAAGACGGGCGTCGCCAACGCCGAGATCGCCGGCCAGCGCGATTGGTCGTTTTTGCTTTACCCGTCGGAAAAACTCGAAACGCTGCGGCAGCGGATCGCGTATCCCCTGGATCAACCCGCGTCCGCCGACCCGCTAATCCGCTCGACTAACATAAACCCATGAAACACTTCGCCCTCTTTAGCCTGCTGCTGTGTTTGCTGATGCCCCGTCCGCTGTTGGCCGAGGCCAGCATCGAAGAGGACTGGTTCGTCTTGCTCAACGGCGACGACCGCATCGGCTACATGCACACCACCGAACGGGCCGCCGACAACGGCGACATCACCTCCGGGCAGACCGTCAAGATCGTCATGGCTCGGGCCGGCACGCGGATCGAGATCGAGGTAGCCTCGGCGTTTGTCGAGTCGGCCGAGGGCCAGCCGATCTCGGCAAGCTCGACCGTGACGATGGGCGGGAGGCCGATGGTCACCGAAGTCGAATTTGGCGACAAGTCCCTGAAAGTCACCACCGGCCAGGCCGGGCGGATGACCACGCAGATGAAGCCGCCGATCGAAGGCGACTGGATGACGCCCGCCGCGATGGGCCGGTACATCCAGCAGCAACTCGCCGCCGGCGCGGAAACGATTCACACCCGCACGGTCGACGTCAGTTCGGGCCTCACGCCGATGGAGATGACCATGCAGGTGCGTGGCCGGGAAGACGTCGAGGTCTACGGCAAGGTCGTCCCCGCCATCGCCTGGGACGCCACCGTCTCGGTCATGCCCGGCGTGACGCTGCGGGAATACGTCGATGATGAGGGTAAGTCGATCAAGTCCACGATCGCGCTGATGCCGGGCATGGAGTTGACGGTGTTGCAGGCCGACCAGGCGTTGGCGTTGTCGGAGTTGACCCCCGCCGAGATGATGGCCCAGACGTTTGTTGTGCCGAGCCGAAAGATCGAGAACCCGCGGACGCTGGCCGGTGCGGTTTATCGTTTGAAAACTAAGGACGGCCGCGCCGTCCCTCCGATTCCCCAAGTCGGCGTGCAGGAAACGTCCTTGAATGGACAGGTCGCGGTGGGGCTGATCGAATCTCCGGGGAAGTGGATCGATACCGAGCCGTATCTTCGTGCGTCCTCGGTTCTAAACCACGAAGACCCGAACATTCAAAACGCTTACTCCACCGCGGTGATGGCCATGAGCGAATCGGATCCTACTGCAAGGGAGATCGCCTCGCGTTTGCGTACCTTCGTGCACCTCACCGTCAAAACCAAAGACCTGTCGGTGGGCTTTGCCACCGCCAGCGACGTGGCTCGTACCCGGCAGGGCGACTGCACCGAACACGCGGTGTACCTCGCGGCGTTGATGCGAGCAGGGGGCATTCCTTCGCGGTGCGTCAGCGGGTTGGTGTATGCCGACCAGTTTGCGGGCCACGAAGGGATTTTCGGCTACCACATGTGGACGCAGGCGTGGATCGATGAAGATGGTGAAGGGCTGGGGCAAGGTCGTTGGGTCGATTTCGACGCCACACTTCCCAACGGCGTCCGCTTCGACGCGACGCATATCGCGTTGTCTGTGTCCGATATGAACGATGGCATTATCGGCAATGATATAGCGGCGCTATTGCCGTTGCTGGGGAATCTGGAAATCGAAGTGATCGAGACCGTGTACGCTGACGAAGAGTAAATCCATCCCATAAAAAACCTTGCGGGTCGTTCGGAACATCCTCGGAGGTGTTCCAACGCGACCCACAAGGATCGATGCCTGCCGGAAGGGGCTCGGCTGCCTCGTTGAGGCTTTACTACTATCGAACAAACCCCCGACGCGAGGGTGACACCACCATGACACCAACTCCCGAAAATACATCCCCCCCGGAATCTGCCCCGCCCCCGGAATCTGCCCCGCCCCCGGAATCTTTCTCGCCTCCTTTGGATTCTGCGCCATTTGCCACGGTGGACCATGGCCGTGCCGCCCGCTGCGGCCACGGCGAGGTGATTTACGCCGCGGGCAAACTGCCCCGCGAAGTCGTTGCTATCGCCCAGGAACTGCTCGATCAAGGTCAGCCCTGCGTGTTGGCCACGCGATGCGATGCGGAACAGATCGCCGCGATGCGGGAAGCGTTTGCCGGATCGCACCCACTCGAAGTCGGCGAGCGCAGCGGCAGCGTCATCATCGGTACGCCCAAGAGCCAGGGAACCAGCCCCGGGGAGTTAAAGTCTTCCGGGGAGGGGATTCCGATTGTCACGGCGGGGACGAGTGACATGAAAGTCGCCGAGGAAGCGGCGATGACCTGCCGGGCGTTAGGCTTTGCGGTGCGGGAGATCAACGATGTGGGGGTGGCGGGGGTGCACCGGGTGCTGAATCGGGTGGACGAACTGCGGAGCGGGAATTGTGTGATCGTGGTGGCGGGGATGGAGGGGGCGTTGCCGAGCGTGGTGGGGGGCTTGGGCGATGCGCCGGTGATCGCGGTGCCGACGAGCGTGGGGTACGGGGCGAGCTTCGGCGGGCTTTCGGCGTTGCTCGGGATGCTCAATTCGTGTGCATCCGGGGTCACGGTGGTGAACATCGACAACGGCTTCGGCGCAGCCTACGCGGCGTGTCAGATCGAGCGGATGGTGACGCGAGCGCGCACGGCAAAGCCGAGGGATGGCCATCCCTCGGCTTTGAATGGTGGGGGGTGATTAATGAGTTTGGGACTTCACTGGATCGAAACACTTCCCCTGCTGCCTCCGCGTCCCGACGATGGGCATAAAGGCACCTTCGGCACGGTCGCCATTGTCGGCGGTAGCTTACGCATGCCCGGTGCCCCGGCCCTTGCGGCCACGGCAGCGCTGCGGAGCGGGGCGGGTTTGGTGAAGGTGGCGGGCCCGCTGCAAGTATTGTCGTCGGTCTTGGCGATTCAGCCGGGCGCGACGGGGACGGGGCTGAAGGAATTGGGCGGGATGCGGGGGGACGGGCGGACGGTGCTGGCGATCGGGCCGGGGCTGGGCGGGGAAAGCGGATTAGAAACGATGGTCCGCGGTTTTTTGGATTGGCCCAACCCGCTGGTGGTGGATGCGGACGGGCTCAACGCGTTGGCGAAGCAGGGCCGTTGCGAGCGGAAGGGGGGCGGGCCGTGGGTCTTGACGCCGCACCCCGGCGAGTTTCGGCGGCTAGCGGCGGCTTGGGGGATCGCGGGTGATCCGACCGATCCCGCGCAGCGTCCCGTTGCCGCCGCGGCCTTGGCCCGTGCGTCCGGTGCGGTGGTGGTCCTCAAAGGCCAACACACGATCATCTCCGACGGACAACGAGCCTACCGCAACACCACGGGAAACCCGGCTTTGGCGACCGCGGGGACCGGCGACGTGTTGACCGGGTTGATCGCGGGGCTGATCGCACAGGGGGCCGGGGCGTTCGACGCGGCGTGCTTGGCGACTTACCTCCACGGCGACGCGGCCGACCACTGGGCCGCGGCAAACGGCCGACGCGGATTACTTGCCATGGAACTGGCCCACGCGGTCCCCGCCGCGATCCGGCGGTTAGAAGAACGCTAAGCCAGCAACGGCATAAGCAAGCCGAGTTTGAAACATCCGGGCAAATACAAAAGGCAGGGGGAGGCGGCAGGCAGATTCAGCGGGGGGTCCGGTTCGTCTGAATCCAGCCGATCCGCCATCCCCCCACATACGGGGAAAGGCTGGGCACGGCGGGCGTGTTCAAAATGTCGGGCCGGAAGACGCACGGCGGAAAATCGAATCGGGAAGGCGGAGATGAGCAGTCAGATCTAAAGCCCTTTTTTATATGTAGATATTAGGCAGACTGTTGAATCAAAACAGATCGAAGATTCAAAAACGTTGATATTGATCTATTCTCACTTGGCATTGAGTTCGGCGGCCCGCTGATGCATCTCCGCGACGCGGGTCCGCAGGGCCGTGGGGCGGATCACTTTGGCTTGATCGGCGTAGCCACAAATCCACCACGCGATTTCTTTGAGCCCATCGACCCGGAACGTGACCCGGCAGCGGCCGTCGGCCAGCGTTTTGGTTTTCTGGGTCGGATGCCAGCGGACCTCGGCGACATTGGTGGCGACCATGGCGGTAAATTCGATTTCGACGTCGTGTTCGTGGCCTTCGGGGTTGAGCCGCCAGGCGAGACCGAGCTTGTCGGAGATTTTGAAGTGTGCGGGTCGTTTGAACGCTTGGTCGGTGAGCGTGACGGTCTCGAAGCGGACGAGTTTGAAGACGCGGACACCTTGGCCGTGGGGCGGGTGGTTGGTTTTGCCCAGCACGTACCAAGCGTTGTTGGCCAGGTGCATCGCCAACGGCATCAGCCGACAAGCCAACGGCTCGTCGTCCACCGGCGACTGGTAGACGATGTCGCAGGCGAGTTGCTGGTCGATGCCGCGTTGGAGGTCGTGGTAGACGCGGGATTCGCCGTGGCCATCGACCGATTGGCCGGGGCTGACGGTGATGTTTTCGAGGAGGTCGCCGCAGGCTTCGCGGATGCCTTCGGGGACGATGGCGATGAGTTTGTAGATCGCCGAGAGCGCGGCGGGGGCGAGCGGGCGGGTGCGGTCCGCCTCGGCGGACTTGGCGAGGATCATCAGCCCCATCGTCTCGGCGACGGTCAGGTTGATCGGCGGCAGGAAAAAGCTCTGCCGAATCCGGTAGCCCTTGCCCCGCTCGTGGTAGTACGGCACGCCCGCGGCTTCAAGCAATTTCAAGTCGCGGAACAACGTGCGTCGGCTGACGCCGAGTTCCAGCGTTAACTCGTCCGCCGACCGAGCCAAGTGGCTCTGTAAGAGGGTGATCAAGCGGATGAGGCGGTGGACACGGCTAATACCCATGGAAATGTATTCTTCGGAAGTTTCGAGAAATGAAACTGCCAAGTGTATGGCACCGGACTACGGGAAAAGTCGTAGAGGGGTAATCCGGAAGCAAAAATCAGCAAATCGCCCTAGGGTCTAGGCGGGTCGGGTTTGATGGGCGACGGGGGCGGGCGGATTTTTCATCGGGAAGCCCGAGCGGTCGAGCAGGTCGGCAAAATCCTGGGTAAACACAAAGTTGTGCTCGGGGAAGGCGAGGCCTTTGCGGTTTTGGTCGATGTGGCTGAACATCAGGTCGATGGTGGCGTAGGGCTGGGCGTTGCCGGTGGTGGGGTCGAGGAGTTCGACGAGGCCGGTGGTCGAGGCGCCGGTGGCGTCGAGTCGGTCGAGGGTGGCGGTGTGGCGGAGGGTGAAGCCCGGGCGGGCGGCGAGGCCGGTGAAGGTGGCTTTGCCGATCTTGGCGAGGATGACTTTTTCGCGGAAGTCGTAGGCGTGGCCCACAAGGATGCCAGCACACTGGGCCATGCCTTCGATCACCAACGAATGGGGCATGACCGGGTCGGGCTTGAGCCCGGCTTCATGGTCATGGTCAAAGTGGTCATGCAGGACATCCTCCGCCCAGCTAATGTTGCGGATCGCCACGCAGCGGGTCTCGCGTTCGAGTTCGAGGATGAGGTCGAGCCAGGTCCAGCGCATGGGATTGGTTTTGGGGATTAGGGAAACAAGAGCGGGGGAGCAAAGGGTAAACCGTTGGGTGAACAGCGATTGAATTGGGTTGAGTTCCCGAATCCCTATCCCCAACTCCCAAATCCAGCTTCAGCCTTCCAGCTTGTTCTGCACAAACTTCACCACCGCATCGACGGTGAACACGTTGGAGAACTCTTCCACGTCGCGGTTGCTATCGAAGGCGTCGAGGTTAGCGTGGGGCAAGCGTTCGCGGAGCGTGGCCATACCTTCGTCGGTGACTTTGCCATCGACGACGTAGGTCGGATCGGTCAGGACGTTTTCGGGGAAAAGCTCGGACTGTTCGATTTTGAGATCGAATTCTTTTTCGAGGCGGAAGACGATATCGAGAAAGTCGATGGACTCGGCCCCGAGGTCGCCGACAAGGGTCGCGTCTTTGCTGACTTCATCTTCATCGACGCCCAGGGCGTCTTCGAGAACCGATTGCACTTTGTCGTAAACTTCGTCGTAGGTCATCGCCTTCGTTCTTTCGTGGGGGGCCGGGTTGGCCGTCGGGGTGGGGTGTGGGTCAATCCTTGACCGCTCTGACGTTAGTTTAACGGCAAATTCATGCGGGTTCAGGCATCGGCGGCGGGCGGCGTTTGCGTGACCAGGCGGAATCGGCCTTGGACCGCGACCTCGTCGTCGACGCTGCCAAGGCCCTGGAACTCGAGGCCGCCGTCGTCGTCGCGTTTGCGGAGGGTGACTTCGACTTTGAGCGCTTGGCCGGGCCGGACCATCGCGGCGTACCGGAGGTTGCGGACCTCGGCAATGACCAGGTGGCCGGCCGTAGGCGGGCCGTCGACCGAACGCATCAGCGTCCGGGCCGCTTGCACCAGCGTCTCAAGCATCATGACGCCCGGCAGCACGGGGAAGCCCGGGAAGTGGTCGCCCAGATATTCCTCGGCCGACGTGACGTTCTTGATCGCCACGATGCGGTCGTCGTCCTGCTCTAAAACCTTGTCGATCAACGTGAAACGCATAAAATTCAGCCCATTTGCGGAGCGGGAGTGTACCCCCCGCGCCGCCCGGTCGCAACAACTTGGCGTTATCATCTCGCCCGTGAAAGACCAACTCGCCCATACCGTCCAAATGTTCCAGGCCGCCTACGGCCATCCGCCGACCCATGCCGCCGTCGCCCCGGGCCGCGTCAACCTCATCGGCGAACACATCGACTACTGCGACGGCTACGTCCTGCCCATGGCCATCGAACGCCAAGCCATCGTCGTCGGCCGCCCCCGGAAGGATTCGCTGGCCAAGATGCGATCCACGGCAATGCCGGGCGAGGCGGTGTTCGACATCGACGAAGCGCCCATCGGGCTGGGGGATCCCAGCTGGTCGCGCTACCTCCGCGGCGTCGCGGCGTTCAGCTACACGCCCACCGGTTTCGAGCTCATGCTCGATTCCAACGTCCCGCCCGGCGGGGGGCTGTCGTCGTCGGCCGCCATCGAAGTCGCCACCGCGACGTTCCTCGAAGCGCTCGCCGGGATCGAGTTTGGCCCGGTCAACAAAGCGCTCCTCTGCCAGATGGCCGAGCACCGCTACGGCGGGACCAAGTGCGGCATCATGGACCAGTTCATCTCCGCGATGGGCCAGGCCGGCAAAGCGCTCCTGATCGACTGCGTCGATTACTCGACCCGCGAGGTGCCGTTGGACGCCGAGCGGTTGGCGGTGCTCATCATCAACACCAACCACCCGCACCAGCTCGGCGACGAATACAACCAGCGTCGCGCCTCCTGCGAGCGGGCCAAGTCGCTGGTGGGTGAGGGCAGTTGGCGGAACATCACACTCGCCGACCTCGAAATGATCCGGGCGACCTTGGGCGACACCGATTTCAAACGCGGCCGACATGTGGTTGGTGAGATCCAGCGGACGCTGGACTGCGCCGACGCGATGGCGGCCGGCGATTGGCCGCAGGTGGGTTCACTCATGTTTGCGAGTCACGACTCGCTGCGCGACGACTTCGGGGTCAGCACGCCGGAGTTGGACAAGCTCGTCGAACTCGCCGCGGCGCTGGTGCCGGATGCGGGCGTCATCGGCAGCCGCATGACCGGCGGCGGCTTCGGCGGCTGCACCGTCACCCTCTGCGAATCCGCCGCGGCCGAGTCGATCCAAACAAAGCTGGTCGCCGACTACCAAGCGGCCACGGGCATCGAGCCCAGCGCGTTCATCACCAAGCCCGCACAGGGGGCTCGGGTGTTGTCGCTCCAAGAAGATTGAACCGCTGAGGACGCGGAGGAACGCGGAGTTGGATTTTGGAAAGACCAGAATTTGAAATGACGGGGAAGATTATCGCCGGGGCGATGCGGGTTCATTCGACTTGGGGCCCTGGCCTATTGGAATCGGCTTACGAGGCGGCTCTTTTTCACGAAATCCGAAAGACGGGAATGAGAGTTGAGCGGCAGAAATCTTTACCGGTTTGGTACGACGGCGTTCAAATTGATTGCGGGTATCGGTTAGACCTGATCGTCGAAGATCGGGTCATTGTTGAACTCAAATGTGTGGAAAAAGTTTTGCCTATCCATGAAGCCCAGATCCTTTCGTATCTTAAATTGGCGGGGTGTGAGGTTGGCTTGCTGCTAAACTTTCACGTTGAACATATGCGAGACGGGATCAAGCGTTTTGTGGGGACCCGTAAGTCTTAAGTTCAGCCTTGCCTTACTCCGCGTCCTCCGCGGTTCAATATTCCCCCATGCAAGCCCCCATCGTCTACCATCACGGCCGGTTCATCGGCGAAGCCGACGCCCGTTTCGCGGTGCAGGATCGTGGGGTGTTGTTTGCCGACGGGGTGTATGAAGTCGTGCGGTTTGACCGCGGCCAGGCGTTTGCGATGGACGCCCATGTGCAGCGTTTTGCTCGGAGTATGGCGGGGATCGGGTTGGAGGGGGTGTCGGCCGAGCCGTTCGCCGAGCTTTCGTTTGAGTTGCTTCAGCGCAATCAACTCCCCGACGCCAAGGTTTACTGGCAAGTCACCCGCGGCCCGGCGACGCGTGACTTCGTGATGCCCGCCGCCGACAGGGTGGAGCCGACGATCACGCTGATCGCATACCCGACGAAGCCGATCAATCCTTCCGCTGCCTTGCAGAGCGGGCCGGGCCACCTCGTGGAGGATTGCCGGTGGACTAAGTGCTGGATCAAGTCGCTGATGCTGCTACCCGCGTCGATGGCGAAGACCGCGGCGGTCCGGGTTGGGGCGGTCGAAGCGATTTTCGAGCGGGCCAAGCCTGGCAGCCAAGCAAAACACATCACCGAGGGCGCTTCGACCAACGTCTTCATCGTCCAACGTGGCGAACTTTTCACCCACCCCGACGACGGCTGGGTGTTGGGCGGCATCACCCGCGACACCTTGCTTCGACTCGCCCGTCAACGCGGCATCCCGGCCCACGACGACCAACCCTTTACCCGCGACCAGATGCTCGCCGCCGACGAAGTCTTCGTCTGCAGCACGACTCAGGTCAACGCGATCACGTCGTTCGCCCAGCACGTCATCGCCGACGGCCAGCCCGGCCCCATTACGAAACAACTCCACCGGGCGTACTACGACACGATTCTTCACGGCAGTTAGTTTTGAGGCGTTGCGTCGCCGCAGGTCAGACGTGGACGGCGGCGGGCTGAATCCTCGGATCGTCGGACAGCCGAACGATGGTGCGCGGCAGGCGGTGCTCGCTCAGATACGTTACCAACATGGCGATATAGCTCGCGCGGATCAACGGCTTGTCACCCAGCCCCAGCTTGGCTTGCACGCCAACGACGTCGTCGTCGGTGTTGCCCTCGATCTCAACGTAGGTGCCCAAGTAAGGCAGGGTGTCGATTTCGACACGGCAGCCGTCGAGCAGATAGCGGGTCCGCAGTTTCTCGAAGGTGAGCACGGGTTGGTAGCCCAGGGCCGAGAGCATTTGGCCCGCGGCGCGGGCGTCGCTGACGCCGAGTTCGGTTTCGGATCGGCTTTTGAGTCGGCCGTGGGCGCGGGGGCCTTTGTGCGTCAGGATCGACTCGGCCTTGCCGGTGGCTTGATCGACCTCGACCCGGACCCGAAGCCCCTGGTCCGAGCTTTTAAGACCGCCATCGGGCAGATCGAAATAAGTGTTGGTTTCCAGCACATCGCGGTCCCGCACCGCGTCCAATGCCGCAAGTTTGGCGTGCAAAGCAGGCGGGTCACTCAGACGCAGTTTGGCTTCAACTTCCACGATCATATTTGGATTGTAAGGGTTGCCCATTAGTCCGGACCATCGGGTGTTTGTCAGAACTTTAGCCACGGCTTGGCGGCGTGCGAGGTAAATAACTGTGGGAGCGTCGTTTACCGCACAAGTCGTCGAGGAATTTATTTCGCCACCGGCCCGAAAAGGTGGCGACGGATGGACGCTGCCCGAGCTAGGTCGTGCGTCGCCCGGCGTTTGCTGTGCTGGTGGGCGTAATCCCGGGCGCAACGTCCCAGCGTGCCCGGACACAACATGAGTGTCAACGGCGTGGGCAAACCAACCCGTTGGCCGATCCGCCAGAGCAGCTTGCGGTCGCCCCAGTTGAGCCCCGCCTCGCGGGCTACGCGGTTGAACAGGACCAGCCGGTGGGGACGGATCCGTTGTTGACGCAGCCAGCCGATGAGCGAGATGCCGCTGAGCAAGACGAGGATGACGCCGAAGATCACCATCAAATCTTCGACGTGGAGGTTGCTTCCGTTCTTGATCGCCTCCAGGCCGACTTGGCTGGGGTCGCCTTTGAACAGCCTGCCGTCGGCCGAGAGGCCATCGAACAGCGAGATCACGAGCGTGTCGAAAAGCGGGGGCAGCTTCACGCAGCACCTCCGCCAAACTTGACGGTGGGCGAAACCGCGGGAACGCAGGTGACGATTTCCATCGCTTGTGTCCGGGAGCGGCCGCCGCGGCGGAGTTGGTGCTCTAAGCGTTGGGGGGCCAGCGGGTCGAGTTTGAGAGCGGTGCGGGCGGCGTGGAGCCGGGCGGCGTCGCTGAGCTTGGGCCAGTTTAGCCAGAGCCGATCAAACGCGGTGGCGCTCAGACGACGGCTGGCGAGGATTTTGACGCTGGGGTGGCGTGATCGGCTGAGGGTAGCGAGGGTCGCGTCGTTTTGGCCCAGGTCAACGGTTTGGCTGAGCAGCCACGCGGCGGCGAGCCGGGCGAGACGCCGGTGGGGGTCGTCGGCCCGGGACCGCAGGGTTTGTTGCACGACGCCGAGCAGTCGCGGGTCGGCCGATCGGCTCGGATCGGCCACCGCTTGATGGGCCAACGTCATCAGCCGCCGCATCGCCGCGAAACGAGCGGGCAGCGGGGCGGCCTCGACCGCGAGGGCCTGGAGTCTTACCGCTTGGTCCAACGGCGACATCGGTAGGGCGGCGATCCACGCGGGCAACGCCGCGACCGCCGCCTCGGGCTGGTGCTCCCACGCGGTCGGCAACAGGTTTTGCGGTTCTCCGGCGCGGGCCAGCCCCCGACGTACCGCCGACCAATCCAGCAAATGTTCCCGCCCCGCGATCGCCTCGCCCCACGTCCCTTCTTCCACACACCGGCGAAGCCCCGCGACCGCAGCGAGCGTCAGCGTCGGGATCGCCAGTGCCGCCACCAAGCCCGCCCGGTCATGGACATGCTCCGCGGCTTGGAGCAGTACACGCATCGGCCCGACGGCCGGGTGATCGGCGTCCTGCAACGCGGCGAGGGCCCGCCCGCCCGTGACCAATCCCCGCGGGGCCAGTGCCAGCCACGCTCGAAGCGCGGTCGGCCGACGGTGGCGCGCGTAGCGGACCACCGCGTCGTTGACCGCGTCGGTCAGCCGTTGGCCGTCCACGGCTTGCATCTGCTGAACACGTCCCGCCATACCCAGAAGACAGTCCTCGGCCCTTTGACAAACCGCTTCAATCGGCGACCGCAGCTTTTCGGTCACGAGATACGTCAGACTCCCCGCCGCGGCGGCCTCGATGAGGATCAGGGCGTTGAGCTGCGCTTCGGTCGTTTGGGCGGCGGATTTTCCCGACAGCACCAAACGCAGCGGTTTCTGGAGCTGGTCGATGCGCTGGGCCAACTCGGTCCGCGAGCCGGGGTCGAGCTCGTGCAGCCGTTGGATCAGCACGACCAGGCCTTCAGGCCGGCGGCGTTGGAGGAGGGTGGCGATGATCTTGCGTCGCCCGGCCGGGTCGGCCGTGTCCCACGCCACGCCCATGGCCCGCTCAACCGAGGGATGGTCGATCAGCCCGCGGTCATGTCCCGCAGCGATGCGGTCGAGCAGGGGGTAGTTCCAGGGCATGGCAGAAGCGAACCTCGCGGGATAACCCGGCGTAACAAAGTATGAACCCATGCATTATCGGCCGGGCCCGCCCAACCCCTGCAACCCCGAAAGTCGGCCCAATCGTCCGATAACTCCAATAAATCTGCGGCACGGCCTGACAAAATGACAAATTAGGGGTTCCCATTGGAGATGTGAACGCTATAATTCGGTCTACTACCCCGGCAGGACGCTGGGACAGGGGAACCGTTCGACAACCTGATCGACACCCACCACACACGCCCCCCACGGGCGACGAGGAATATATGAGCGTCAGCCATAAATCGTTAAATAACCCTACCTTCCGGATGATGTTGTACCGCCGCCCGCTCCACCCCGAGCTGTTTGACCTCCAAGCCCGACGGACCGATCGCCACGGCGAGTACGAAATCGAGTCTTGGTTGACCCCAGGCGGACACGTCGTGCGTTTTTCGGTGGATCATCAGCAAATGACCGAAACCGTCATCGATTCGGGCGATCACCTGCCCGAGACCGGCCTGGTCCACGCCCTGCCATGCCTCGGCGAAAAAGACTACGAAATGGAGGCTGAGGGCCGCTTCGGCTACTTCACCACCATCCAAACCGAGTCGCTCACCGACAACCTCTACCAAGCCACCCTCCGCGAAATGGAAGTCTTCGCCCGCGAAACCGGCTCACTCAGCCACCGCTGGGATACCGAGCACGGCACCCACCTCTCGGTCCTCGACGCCCAGAAATACAAACGCGAATACCACGTCCAGTCCTACCACCTCGTCCCCAACAACGGCACCGTGCTGCGGACCCAGTCGATCTTTGAGATCAAACGCTAAGCCGAGGCTGGCTTGAGGCTAGCCTCCCAAGTCACCACACATTGAAGCCTGCGGCGATCAGCCGCAGGCTTTTTTTGTCCGGTTTTGCTCAGTCTCCGACCGGATCGTGCAAGGCCTTTGGGGTAGCGAGGAAGTACGATGTGCCTATGTCGAATACCCCCACCCGCCAAGAAATCGTCAAGCAGATCGAAACCGTCGGCCTCGTCGCCATCATCCGCGCCAATGCCGCGTCGGGTTTACTCGAGACCTGCCAAGCCTTGGCCGACGGCGGCGTGACCGTGGCCGAGATCACGATGACCACGCCCGGTGCGATCGACGCCATCGCCGCCGCCCACACGAAACTCGGCGGCCAGATGCTCGTCGGCGTGGGGTCGGTGCTCAACCGCGACATCGCCAACCAGGCCATCGAGGCCGGGGCCCAGTTTGTCGTGAGTCCGATTTTTAAACCAGAAATTATCGACGAGGCCCACAAGCACGGCAAGCCCTGCTTCTGCGGCGCGTTCACGCCGACCGAAGTGCTTCTCGCCTTCGAGGCCGGCAGCGACGTGGTCAAGGTCTTCCCCGCCAACCACAACGGCCCGGGGTTCTTCAAAGACATCCTCGCCCCCATGCCCCACCTCAAGCTCACGCCCACCGGCGGCGTCAGCCTCGAAACCATCCCCGACTGGTTCGCCGCCGGCGCCCGCTGCGTCGGCGTCGGCTCGTCGCTGGTCCGCAAAGACCTCATCGAGAAAAAGGACTGGGCCGGCCTGACCCAACTCGCCCAGCAATACGTCGCCGCCGTCGCCGAAGCGCGAAAGTAACCCCCAGCCAAGTTCGACTGTCTGCTTCCCCCGAACGACCAGCCCCTACAAACCGCAACCTACGCCGAGCGAGTGATGTTTCCGTCGCGCTGAGGCTTGCTTACCGGCCCGCTGAATCGGTTCATAGCCCTGTTCCTCAATTTCTTGAAACAGGGTGTCCTCCGATGTCAGAACCAGACCGTCGGCAGATGTTGGGCCTCGCCGAGTGCCCGGACTGCCATCAAGAACTCGTTGCGCCGCTGGGGGCGGGCGGCAAGCCCGCCAAGTGTGGGCAGTGTCAGTGCCGATTCCTCCTGCCCTCGGCCGACATGTTGTTCAGCAACGCCGCGGTGTACCTCATGATCAACGAGGTCGAGGAATCCGCGCACGAAGCAAAGACCAAACGCCAAATCCGATTTTTTGTGTGAGAGACGAGCGATCTGCGATCGGCCGTTAGGCGGGAAGGGCGGGGAGCGTGATGACAAAGTCCGTGCCGCGTCCGAGTTCAGAATGGACGGTGAGGCTGCCGCCGTGCTCTTCGACGAGGCGGCGGGTGGTGGGCAAGCCCAATCCGGTGCCGCCGCGTTTGGATGAATAGTAGGGCCGAAAGATTTTTTCGATGGCTTCGGCGGGAATGCCCGGCCCGGTGTCGGTGACGTGAACCGCGAGTTCTGCGCGGCCCTTGGTCTTGATGTTCGCGGTCCGCAGGATCAACTCGTTGTTGCCCCCGGCGGGCAGATGCTTGTCGCGGGCGTCGGTCATCGCTTGGCAGGCGTTGATCAAAAGATTCAGTAGCGCCTGTTTGAGCAGGCCCGCATCGGCGGACACCGAGGCGGGCCGGGCGTGCAGGTCGCAGCGAAGATTGACGCGGGCTTCGTCGGCTTGGGGTTGAAAGAAATCGACGAGTTCATCGCAGATCGCGTTGACGTCCACCGGCTGACGGTCGAGTTCGATGCGGCCGGCGAAGCGGAGGAAGTCTTCGAGGATATCGCGTAGACGACCGGTTTCGCGGTGGAGGCCTTGGGTGCGTTTTTGGATGCGGGCGAGGCGTTCACGGGGCGGGTCGCCGCGGCGCTGGGGCAGCGTTTCGTCGGCCGCGGGTTCGAGGGGCGGGGGCAGGACATCCGCCAAGTCGGCGAGGTCTTCCTCGATCAGTTGGATGTTGAGCCCGATGGTCGAGAGCGGGTTTTTGATTTCGTGGGCCAGCCCGCCGGTCATCGTGCCCAGCTCGGCCAAACGCTCGGCGGAGCGAGCGCGGGTTTCGAGTTGACGCACCCGACGCTCGGTACGAACCGACCAGCCCCACGCCGCGGGGATCGCCAGCAAGACCCCGAGGGCCAAGCCCAAGAGCAGAGTGGTCCAAGCCATCGGCTAAGGATAACGCCGCGCCCGAACCGGCGTGTCGGCAAGAGGGTTTTCAAGAACGAGACCGGGCCTAATCCTTGGCCATCGCGTCGTGGTTGATCATGTTCACGGCCTTGGCTTGGAAGCCCTTTTCGCCTTCGATCAGTTCGTATTCGACGACTTCGCCGTCTTTCAGCGAGCGGAAGCCGTCGCCTTGGATCTGCGAATAGTGGACAAAGACGTCCTGGCCTTCGGGCCCGCTGATAAAACCGTAACCTTTTTTCGGATCAAACCACTTAACGGCACCTTGCGTAGACATGAACAACTCCTGACAGAAGGGAGGGGTTCACAAGCCAAATGGGCGATAAAGTCTGTTCGGCTCAACGCGGTGATCAGCCGCGTCTTCAGTGAGCACACATGCCCGGTGGGGCTCAACAAGTTTCGGGATTCACGCGACGACGATACAGAAAGGAATCCAGAAACTTCGACTTGGAACACGGCCAGCCGTGTTCCCACCCAACTCTCTTGCAAACCAAAAAATGCAGACGGTTACTGATGAGAAGTGACGACCATCTGCCCCAAGAAAAGCAACTACGTCCTCAACTCGGCCGGACGCTTTGGCCTTTGGCGGCGAGATCAACCGCGGCCGAGAAGCGTTTAAAGCCATAAACACTTCTTTCTTATCGTACCAATTCGCCCGACTAGCCCAAGAAGATTTGGGGGTAAAATGGAAAATAGTTTCCCGCAGCTCGGGTCGTTGTATCGGTCTGCGGCGGGCGAGGGTTTGCGGCGGGGGTGCGGGATGAGTTGGACCATAAAAAACCCGCCTCGCGGCGGACATCTTGGTTTAAGTTCGTGGAGCAGTCCGGCGTTGGTGTTTACACTTCGGTTTATTCGGCCGATTCTTCTTCGATGCCTTCTTCTTTCATCGCGGCGCGTCGGCTGAGTTTCACTCGGCCCTGCTCGTCGATGAGGATGACTTTGACGCGGACCTTGTCGCCGACAGAGACGACGTCGCTGACTTTATCGACGAAGCCGTCTTTGAGTTCGGAGATGTGGCAGAGGCCGTCTTGGCCGGGGATGACTTCGATGAACGCGCCGAAGTCTTTGACGCTGGTGACGGTGCCGGTGTAGAGCGCACCTTCTTTGACTTCCGCGCAGAGTTTTTCGACTTCTTCGAGGGCTTTCTCGGCCTTGCCTCCGCCGACGGCGGAGATGTAGACGGTGCCGTCTTCTTCGACTTCGATCGTCGCGCCGGTGTACTCTTGGATGGCGCGGATGGTCTTGCCGCCGGGTCCGATGAGCTTGCCGATCTTTTCGGGGTGGATCGTGGTCGAGAGCATGCGGGGGGCGTGCGGCGACAGTTCTTTGGGGCCGGGGACCTCGGCTTCGATCATCTCGATGATCTGGATGCGGTTTTTCTTGGCGAGCTCGAAGGTCTTGGCGATCTGGTCCATGTTCAGGCCGCGGATTTTAAGGTCGAGCTGGATGGCGGTGATGCCTTCGCGTGTGCCGGTGACTTTGAAGTCCATGTCGCCGAAGTGGTCTTCCTCGCCTTGGATATCGGTGAGGTAGCAGTCTTCGATGCCGGTGGCGGGGTCGCCTTGGATGAGGCCGATGGAGATGCCGGCCACGGGGGCCTTGATCGGCACGCCCGCATCGAGCAGGGCGAGGCAGCCGCCGCAGGCCGAGGCCATAGACGACGAGCCGTTGGACTCGGTGATATCGCTGACGAGGCGGACGGTGTAGGGGAAGTCTTTGATGGCGGGGAGGACGGGGAGCAGGGCTTTCTCGGCGAGCTTGCCGTGGCCGATTTCGCGGCGTCCGGGGCCGGTGATTCGATTGGCTTCGCCGACCGAGAAGGGCGGGAAGTTGTAGTGCAGGTAGAATTTTTCGGAGTACTCTTCGCCGAGGCCGTCGACTTTTTGTTCGTCCTTGCCAGTGCCGAGGGTGGCGGTGACGATGGCCTGGGTTTCGCCGCGTTGGAACAACGAAGAGCCGTGGACGCGGGGCAGGATGCCGGTGTGGCATTCGATGGCGCGGAGGTCGTCGAACCCGCGTCCGTCGGTACGGCTACCGCTGCGGATGATTTCCTTGGTGATCTGTTCTTCGAGGTCGTGGATGGCGACGCCCGCGGCTTTGATGGTGTTGTCCCAGTCGTTGTACTCGCCGACGCCGGCGGTCTTATCGGGTTTGGGGAAGTTTTCGGTTTTAAAAGTTTTGATGGCGTCGCGCACGGCGACTTGGCGTTCGAGCTTGCTGCCGTCGGCGGTCTTGGCGGCTTTGAGGGTTGGGCCGAACTCGGCTACTTTGGCGCGGATCTCGGCGGGGATGGTGTCTTCGACGACTTTCTTTGGTTTGCCGCCGGCTTTTTCGCGGAGTTCTTTAATGAGGTTCACGATCTGGGTGATATAGCCGTAGCCGAACTCGAGGGCTTTGAGCATGTCGTCTTCGGGGATCTCGAAAGCGCCGACTTCGATCATGTTCAGGCCGTCTTCGTGGCCGCAGAGGACCATGTCGAGGTCGGAGTAGGCGTCTTGGGCGGCGGTGGGCATGATGACGAACTCGCCGTCGACCCGGCCGACGCGGACGTTGCCGACGGGCCCGAGGAAAGGAGCATCGGAGAGGTGCAGCGCGGCCGAGGCGGCGATCCCGGCGAGGACATCGGGTTCGTTTTGTCCGTCGGCAGCCATAACCCAACACTGGATCTGGACTTCGTCGAAGTAGTTGGGCGGGAACAGCGGCCGGATGGGCCGGTCGATGTTCCGCATGGTCAGGATTTCTTTTTGGTTGGGGGCGCCTTCACGCTTGCGGAACCCGCCGGGGAACTTGCCGGCGGCGGAGAGTTTTTCGCGGTAATCGACGGTGAGCGGGAAGAAGTCGAGGCCCGGCCGGGGGTTGGCGCGGACGGCGGTGCCCAGGACGACGGTTTCGCCGTACTGCACCATGACCGAGCCGCCGGCCTGCTTGGCGATGACGCCGGTTTCGATGGAGAGGGTGCGGCCGCCGATTTCGAGTTCGACGCGGGTCTGACCGGAGAGTGCCATGATGGAATTTCCTTGCGCGGATCGCGCGGTTGGTGTGACGCAGGGGCGGCGGGAAATTCAGATAGAGCAGGAGAGCGGGGCATCGAACGGACACGCTACCCGGGGGGCGGGGGGTAGGGCGGTTGGATGACGGGCTCTCTTGCTCTGAGGTTCCTCAAGGGCCCGAGCGTCGCGGGGCGAAAGAATGTCGGGGGATCGTCCGTTGATCGCCCGAGAAAAAAAACACGCCGCGGCGGGTGGGCCGAGGCGTGTGGGTGAGTTTTGATTATTTACGCAGACCCAGCTTCTGGATGAGGTCGAGGTAGCGCTGGCGGTCGATGCGGGCCAAGTATTTCAGCAGGCGGGTGCGGGTGGAGACCATTTGGAGCAGGCCGCGTTGGGCGGCGTAGTCGTGTTTGTTAAGTTTGAGGTGCTCGGTGAGTTCACGCACGCGGTGGGTGAGGATGGCGACTTGGACTTCGGGGCTGCCCGAGTCGTTGTCTGCGCGTTGGTAGTTTTTAATGACTTGGGCTTTTTGCTCGGCGGTGATGCTCATGGGTCGGGGTTCTTTCGGGGAAGGGGCGGGTCACCCTTCGTTGAGCCGATGAAAAGGCCAAACGGGGGTCTAGGCGGGGCACATCACCTCGCCGAGTTAAGCTAAATAGTGTAACCCAAAGCACCGCAGGCGGCAAAATAGGGTCCGTTGGCCACGATGGGTATAGGTTAAGCGGGGATGCTCGCCAATAGCCGATCCGCGAGGCAAGCAGAATGATGGGTGACGAAGCGTAATCAGCCCCCGCCCACGGGTAAGGTCAGCACCGGGCCGGAGTTGCGGATGCTGCCGGCCTGCATGGCGAAGAGCTGGCTGATCAAGGCAAATGTCGTCTTGCTGGAGAGGTCGTTGTCGCTGATATAAAACCAGCGGTCGCGGTATTGGATGCTGACGTAGGCGTTGGACGGGGCCAACCAGCCGGTGCGGACGCGGAAGAGTTGGTTGGTTTCTTGTTGCCAATCGACAGGTCGGCCGTCGGCGTATTGTGCGGTGAAGACCCGGCCGTCTTCGATGTCTTTTTTGGGGACTTCGACCCCCTGGGAGAGGTAGAACATGGCCGACATCAGTGAGCGGGGGACGATGGCGATGGTGTCGGATTTGGCCAGACCCGGGTCGATGGCCTGGGCGATGGTGTAGCTGGGGGCGTCGGGGTCGATGCCGAGGGTGCGTTGGATGAATCCGATTTCGTTCTGGAGTCCGACGTCGGGGGCGATGCGGAGTTGGGAGGTGTTGTTGTCGCGGCCGACGGTGAGCAGGCCGGCGCGTTGGAGGGCGCGGAAGTTGTGGATGATGCGTTGGAAGCGTCGGAAGTCGGGGTCGAGTTCGGGGGTGGGTCCGGAAGCGCCGGGGGCGTTTTGGATGCCGTTGATGGACTGAACGGTGAGGCCGAAGAGGGTATCAACGGGCCAGCCGGCGTTGTAGAGGAGGGTGAGTTTGTCTTCGTGGACGGGTTCGAGCATCTGTTCGATGAAGGCTTGGCCGACGACGGGGCGGTAGCTGATGGTGGGGCGTTCGTAGAAGTTGGCGTTGCCGCTGAGGCCGAAGCTTTCGGCTCTCGACGGGACGAGATTGGTCGAGCCGGTGAAAGAAGAAGCGAGGTTGAGTTGGGTGTTGATGCTGGCGATCTGAAGGATCGTGGGGGTGTCGCGGTAGCGGAGGCGGACGATGTTGAGCAGCAGTTCCTGATCGGAGGTGATCTGGACCGCCTCGTTGTAGCCCATGCGGCCGTCGCGGATCGCCGCGGGGCCGACGGCGTTACAGGCGGTCAACGCGCACGCCAGCACCCCAAGGAACCACAAGGCGGGGCGGCAAGGGCGGGTCAGGGCAGATTGGAGCATGGCACAAACTCGGTACGGCGGGGAGTCTCGAGATAGCTACCTTCGGCGACATCGGGGGCGGCACTTGAAGGTTGGGGGTTATCGCTAGCAAACGGACGCCCGGATGTGGCACTTTGCCCGATCTTCGTCGGCGTGGCCTGATAAACTCCCGGCATGAGTGCAGACGCCCCCCCGCAGACTTCGACCGATCGCTACGCCAAGTCGTCGTCGGCCCACGCCCGCGCCCGGAAAGTCATGCCCGGCGGGGTCAGTTCGCCGGTGCGGGCGTACAAGGCCGTCGGCCGAGAACCCGTGACCGTCGTGTCGGGCAAGGGGGCCATCGTCACCGACATCGATGGCAACGAGTACGTCGACTACGTCTGCTCCTACGGCCCGCTCATCCTCGGCCACGCCCCCGACGAAGTGACCTCCGCCCTCGCCAAAGCGGCGCTCAAAGGCACCAGCTTCGGGATGCCCACCGAGGCCGAGACGGTGTTGGCCGAGAAGATCGTGGACGCCGTGCCGGGCGTGGAGGTGGTGCGTTTTGTGAACTCGGGGACCGAGGCGGCGATGTCCGCGATCCGCCTGGCCCGCGCCGCCAGCGGCAAAAACAAGATCATCAAGTGCACCGGCTGCTACCACGGCCACACCGACTCGCTGCTCGTCAGTGCCGGCAGCGCCGCGACCACGCTGGGCGTGCCGTCCAGCCCCGGCGTGCCCAAGTCCGTCACCGAACACACGCTGCTGGTGCCGTTCAACGATTTGGTCGCCGTGCGGGGTGTGATGATTGAGCACGGCGACGACATCGCCGCCATGGCCGTCGAACCCATCGCCGGCAACATGGGCTGCGTCCCGCCATCCGAAGGCTACCTCCAAGGCCTCCGCGACCTCTGCGACGAGTTTGGCATCTTCCTGCTCTTTGACGAAGTGATGACCGGGTTCCGTGTCGATTACGGCGGCGCCCAAAAACGCTACGGCGTGACGCCCGATCTCGTCTGCCTCGGCAAAGTCGTCGGCGGCGGCCTGCCTTGCGCGGCCTACGGCGGCATGGAATCGGTCATGCGGCAAGTCGCGCCCGACGGCCCGATGTATCAGGCCGGCACGCTCAGCGGCAACCCGTTGGCCATGGCCGCGGGCACCGCGATGCTCGACGCCCTCGCCGCCGACGACTTTGCCGCCTACGCCACGCTCGAAACCATCTCAGCGAATCTCGAAGCCGGCCTCCGCGCGGCGGCCGCCAAAGCCAACTGCCCGATCTACCTGACCCGCGTCGGCTCGATGCTGTGTCCGTTCTTCGTGAACGCTCATGGCGAAGAAGTCCACAACTACGCCGACGCCACCGCCACCCGCACCGACCGCTACGCCGCCTTCTTCGGCACCATGCTCGACGAAGGCGTCATGCTCGCCCCCGCCGCCTTCGAGGCGTGGTTCGTCTCGACACAACACGACGAATCGTGTATCACCCGCACCCTCGCCGTCGCCGAAAAAGCCTTCGCCGCCGCCGCCGCGATTGACTGAATTCAAACACCAAGACAGGAACCGCAGATTTCGCAGATTACGCAGATAGAAAACCAAAACCGGTTTGATTTGGTTTTAATGAATCTGTGTAATCTGCGAAATCTGCGGTTAAAGGTTTTCAACCATGACCCAACGCTTCACCCTTCTCGCCGCCGACCAACTCGCCCAAGAAGGCCTGGACTTTATCAACAGCCAGCCCGACGCGACGCTGCTCGATCGCCCCGACCTCGTGGACCTCAAGAAAAACAAGGGCCAAGAGGCCGTCGATCAAGAAGTCGGCAAGCTCCTCGCCGCCGGCGGGGTCCACGCCATGGCCGTCCGCTCGGGCATCAAAGTCACCGCCGCCATGCTCGCCAACCCCGGCGACCTGCGGGTCATCGCCCGCGCCGGCGTCGGCGTCGATAACATCGACCTCGCCGCCGCCACCGACAAGGGCATCCTCGTCGTCAACACCGCCGAGGCCTCGACCATCACCACCGCCGAGCACGCCTTCACGCTGATGATGGCCCTGCTCCGCAACGTCGGCCCGGCATACCGCACGATGGCTTCGGGCGGCTGGGACCGCAACCAATACGCCGGCCGACAACTCCACGGCATGACCGTCGGCGTCGTGGGCCTCGGCCGCATCGGCCGCACCTTCGCCGAGCGTGCCCTGGCCTTCGGCATGACCGTCGTGGGCTACGACCCGTTCGTCAACGACGACCTCCAACTCGGCAACCACACCGTCAAGACCTTCCGGGACTTCAAAGACATGCTTCCGGGGGTGGACATCATGTCGTTCCATGTGCCCAAGACGCCCGAGACCACCGGCATGCTCAACGACGAAACCTTCGCGCTCTGCCGCAAGGGCGTCTTCGTCGTCAACGCCGCCCGCGGCGGAATCGTGGACGAAGCCGCCGTCCTCAAAGCCTGCGACTCCGGCCAGTGCGGCGGGGCGGCGCT
>CAYPCC010000010.1:0-2323 GCA_964409095.1 uncultured Phycisphaera sp. | reverse complement strand
AGACCTTTAAGAAATGTAAGGACGGGGCCTACGTCGTCAACGCGGCGCGCGGCGGGGTGGTTGATGAGGCGTCGATCATCCCCGCGCTGGACAGCGGTAAGTGCGGCGGGGCGGCGCTGGTTGTCTTCACCCCCGAACCCCCGCCGCAAGAATCGCCCCTACGCACCCACCCCAAAATCCTCGTGACCCCGCACCTCGGGGCCAGCACCCAAGAAGCCCAAACCGCCGTCTCCGTAGACGCCGCTAAAGCCTGTCTCGCGTACCTCCGTGGCGAAGGCATCAGCGGGGCGGTGAATGCCGGGGGTGTCCGCGTCGACCTCACCGAGTTGCAAGCCGCGTATGTCGATCTCGCCGACCGCATGGCCCGGCTCATCAGCCCGATGGTCACCCGCGGCATCGCTGCGCTCGACATCGAGATCTGCGGCACCGACCTCGGCCCCGCCGCCGGCACCATCGAACGCACCGTCCTCGTCGGCCTCCTCCAACGCCACTTCGACACCCCGCTCAACGTCATCAACGTCGGCAGCGTCGCCGACCAACGCCACATCGAAACCACCATCACCCAGCGCGACCACACCAAAGCCGCTCCCACCCAACTCACCCTCACCATCCACGGCCCCGAGTCGTCGGTCGAAGAACAACCCGCCCACGTCGCCGACAAAGTCCGCCGCATCGTCGGCCGGGTCTACGACGACCTGCAGCCCCGCGTCGTCGAAATCAACGGGTACAAGATGGACATGGTCCCCGCCGGGCACATGGCGATCATCCAGAACGACGACCGGCCGGGCATGATCGGGCTCATCGGCACGGAGTTCGGCAAGGCCGGCGTCAACATCGCCGACATGACCATCTCCCGCCGCGAAAACCCCGACGGCAGCGGCGCGACCGCCCTGATGCTCCTCAAACTCGACGAGGCGGCCAGCTACGAACTCAACGACACCCTCGCCGAACGCGACGGCATCCTCAAAATCGCCGCGGTGCATCTGCCCGAGGCGTGAGTCACTTTTTCAATGTACGACTAATGTCGGAAAGAGATTTCTGGACTTCTTCCATTGATTGGTTCAATGAGCGTCTCCAATCTCTCCCAATTCTGAAAGGACTCAAGCCTTCTGTTGCTATCAGTGGTTTACTGTATGTAAACTTATGGCCTACTTTGTCGAAGTAGGTGATAGTGATTTCCAAATCTTTTCCTGCACGATCATCTGCCATAGTCCAAGTGCAAAGATCGACGAACAATGGGTTATGTACACTGAGCGTATTCATGTGCATTGGGAAAGGACTATTAGCATTTTTCCATATTTCCGGGAGTTTATTTAGATCGATCGTTACATCAAATGCAGGTTCTTCATTTGAAGAAATAACACCGAATTGGATAACCTCCATATCTTCTGGTTTATGACGGACAATATGAATAAGGCTTGGTGATTGTTTTTGGCGTCTTGTCCACAACGCCTCGACCAAGAAATGTCTAGCCGGTGAAGTGTGTGCGCCAGCGCGAATATAGTATTTGTCGTCATATGCTTGGTGCGGTGCGTTAGGACTTTCTTCAAATCCAATACAAAACACTGCGTTGCCCTCAATGATTTTACCCCGGCTATCAGCATCAAGTATTTTCTTGATCGAATATTGGCCGGGCGGGGATGTACGGGCAATTGCTTGGTCGATCCAATCTTCGGTTGATTGCCGTCCAATTTGAGTCGGGAAGCCATTGTCGGCCTCTCCATTTTCTTCATTAACGCCTATTACAAATATGCCTCCGCCTGCATTCCAAAAGCCTGAAGCTGCGGCACTTATTTTTTTCTTCAATTCATTTGGATGGACCAAGCTCGATTTGAACTCGCATTCAGCATCTTCTTCAGAGGGAAGATCGGCAACTGTGTTATTTACGCTTAGTCTGTTAGGCATGAAATTTACTCCAAGATCCAGAGCACATTTGTTGTGCAGGCAAATAGCCCTTGGTTGGGGCTGAGGTATTTGCCTGTTAATATGCTAGGCCTTGAACACCGCCCTGAGATTGCCAGACGATGACCACGACCACGCCCGCCGCGCCGTCCACCGAGGTGCAAGCCATGATCGACCGCCTCAACCTCAAGCCCGGCCACGCCGCGGTCGTCGGCCTCCAATGGGGCGACGAGGGCAAGGGCAAGGTCGTGGACCTGCTCACCGGCCTGAACCCTTCCGGGGGCGGGTTCGACGTCGTCGCCCGGTACAACGGCGGAGCCAACGCGGGGCACACCGTCGTCGTCGGCGACAAGAAATACGCCCTGCACCTGATCCCCTCGGGCATCCTCTACCCCGACAAGCTCAACGTGCTGGGCAACGG
>CAYPCC010000009.1:280-36141 GCA_964409095.1 uncultured Phycisphaera sp. | reverse complement strand
GCACTCAGGAAGCTCGGCACGCACAGGACGCGGGCGGGGGCTTGCGTGTCGTCGGGCTGGTGGGCGGAAGCTCCGTTGAGCAGGAGCTGAATCCGCTCGGCCAACTCAGGGTGGCCGACGACGACGATCGGGCGGGGCGCGACGATCGGTTCGACACGCAGACGCGAGAGCCGGGGCGCAAGATCTCCTCGGGCATCGGGCTTAGCCGAGACGTTTGCCGCGGAGAGGTCCGGGGATACTTCTGTAGGACGGGATGTGCGCTGGCCCGGGGTGGGCACGGGGCTACTCTCTTTCTCCGTCGGGATGGCGTGAATCGGGGCTGATGCTCAAGGTGCCGTGGGGGGTGTCGCGGGGCGGGGGGCCGAGCAACATCGCCAATTCTTCCTCGCTGACCAACGGCCCGTCGTCGTAGGGCTGGGGGTCGTCTACTTTGACCACCAGCGAACGCAGCCGGTGGCTGGCCCCTTTGACCCGAGCGGTGTCGCGGGGGTCGGCGGGGAGGTCTGTACCTGAAGTATGCGGGGCGGAATCGCCGGTGTCCACAAAATTTGGCGGAGAGGCGGGTGGGCTAGGGTTTTCTCTAAGGTCGTGGAGATAGCGGGATTCGCGGCGATCGGCCGCAGGGTTCGAGAAGTAGGCGGGGTTGAGGGTATCGAGGCTGGGTCGGCCCTCGGGGCCGTGGGCGTGGTACTGCCAGCAGCGAACGGCCGGGTAATAGGACGCGATCGCGTCATGGAGTTCATCCATGCGCGGTTGCTGCTGCGGCTCAACGACCACCACGGACAGGCCCGCGGACGCGCTGGCCGGTGCGACTTGCTCGGGTTCAGAGGGCCGAGTGCTTTCGCCAGCCGCTTGCACCTCGTTCTTGGGGGTCCGGCCATATCGGGGGGTGGTTCCGGGGGGGGCGAGTTCGAGCATGACTTGGGGCGGTTGGCGGACGATGGTGATCTGGAGTCCGCGTCGATCCAGCGCCGCGACCAGGCTCGACGGCACCGCGCCCGATTCTCCGACGAGAAGCACGCAACGCGGAACAGCTTGAGCATTGGCGGTCGACCCCGACGCATGTGTCATGGCCGCATTCTATCTTATAGGACGTGGCCGAGAGGCCGGGGATGGTGAATCGGGCGGGTAATTTTTTGCGACTCACCCACAGAACGCACCGTCGGCAAGGTTTATCCCGCAGGCGTGATCCGTGACCACGCAAAGCGGTGGGCCACATCGCTGAAGTGCCCGAGCGTCGGCGACAAGTCGCGCGTGAATGGCCTGCCGTGGAGACGCACCGCGCGCTCGGCTACAGTGTGGGCACCTTTATTCCCGCAGAGTCCTTCGCATGTTACCCACGCTCCCCACGCTCGCCGCCGGCCCGCTGTCTTACGAGCAGATCACCGTCTTCCTGCTCGCCTTCGGCGTGCTGCTGGGCACCGCCCGGCTGTTCGGCGAGATCGCCCGCAAGTTCGGCCAACCCACGGTGCTGGGGGAGATCCTCGCCGGCGTCATCCTCGGGGCCACCGTGCTGGGCAACCCCGCGATCCTCGGGGACGACGGGGTGAACGTGCAGTTTTATGAGTGGTTGTTCCCGACGTATGAATTGGACGCGGCGGGCGAGCCGATCACTTACACAGCGGTGGAAACCGCCCCGCTCGATTTTTCGGAAGCCGCCAACGCGGAGGGTGGGGTCGAGGGCAACCTCGAAGCGCTGCCGCCGCAGCCGGTGGAAGTCAAAAAGAAATACGACGGCGGCTTCCTGTCCATGACGATGTTCCTCAACCTCGCGGCGGTCTTCCTGCTGCTGGTTGCCGGGCTGGAGGTGGACCTGTCGATCGTGTGGAAGCAGGGCAAGGCGGCGCTGTACGTCAGCATGATGGGCATGGTCGTACCGTTCGCCTTCGGGTTCGGGCTGGCCTACGCGATCCCCGAAGTCATCGGCTACGACCCCGACTCCGACCTCTTGTTCCCCTTCGCGTTGTTTCTGGGCATCGCCATGTCCATCACCGCCCTGCCGGTGATCGCCAAGATTTTGATGGACCTGAACATGTTCCGCTCGGACATGGGCATGCTCATCATGTCGTCGGCCATGGTCAACGACCTGCTGGGCTGGATCGGGTTTGCGATGGTGCTGGCGCTCGTCGCCGGGGCGGCGACGGTCGGGGCCGACGGCACCGCGGCGGCGGCTGGGGGAAGCGCGACCGGCGATTTGCTGGTCACCGTCGGCTGGACGCTGCTGTTCGTCGGCGGGATGCTCACGCTCGGCCGGTGGCTGATCCACAAATCCTTGCCCTTCATCCAAGCCAACACCTCGTGGCCCGGCGGCGTCTTGGGCTTCGTGCTCACCATCGCGCTCGTTTGTGCCGCCGCCACCGAGGCCATCGGCATCCACTCGATCTTCGGGGCCTTCGTCGCCGGCGTCGCCATCGGCGACTCCAAGCACCTGCGCGCCAAAACCCGCGAAACCATCGAACAGTTCATCAACAACGTCTTCGCCCCCCTGTTCTTCGCGGGCATCGGCCTCCGCGTGAACTTCATCGAGGGCTTTGACCTCTGGGCGGTGCTTATCGTGTTGGTCGTCGCCATTCTGGGCAAACTCATCGGCTGCTACTTCGGGGCCAAATGGGCCGGCCTGTCCAAACGCGAGTCCGCCGCCATCGGCATGGGCATGTCCGCCCGCGGCGCGATGGAGATCATCCTCGGCCAGCTCGCGCTGTCCTACGGCCTGATCACCGAAAAACTCTTCGTCGCCATCGTCGTCATGGCCATCACCACCTCGCTCATCGCCGGCCCCGCCATGCAGGCCATCCTCCGCCAGAAGCAAAAACGCCGACTCGAAGACTTCCTTTCTGACAAAACCTTCGCCGGCCAACTCAAGAGTTCGACCCGACAACGGGCGATCCGCGAACTCTCCGAAGTCGCCGCCGAGGCGACGGGCCTCGACGTTGACACGATCAACGCCGCCGTCTGGCGACGTGAGGAGATGCTGTCCACCGGCCTGCCCCACGCCATCGCCGTGCCCCACGCCCGCTTAGGCAAGCTCGAAAAACCTATCGTTGTCATCGGCCAGTCCAACGCGGGCATCGACTTCGATTCGTCCGACGGCCAACTCGCCGAGATCATCTGCCTCATCCTCACCCCCGAAGCCGATGGCGAAGTCCAACTCGAACTCCTCGCCGCCGTCGCCGAGGCGTTCATCAGCGACGAAGCCCGCCGCCACTGCCTCGAAGCCGAAAACTTCACCGAGTTCAAAGCGGCGCTCGTCACTTCCACCGCGACCGGGCACTGAGGGAAGACTCGAGGCCGTAACCGCAGATTTCACAGGTTGACGCCGATTCGCAAAGCATGTTTTGAATCGTGCTTACCGATGTTTGGTTTGGGCATTGATCTGATCTTGATTTTACATCTGCGTGAATCTGCGAAATCTGCGGTTAAGGTTTTCCGTCTGATCGCATCCGCATACACGACCAACCCATCCGTTTTAAACTGCGGCCTGATCCACTGATTCAGGGAACCGACACATGACGCTCCTCGCGGCCGGGCCGCTCGAAGTCTCGGAAGTTACCCGGCTGCTGCTGGCCATGGCGGTGTTGCTGGGGCTCGCCCGGTTCATGGGCGAGGTCGCCCGGCAACTCGGCCAGCCTACCGTGCTGGGCGAAATCCTCGCGGGCATCCTGCTGGGCTCGACGGTGTTCGGCTGGATCGCCCCCGACGCTTACACCTGGTTGTTCCCGCTGCGGCCCGGCTCGCCGGTGGCGATTGCCGAGGAAGGCTTTGTCATCATGTCCGCCACGCTACTCTTGCTCGTGGTGGGGTTGGAAGTGGACCTGTCCACGGTGTGGCGGCAGGGTAAAGCGATGGTGTCGGTGTCGGCGTTCGGCATCGTGATCCCGATGGCGATCGGGTCGTCGCTGGGCTGGTTCGCCCCCGGCATTTTGGGCGTGCCTGACCCCGCCGCCGAACTCAAACTGCCCTTGGCGATCTTTGTGGGGATCGCGTTGTCGATCACCGCGTTGCCGGTGATCGCCAAGATTTTGATGGACCTCAACCTCGCCAAGTCGGATATGGGCATGCTGGTGATCAGCTCGGCGATGCTCAACGACCTCGTCGGCTGGATCGGGTTTGCGGTGGTGCTCGCGCTGTTGCCGGTGGCGGCGCCCCAGACCACGGCCGCGGTGGTGGATGGCGTCGTTCACGCGGCCGAACACGCGGTGGAAAGTTCCGGCGGCGGCGGGGTGATCGTGACCATCGGGCTGACGCTGGGTTTCCTGGCGTTCATGATGACCATCGGCCGGTACTTGGCCCACAAATCGCTGCCGTACATCTAATCGCGGTGGAGCTACCCCGGCGGGGTACTGGGCTTTGTGTTTGTCGTGGCGCTGCTGTGTGCCGCGTTGACCGAACACCTGGGGATCCACTCGATCTTCGGCGCGTTCATCGCCGGCGTCGCCATCGGCGACTCGCACCACCTGCGCGAACGCACCCGCGACACGATCCACCAGTTCGTCACCAACATCTTCGCCCCGATCTTCTTCGCGTCGATCGGCCTGCGGATCAACTTCGTCGAGGCGTTTAACCCCACGGCCGTGGGCATCGTCCTGGTCGTCGCATTGCTCGGCAAGATCGGCGGGTGTTACCTGGGCGCAAAACTCGCGGGCTTGTCCAAACGCGAGTCCTGGGCCGTGGGCTTCGGCATGGCGGCGCAGGGCGCCGTCGGGATCATCCTCGGCCAACTCGCCTACCAAGCAGGCCTCATCACCGACGAGCTCCTGGTCGCCATTGTCATCATGGCCCTGGGTACGTCGCTGCTCGCGGGGCCGGCGATGCAGAAGGTGCTGCAACTCAAAACCAAGAAGCAGCTGCACAGCGTGCTCAGCGACAAACATATTTTGCTGGATGTGCCGGCCCGGACGATCCATGCCGTCCTCGGCGAGCTGGCCAAGCGTGCCGCCGAGGTCACGGCGATCAGCGACGACAAGCTCATCTTCCGCGAGGTGTGGACGCGTGAGCAGCTGATGCACACGGCGTTGCCCAACGGCTTGGCCGTGCCGCACGCCCGCCTGCGGGGGCTGGGCAAGCCGCACGTCTTCATCGCCCGCAGCCACGACGGCATCGACTTCGACTCGGCCGACGGCCAGCTGTCCCGGCTGATCTGCCTCATCCTCACCCCCACCGAGCAGCCCGACACGCAGATCGAGATGCTCGCGCTGATCGCCAAGGCGTTCGAGTCCAGCGAAGTGCGTCAGCGTTGCCTGATGGCCAAGAGCCCCGCCGAGTTCCGGGCGGTGCTCAATCAGGCGGTCAGCGACGCGGGCAGCGAACTCGTACCGCACGACGACGGGGCGCTGGGGATGTCGTAGGAAAGAGGCGCTAGGGATTAGGCGCTAGGCGCTAGGAAATAGGGGTAAGCAAAACAAACTTCCCACCATTTCCTAACGACTAGCGCCTAATCCCTAGCGCCTACCCTCACCCCGCTTCAAAGAAGCGCGTACTCACCCCGCCCTCACCGATGGTCGCTTTGACCGGGGAGCCGCAGCGCGGGCATCGGCCTTCGTAGGCGTCGCCTTTGCGGTTGCGGTAGATCCGGCTGTAGGTCTGGCAGCAGGTCCATTTGATCGACAGCCACGGCCGACCGCGCAAGCCCTGGCCGTGGGCCGGGGTGTGGTCCGGGGTGTGGGGATCGGCTTGAAGCGGTAGGCCCGCGATATCGAGGATGTAGTCGGGAGATTTCGCGTCCATCGCCGTGTTTAATCGGCGAACCTGGGCCACGCACTACAGCGGATGTTGCCCCCCCGATCCGCGTCGATGGGATTGGCGGGTCAATACACCATTTTTTCGCCGAAGCGTTAATTCCGCGAATGGTTTGGCCGATAGATCGGTGGGGTTCCGGGAAAGGTCAGGTTTCCGTGGACAGTGCAAAGCGTTCGTCGTCGCCTCCAAAAGAGGCGATTCCATTACCGGCTTCGGCATGGGACGACATCGTCGAGAAGCTCAACCAGCAGGGCTCGCTTTCGCTGGTGAACTCTCCGCCGACGCGGCGAATCTATGAGCGCAGGCGGTACACCAAGATCGTCCGCTGCGTGCTGCGTATGAAGCAGAAAGAAGGCCCCGCCGCGGTCTACCTCGTGCGGTCCCGCAACCTATCGGAAGGCGGGCTGGGGTTTTTCTTCGGCTCGTACATGCACCCCGGCACGGTCTGCCACTTCGCCATCATGGGCCTCGACGGGCAAGGCCAACTCGTCGTGGGCGTCGTCCGCTGGTGCCGCCACGTCGCCCGGACGCTGCACGAATGCGGCGTGCAGTTCGATGCGCCAATCCAGATCGAGAGTTTCTTGGACCCGAAGACCACGCCGGTGGATTAGCCGCGATACAGGCCGTGCGCTTGGATGTACGTTGCGACGTCCGGGTGGACCGCGTCATCCAGCGGCCGCCCCCCGGCTACCGACTCCCGCACCGCGGTCGAACTCACCGGCGTCGTCGCCACCGCCACGACGCGGTCCCGCCACGCCTCGGGCAAGTCGTCCCGCGTCGTCGGCGGCCGCATCATCACCACCGGCTCGGCCAACTCAATCACCCGCTGGGCCCGATACCAGCTGTCAAAAATCGCCACCTGATCCGTCCCGATCAGCAGCCGCATCTTTGCTTCCGGGGCGATGCGCCGATGCAACGCTTCGAGCGTGTCCACCGTGTAGCTCGGCCGACCGTCGGCCACGCGATCCACCTCACCCGTCCACACCACCGCCTTCGGCTCGTCGGCCAACGCCAAACGCAGCATCGCCAACCGATGGGCCGGATCGGTCTGCACCTTGTCGAGTTTGTGCGGCGCTCGGCCGGCGGGGACGTAAACGATCACGTCCGCGTCGATCGCTTGGGCGACGGATCGCGGCAGATCCACGTGGGCGACATGCGTCGGATCGAAGCTGCCGCCGAAGATCAGCAGCCGACGGTACGCCGAGAGATCGGAAGGTTGCACGGGATTTGCGCGATCGGCGGGCGACTCGGACATGGCAGAAAGTCTACGCCATCTGGCCGGGCGCTTCCGGGGGCCGTATCATGGAGGCATGCTAGTAATTTTGGATGAACAACGGATCGATCTCGCCGGGCCCAGCCTGGGTGAACTCCTTGATGCCGCCCGCCAGCAACTGGCCGACGGCGGGCGGGTCGTGGTCGAGGTGGCGGTGGACGGCCGGAAGCTCGACGAGCAGCAGATCACCGATCGGCAGGCCGAAGATGTATCGGACGTGTCGGTCGCGTTCACCTCGGCCGACCCCAAGGCCCTAGCCGTTGATACGCTGGAACAGGTCCGCGGCCGTCTGGGCGACGCCGAGGAATACCAAAAAGAAGCCGCTGAACTCCTGCAACGCGACCAAACACAAAACGCGCTGCACAAGGTCGGCGAATCCATCGAGGCTTGGCTGCAAGTCCAACAAGCGGTGCTGCACTCGACCGTGCTCTTGGGCGTGAACCTCGACGAGATCCACGTCGGCGACGAACCCGCCCACGCGCTGACGACCCAAGCGCTCGACCGCCTCAAGGATGTCAAAGAATTCATCCAGGCCAACGACACCGTCGCCCTCGCCGACGCCCTCGAATACGAGTGGCCCGAAACCACCGCCAAGTGGCACCTGCTGATTGATGAAGTGATCGCAAAGATCAAAGCCTAAAACCGCAAGCCTTTACCACTGAGACGCAGAGGCACCGAGAAAACATATTGGGTTCAAGCAATTTTCCCCGTGCCTCTGTGACTCTGTGGTTCAAACTTAATGTTCAATATGCCCAACCTCGACCACCCCACCCTGCCGTTCATCAAAGCCGACTTCGCCAAAGACGGCGAACGTAAACTTTTTGCCACCGAGTTCCGTGGCGTGACCACAATCGTCGTCGGCAAGGACGACCTGCACGACCTACTGGTCTTCCTCAAAACCGACGACCGCTGCCAGTACGATTTCCTCAGCGACATCACCGGCATCGACTATCTGAATTATCCCCGCCCCCGGAATCAGGACCAAGCCGTGCCCACCGGCCGATTCGCCGTGGTCTACAACCTCGAATCCACCACCAAGAACACCCGGCTACTTATGAAAGTGTTCCTCGACCCGACGCTCGACACCAAAGGCATCGACGACGACCCCGCGCTGCACCTGCCGACGATCACCGACCTCTGGGCCGGGGCCGAGTGGCTCGAACGCGAAGTCTTCGACATGCTGGGCATCCGCTTCGACGGCCACCCCGACCTCCGCCGCATCCTCACCTGGGAATCCTACCCCGCCCACCCCCACCGCAAAGACTACCCCGTCCGCGGCCGCGGCGAACGCGAAGACTACCGCGTCGTTGAACGGGATGATGCGTAAGGCAAGTAAGGCATTTTTTCCACAGATTTACACGATTAATAGGATTCAAGGCAAAAGGCGTTGTGCTTTTTGGCTTGGTCTTTAATCATCTGAATCCTGTAAATCGGTGGATAAAAATGCCTTGAGTCTTTACGTTCACTGCGAGTCTGAACTCATCGCCGCGGCGACCAGCGATTCCAAACCCGATAGCGTCCGATCGACCTGCGCCCGGATCAGGTTGTACGGCAGCAGCGTGACCAGCGCGACGACCAGACCCGCGGCGGTGGTGATCAGCGCCTCGGCGATCCCCTGGCCCACCAGCGACGGGTCGCGGCTTGTGGATTGGTCGCCCAAGACCTCAAAGCTGGAAATGATGCCCAGCACCGTGCCGAGGATGCCGAGCATGGGCGCGGCGGTGATGATCGTTGAGAGGATCGGCAAAAACCGCTCGAGTCGGCGACGCTGGGCCTCGAGCGCGTCGGTTGCCGCGGCGGCGGTGAGTTTTTCGCCCAGCAGGCGGCGGACCGTGTCGCCGTAGACCGTCGGGTCGGCATCGGCGAGCTGCGACGCCCCCGCCCGGTCGCCAGCCCGCAACCGCTTGACCATCGTCGCCACCCGCCCCAATCGTCCGGGTGAATTGGTCCGCCAAAAAAAAGCCCCCCGTTCCAAAAGCAGCGCGACCGCCAACACGCTCAAGGCCAACAACGGCCACATCACCACGCCGCCGCGTCCCATCAGGTCCGTCGCTCCGCCCCACCACGCGATGGTCAAAAGTGCTTGCATCCGAGAAAGCATAACAAAGCCTCGCCACGGTTTAGTCCCGCCCACCGCTCCGCTTGCGTTAAACTGTCTCGTGCACCGTGAGCCTACCCACCGCCGCGAACTTTCCCGCAGATGCCCCCGCGAGACCGCCCCATGGCTGAAGAACCCGACACCTACGACCTGGCGTTTGACCCCGAAGACGATCCACCCCAGCCGACGCCAGCCAAACCGATCAAACCCAAGCCGCCCGCTGCGGATCAATCCGCCGCGTCGTCGGAGTTGGACGCTATTGAGTTGGACGACGTCGAACCCGAGATCCGCGACCCGCGGGCCGGCGGAACCCCGTCGCGTCCGCCCAAGCCGCCGATCAACCCGACGCCCGACCTCAAAGACGCAAAGCCCCAAGAGCCCGTCGCGGTCAGCCCCGCCCGCGCTCAAGCCAACCGTGAGGAACAGCGCCGCCGAGCCGCTCAGGAACTCGCCGAGGCGGATGCCCGCAAGAAGAAGATGATCCTGGTTGTGGTGGGTAGTTTTGTGGCCGTGGGCATCGTGGGATTTATTGCGCTGAAGTTGTTTGGCTGATCGCGGGGGGCGGGGCAACGAAAAAACGGCCCGCCGTTTGGCGGGCCGATAGCGCTGAACACCGGGTTGCGATCGCAGTCAGGCGATTACTCGCCGCCCAGTTCGTCCGCGTTGACCACGCGGACGGTGGTCATTTTGTCGCCTTTGCGGATGGCATCGACGACGTTTTGGCCCTCGACGACTTTGCCGAACACGGCGTGTTTGCCGTTGAGGTGGGGCGTGGCGGTGTGGGTGATGAAAAACTGGCTGCCGTTGGTGTTGGGACCGGCGTTGGCCATGCTGAGGATGCCGGGGCTGTCGTGTTTGAGTTGAAGGGCACTAGGTTCGTCCTTCCATTTGTAGCCCGGACCTCCTGTGCCGGTGCCGGTGGGGTCGCCGCCTTGCACCATGAAGTTAGCGATGACACGGTGGAAGACGATACCGTCGTAGAAGCCCGCATCGGCGAGGTTCTTGAAATTGGCGACGGTGAGCGGGGCGTCCTTGGCGTAGAGATCGACGATAATCCGGCCCTTGGTCGTCTCAAAAACAGCGTAGAGGTCGAGGTCTTGGACCGCCTCGGCGTCGGCGTCGGTCGGCGGGGCCAAGTTTAATTCAGAGACATCGACCGCCGACGGCGACTCGTGATGGCCAGCGTCTCCAGCGTGGCCCGGGTGCCCCGGATGGGCGGTGGAATGTTGCAAAGCAAAAAACAACACCGGGCCGAACACGGCCAAAATCAACAACAAGCGTGGCAACATCAACGTACTCCGTAGGAAATCTAAAATGAAACCGCAGCCAAGTATAGCTTGGCACGCTCGAAACATCCGCAACCCGCCAGACGGTTACAATCGGCGTGATGCCCGCGAAAACTCCAAACTCTACCGGCCACTCTGACCATTCTTCCGCGGAGACTTCCGGGGGGGATTCAGGGGGCGAGCGTGTCCTCTATCTGATCGACGGCCACGCCCAGATGTTCCGGGCCTACCACGCGATCCGTCCGTCTTCCGGGGGCGGCGGGATGACCAGCCCCATCACCGGCGAACCGACCAACGCCACCTTCGCCTTTGCCGGGCTGCTGCTGAAACTGTTTACGCAGTACCAGCCGAAGTACGTCGCCATGGCCATCGACAGCAAGGGCGATACCTTCCGCCACGGCTTCTTCCCGGCTTACAAAGCCAACCGCAGCGAACCACCCGAAGATTTTTCTCCACAAATCCCCACCATGCTCGAAGTCGCTCGGCGCATGGGCATCCCCGTCCTCGAAGTGCCCGGCGACGAGGCGGATGACATCATGGCCACGCTGGCGGATCGTCTGACTTCGCAAGACGAACAAACAAAGGTCCGCCTCGTTGCCAAGGACAAAGACCTCGAGCAAGTGTTGTCCGACCGCGTCACGCTCTTCGACGCCCACACCGATGTCGAACTCGACGTCGCGGGCCTCTTCGCCAAGCGCGGCATCACGCCCGCGCAGGTCATCGACTACCAAACCCTCATCGGCGACAGCACCGACAACATCCCCGGTGTCAAAGGCATCGGCCCGAAGACCGCCGCCAAGCTCATCGACCAATTCGGCAGCGTCGCCAACCTGCTCGAGAACCTCGACCAACTCAAAGGCAAGCAAAAAGAACAACTCGAAAACGCCAAGGCCGACGGCAGCATCGACCTGACCCGCCGACTCGTCACGCTCAAGCGCGACACGCCGATTGATTTCAAACTCGAAGACGCCAAGGTCGATCTCACGAAGATCGACGCGGCCGCGCTCGACGAATTATTCCAACGCCTCGGGTTCAACCGTCACCGGGCAGACCTCAAAAAACTCTTGCACGTCCCGGAACCCGCCAAGCCCAAGGCCGCAAAAAAAGAATCCACCGCGGGCTTAGGCGGGCTGTTCGATCAGCCCGCCGATGACGCCCAAGGCGAATCGGACGACGGCGACGCCACCGCCCGGCTACTCGACGAGATCGACGGCAACTACACCGCGATTACCACCGCCGACCAACTCGCCGACCTCGTCAAAACCCTGAAAAAACAACGAATCATCGCCATCGACACCGAAACCGTCGGCCTCGGCTCGACCGCCGAGCTCTGTGGGATTTGTCTGGCGTGGGAAACCGGCAGCGCGGTTTATGTGCCGACCAAGTCGCCCTCGCCCGATGAGCATCTCGACCAGGCAACGGTAATCGAAGCGCTGCGGCCGATGTTCGAGGATGCGTCGATCCCCAAAGTCGGCCACAACATCAAGTACGACTGGCTCGTCCTCAAACACGCCGGGGTGCCGCTCAACGGCGTGGCGTTCGACACGATGATCGCCGCGTTCTTGTGCGGTGCGCCGGGCATCGGGATGGATCACTTGGCGTTGTCCGAGCTCGGCCGAACGATGGTGCCGATCACCCGGCTCATCGGCGAGAAGCCGCGCCGCAAAGCCGACCCGCCGCAGCGCACGATGGATCAAGTGCCCTTGGATTTATGCACCGCCTACTCGGCGGAAGACGCGGACGTGACGCTGCGGCTTTACGAACTATTCCGGGGCCGACTCGAACAGTTCGGCATGGCCGACCTCGCCGCCAAAGTCGAGATGCCCTTGGTCGAAGTCCTCGCCACCATGGAAGCCCACGGCATCCGCGTCGATCCCGATGAACTCGACCGCCAGAAAGAAGGACTCGAAAAGCGGATTGACATCCTCCGGGGGGAAATCCTCGACGCCGCCCGCGTGGACTTCAACCCCGACAGCCCCAAGCAACTCGGCGACGTGCTGTTCAATCAACTCGGCTTCCCCGTGCAACGCAAGACCAAGACCGGCGTCAGCACGGATGCCGAGGTCCTGGAAAAACTCGCCGACCTGACCCCGGAAGAGCTTCAGAAAGTCCCCGAGTATGCAAGAAACATTCCGGGACTCATCGTCGAGTACCGGATGCTCACCAAGCTCGTCGGCACCTACTTCGGCAACCTCGTCGAAGCGATTTCGCCTTTAGATCAAAGAGTTCACGCCAGTTTCCACCAAACCGGCGCCGCGACCGGCCGACTCAGTTCATCCAACCCCAACCTGCAAAACATCCCCATCCGCACCGAGGTCGGCCGACTCATCCGCAAGGCGTTTGTCGCCGACCCGGATCACGTGCTCATCAGTGCCGACTATTCGCAGATCGAATTGCGGATGCTCGCTCACCTGTCGGAAGACCCCGCGCTCATCGAGGCGTTCCGCAGCGACCAAGACATCCACACCGCCGTCGCCGCGCAGGTCTACGGCGTGCCCCCGGATGAGGTCACCTCGGAATTACGCGGCCACGCCAAGACGATCAACTTCGGCATCATCTACGGGGTCACGCCCTTCGGGCTCGCCCGCCGCATCGAAGGCCTGGACCTGAGCGGCGCGACGAAGCTCATCGACGACTACAAAACCACTTACGCCGGGATCAATCGGTTTCTCGATGAGTGCGTCGAGCAGGCCGTGGCCGAGGGCTACGTCACGACGATCCTCGGCCGCCGCCGGTGGATCGATCAGGTCAACTCGTCCAACCCCAACCAGCGCAGCCTCGGCGAACGCTTGGCGATCAACTCCGTCGTCCAAGGCAGCGCCGCCGACCTCATCAAAGTCGCCATGGTCAACCTCCACCGCACGCTACTCGACGAAAGCGTCCCCGCCAAAATACTCCTGCAAATCCACGACGAACTCGTCCTCGAATGCCCCGCATCCGAGCAAGACGCCGTGGCAAAGGTGGTCGTCGACACGATGGAACACGCGATGGAATTGAGGGTGCCGTTAAAGGTTGAGCCGGGGGTGGGTACGGATTGGTTTAACGCGAAATGAGTTTTATCGCCAAGGGAACCAAGGCGGCCAAGGGAAAAAAAAAGAAGAAGAATGCGTGCGGGCAAAGGATTAGCCCGTATTTAGTACGCGGTGGGTGCCGTCTTTCATGAGTAGGTTTTTGAAATTCAAAATTAAGCCCAGGGGGGCATTGAAAGCCCGCAGGTCGTTGCGCACGATGGCGAAGTGGATCGGCGCGACGGACCCGATTGCTTTAAGTTCGACCACCAATCGATTGGCCACCAGAAAATCTAGACGGCCCTCACCGGCTGGTTGACGGCGGTACTGCACCGCAAATTTGAGTTGTCGCTGATACGCAATGCCTTGGTGATCAAACTCAATCGCTAATACTACTTCGTACACAGATTCGAGATATCCCGGACGCATCGTGCGATGTACCTCGATCGCGGCCCCGATGACTCGCCGAGCCAATTGTCAATTTCTGGATCGGGTTCGGCCTTCATGTCTTGCTTGGTTCCCTTTGCCGCCTTGGTTCCCTTGGCGATTCAATTCTTAGCCACTAATCCAACTGCGCCAAAATATCCTGCGTGAGTTCCCAGAACCGGGTTTCGCGGAAAGGGGTGGCGGTGCCGGGGGCGCTGCCGTGGCGTTGGGTGTGGTGGTTCCAGTGGGATTGAGCGTCGAACAATTTGCGGCGGGTGGTCTCGGCGTCGCCGGGGTTTTTGCTGGCTTGGTAGCGGCGGTAGGCGACGAGCCCGGCGAGGAGATCGCGCAACGCCTCGAAGAGCGATTCGGTGTAGAGCAAGCCGTTGATTAGCTTTTCGAGCTTGCGGTTGGGGTGGTCGGCCAACACGGCTTGCAGGTCGTGGCGGGCGGTGGCGATGCTCTGAACCGCGGCTTCTTTCTCGGCGACGGCGGGGTCGAGCTGATCTTCTTTCAGCCGTTGCACCATGCGCCAAGCCGAGGCGGCGTCGAGGACATCGTCCTGAATCCAGTCGGCGGCGGGGTGCCAAGCGCTGGCTTTGTCCTGCGCAAACGGGCCGATGTAAAAAGCCTGCCGCACCATCTCCGGTGAGGCTTCGAGGATCCGCACCAACACGGCGGCGACCTCGGGGTTATCGACTTCCAAACGCTCGACCACCCAATCCCGCGCGAGTTGCGCGGCGTCGAGCTCCATGTTGTCGGCCAAACGCGACACGGCGAACGCGTTCGCGTCGATCCACGCCTCATCTTTCACAAACGGCCCGCCCCACCCGCCGCCACGGACCCACGCAAACAGCCCCACGACGTTGGCTTTGCTAGCCGCCGCGGCGAGGCCACGGACCGGCGATCGCTCGGCAGTCTCGGGGTAGCCGTCGAGCCACAGCGGGACCTGCCAGTTGGGGACCCCGCCTTTGCCTTCAAACTCGCGCTGGCATTGAAGCTCGTAGATAATCGGCCGACCGCCACAGGCGAGGCTCGCGTCGTTCCAAGGCTGATAGCGCCAAAAATCGGTCTGCGTGAACTTGAACGACAACACAAACCGGTCGTCGTCGGCGGAGCCGGGCAGGCGGTCGATGATGCGGCCGACCAGCTCAGCCGAGTCGTGCATGCCGTTGGGCCGGACATTCCAAGCGCGGGCGATCAGGCGTTTGTGGTGTTTTTCGACGACGGTGTCGTAGGCGTTTTTCAACACATGGACGACGCGGTCGGCCCGGCCGAACTGGCTGCATCGGGGGCAGTGCGGGCTGTAGATGTCGTTGCCGATGAGGTGTGGGAGGCGCTGGGCGTCGGTGTCGCCGAAGCGCAGGACGATGCCGGCGATGGTCGGCCAACGGCGGATCATGGCGTCGAGTCCGTCGAAGGCGAGCTTGATCGCCGCGTCGCTGGCGGGGCAAAGCGTGTCGGGCCGGTTCTTGCAGGTCAGCCCGGCGACGTTGCGGTTGACTTGGTCGCGGGCCAAGGCCATGACGTCGTAAAAAAGATAGGTATCGAGGCCAGCGTCATCACTGGCTTGGATGGAGCGGGTGACGCCGTCGATGGTTTGCTGAACAAAACGGCGGAGCTCGACATCAACGATGGCTTCAGGATTGGGCACGCCCGAGAGGCCGGTGGTCTCGAAAAGGACACGGGCGTCGTAGCCCAGAGCTTTGAGCTCGGCGGGGTCGTGATAGCGCGACTCGACGTCGGGCTCGCCGAGGTTTTTAATCGTCGTGGCGAGTTTGAGCATGGATTGTCTTGATTCGTGATTCGGGGAGCCGGTCGCGGCAGGCGGGAGATTGAATCATAGTGAATCTATGCGGGGTTGGGGAGGCGGGCGGAAAGGATTCAGCCGTAGCCTAATCGGTCGAGGTCGTCTTCTTCGAGGCCGAAGTGGTGGCCGATCTCGTGGAGGAGGGTGATGTGGATCTGGCGGCGGAGTTCCCGGCGGTAGCGTCCGCCGGATTCTTCGACGATTTCTGCGGCCAGGCGTTGGATCGGTCCACGAAACAGCATGATTTGGCCGGGCATGTCGAAGCCGTGTTCAACGCTTTGCTCGGTGAAGGGAACCGCGTCGTGGAGGCCGCAGAGGTCGTCTTCGCCGGGGGTCATGCCCAGGCTTTGCAGCAGCTCGGCCGAGGGCTCGTCGTCGACGATCAACGGGACCTCGTCGAGCAGCTCAAAGATGGCCGGGGGCAGCGCTTCGACTTCGCCGTCGAGCAGCCGATCAAACTCGTCGCGTTCGCGGCGTGAAAGCATGAGACAAGTGTAACCGCGGGCCGGGGGACGACGCCGCTCACCGTCGATGAAGTCGCCATCGGCATCCGCGCCTCGGCCCCGTACAATAGTCGGCCATGCCCGACGACCGCCCGCATTTTTTCGATCACACGCCCGAGAGCCTCGCCGACTTATTCGAGGGCTGGGGCTTGCCCAAGTACCGGGCGGCGCAAGTGATGGACTGGGTTTACGCCAAGGGCGTCGCCGAGCCGGCGAAGATGACCAACCTCGGGCAGGCCGACCGGGACATGTTGGCCCAGCGGATGCGGTTCTTGGGCGGCGCGGTCGTCAAGCACCAACGCGCAACCGACGGCACACAGAAGCTCTTGGTCGATTGGTCTCTCGACGCCGATGCCCTGTCGCAGCCAAGCAACCCCTTGGCGGTACTCGGGAATCCGCTCGGCAGCTCCGCGACGCAGACCGAGTGCGTGATGATCCCGTCAGACAACGACTCATCGGGGCGCAAGCGACGGACCGCGTGCATCTCCAGCCAAGTCGGCTGCCCGGTAGGTTGTAAGTTTTGTGCTTCAGGATTGGGCGGGCTGGACGGGAACCTGACGACCGGGCAGATCGTGCAGCAGGCGTGGCAACTCAATCAGATGCTGGGGGTTGGAGATTCCGGGGGACGACTCACCAACATTGTATTCATGGGCATGGGCGAGCCGATGGCGAACCTGCGCAGCGTCCTGCCCGCGGTGCGGACGCTCGCCGCGGACTGGGGCATGGGTTTGTCGGCTAGGAAGATTACCGTGAGCACCGTCGGCGTCCCGGCGGGCATCCGCAAACTCGCCGACCTCGACTTGCCGGTGACGTTGGCGATCAGTTTGCACGCGCCCAACGATGAGGTTCGCAAGCAGATTATTCCGTGGGCCGAGTTCGTCAGTATTCAGCAGCTCATCGACGCGGGCCGGGACTACTTCGACAAGACCGGCCGCGAGATCACGCTCGAGTACATCCTCTTGGGCGGCCTCAACGACCAAGCCGCCCACGCCCACGAGCTCGCCGGCGTCACCAAAAAACTCCGCAGCAACGTCAACCTGATCCGCTACAACGAGGTCGCCGGCCTGCCGTTCGTCCGCCCCACCGACGCGGATGTCCACACCTTCCAAACCATCCTGCAACAAGCCCACGTCAACACCCACATCCGCGCCAGCCGCGGCTGCGATATCGCCGCCGCCTGCGGCCAACTGCGTCACGAAGCCGCCGCCGCCCCCGGCCCCGGCCCCGGCCCCAGAAGTACCCCCGCGCGCGGAAATGTCCCCGGAACTGCTCCACGGAGCTGAGCCACACGTTTTCTTGGGGGGTTTGCGGCTTGGCGTCGTCACCGTGTAAAATGCATCGCTCAACCCGGAAGCCTCCGCCCCCGAGCCTTCGGAAAGCTCACTCCCTCGGCGCGGAACTCTTCCGGGGGGTCGCGTAGCTCAATTGGATAGAGCGTTGGCCTCCGAAGCCAAAGGTTGCAGGTTCGACCCCCGCCGCGATCATTTCACCTAAATCACTCCTTAAGCGTGCGTTACGCGCTTCCCGTTTCCCGCTCTATTTGGCAAAACGGCGTCGGACACCCCGGAATCGCGCGGCATTGCGCCGCACTTCTCCAAGGAGTCCTCCGATGCCCCGTTCCACATCCATCCCCAAGCCCCTACCACAAAGCGGGAAGACTCGTGGTCTGTCGCCGTGATCCGAACGCAGGCAATCGCAGAACGGCCCCGCGGCGAGACGCCGTGACCGTCGGCGAAATCATTTTGGGCTATTTCCATCAGGTTTCCAAACGGTCAAGACCCGACACTCTGACGATTCAGAAAAGCTGTCGGCTCACGGGCAGTCGATACGGGCCGGGCCGCGCTGCCTCCGCGAAAAGATGCACTGGCGGCATCGGGGCGTTTCAACCGGCATCTCTGCACCAAGAACACCCGTTGCATCCTCGCCGCGTCCAAGTGGGCCGTGGCCGAGGAGTGGATTCCCGCAAACGTGCCCGACGCTTTAGCTTAAGAGCGTTGAGCTTTTTTCCACTGCTTGTCGAGTCTTTTGTCCGACACAGGAATCGACGTTCCGAGTTCTTGGGCAAAAAGTGAAACGCGCCATTCTTCTAACATCCAGCGGTACGTGGCAATCGCCTCGCTCTTCTGATTGACAGAGGTAAAACGACGGAACGGATCGATCCGCGACGCGAGCTGCGCGGCCAGGACTTGATCTCGATCCGCTTTGCCTTCGTCGAGTTTTCGCAGACGCGATAGGGCTGCATTCAAGAAGCGGGGAAGGTGGGGTAGCCACTGCGGCGGGGTCAGTTTGACGAAATCTACTGGTAATAGTTCACGCAGTTGATCACGGGTTTGCTGCAACGCCGGCTCCCAGCCCGGGGGGCAACGGTTGACCAACTTATCGAGTTCCAGCTGAAGCTTCTGCCCTCTCTGCAAAGCGGATCGCGCGGAATCGATCGATCGGTTCAAGGCGCTATGAAGTTCGTCTCGACCCGCCGAGAGCAATGCTTCGAACGCAGCGCTTGAGCGCGGCGGGTGATCGGTGATCCTCTGTGTGTACACCTCCTCGATGGCGTGATCGGCAAGCTGCTGCGCCAGACCGGTAGGCTGCCCGATCGGGCTGTAGAGTAGCCAGATCTGATCGCCTTCAAACTCATATTCAAGCCGATCAAGTAGGACCGGGCCTTGAATAATCTTGGCCAGACGGAGCACCCCTTCGCGGTGCAAGGCGTCGGCCCGCTCGGGTGTCTCCACCGTGCGCACCCCGATGCTGTCGCCTTGATCGACTAGCGTGGGATAGGCCAACAGTGTGTAGCCCGCGGCATGACTATCGATCTGTTCAGGGAGTGTGCCCGCATCGGGCCAAGCGGTAAGCCCGTCTCGACACCAAGCGGGGTCGCTGAGGTTGTCGGCCGCTTTATCTACTTCTGCTCCGAGTTCGGTTTTCAACCGAACTACATCGCGTCCCTGCCGCAGCGTTTGGCCGGATTCATCCACGACCGCAATGTTCATTTGGTGGTGCGATTCGATCTTCGACAGATCAAACTGCTGCGGATCAATTCGCTCGCCGGCGATTTGACCCAGGGCATCCGCGACCGACTCGAGAAAATCCCCACGCCCAAATTCGATGAGTTCAACCGCCTCTGCCGCTGACGTCGGCGCAGGAACTAATGGTTTGCGGACTTGCTTGGGGAGGCTGCGAATCAACGCGGTGATGCGCTCGGCCAGTAGTCCCGGCACACACCACTCAACTACCAAAGGGCTTATCCGCCCTAACGCGTGGAGTGGAACCCGAAGCGTCACCCCGTCGTCGTCGGCTCCCGTGTCGTATTTGTAGTCCACGGGCAGTTTCATCCCCGCCACCATCAGATGATCCGGACGACCATGGTCGGCGGGAGCATCACCGGAAAGCAGGTCCGATTCTTGCATGAACAGAAACCGTGGTTCATCGCGTTCGATCTTCTTTCGGAAGCGATTGAGTTCGGCGATACCGCAAACCTCCGGCGGAAGCCGACGGTCGTAAAAATCAAAAAGTGCCTGCGAGTCGGCGATCAAATCCGAACGCCGTTGCTTGGCCTGGATCTCTTCGACCCGGCGTAGCAGTTGGCCGTTATGATCAAAAAACGGGGCCCGGATGTCGGCGTCTCGTTCCACGAGTGCTTCCTGAATGAACATCTGCCGGGCGAGCTCAAGAGAAACCTTGGCGAAACGGATCCGACGTTTGGGGACCAGTACCAAACCGAACAGCGACACCTTTTCGTAGGCCGCGACAAAACCATCGCGACGCACCCAATGCGGCTCGCGGTGCGTGAGCTTCACCAGCGACCCGGCGATCGGCTCGATCCAGCTCGGGGCGATCTGCGCGCACGTCCGCGCGAATTGCTGCGAGGTCACCAGGGTTTCGCCGCACATCACCCAATGCGGCTTATTCTTATGCTTAGCCAACGCCGATCCCGGCCAGAGCCTAAGTTTTGTGTTGTGAGCCCCGGTGTACTCGTTCACGTCGGTTTTCAACATCACGTTCGATAACAGTCCGGCGAGGAGCGCACGGTGCACCGCGTCGGCCATCTTGTCGATCCCCTCGTCGCCCACGATCCGCTTTGAAGACTTGAGGCCAGCCTGCTTGGTGAGGTCCGCCAGCTGCCGGTGCAGATCGAACCATTCACGCAAACGTGGAAAGCTGATAAAGTTTCTTTGGCAAAACTTGCGGAAGCCGCTGTTGGATAGCTTGTTCTTTTCGGCGTGAAGAAAATCCCACATTTTGAGCAAACATAAAAAATCGCTCGTTTCATGGATAAATCGAGCGTGGGCCTGGTCGGCGGCCTGAGCGTGCTCGGCGGGACGGAGCCTGGGGTCTTGCCCTTCCAAAACCGAGGCGATGATGAGCACCTCGGGCAGGCAGCCTTCCTCTGAGGCCGCGAGCACCATGCGGCCGACACGCGGATCGATGGGAAGTTTGGCGAGTTGCTTGCCTACAGCGGTGAGCTCTCCTGTTTCATCGATCGCACCCAGTTCAATTAATGTCTGAGAACCCTCGCGGATCCCGGCGGGTTTGGGCGGCTCCAAAAAAGGGAACTGTTCGATGTCGCCGAGGCCCAAGGCCGCCATCCGCAGCATCACCGCGGCTAGGCTGGTCCGCAAAATCTCGGGCGTAGTAAATGGGTCACGCTCGGCGAACCGCTCTTCGGAACAAAAGCGGATGCACACCCCCGGCCCAACCCGCCCGCAGCGTCCGGCCCGCTGATTGGCGGAGGCTTGAGATACGACCTCAATCGGTAGCCGCTGCATACGGGTGCGAGGCGAGTAACGGCTGATGCGGGCGGTGCCCGGGTCGATGACCGCCGTGATGTTGGGCACGGTCACCGAAGACTCGGCGACGTTGGTCGCGATGACCACTCGGCGTGCGTTGCCCTTGGGGTTAAAGACTTTTTGCTGCTCGGCATTCGATAGACGCGCATAGAGCGGCAGAATTTCGATCGGCCGGCCACGCAAGAGTTGTGGGTTGTGCTGAAGGTGGCTGCGAAAAGTTTTGGCGGCTTGGCTGATGGATCGCTCGGTCGGCATAAACACCAGCACATCGCCATCGGTTGCCGAGATAACTTCGTCAAGCGACTCGCAAATCGCGCGGTCGAGAACAGGCCCATCGAGTAGCGCGTCAGCGTCTTCGGGTTCAGCCGGACGGTAACGCAATTCAACGGGATAAGTTCGGCCGGAGACTTCGATAATCGGGGCGGGGACAAGCTCACGGCCAACGATTTGGCCAAAGTAGTCGGCGAAGCGTTGCGGGTCGATCGTCGCCGAAGTGATCACGAGCTTGAGATCAGGCCGACGCGACAAGAGCCGCTTGAGGTAGCCCAATAGAAAATCGATATTGAGCGAGCGTTCGTGCGCCTCGTCGATGATGATCGCGTCGTAGGCCAGCAGGTCCGGGTCTCTGCCGAGCTGGGCGAGCAGCAGGCCGTCGGTGAGATAAAGGACATGGGTGAGCGGTCCCGACTCGTCGTTAAACCGCACCGCGTAGCCGACCGATCCCCCGAGCGATACGCCAAGCTCTTGCGCGACGCGGCTGGCGAGGGTGCGGGCGGCAATACGGCGGGGCTGCGTATGGGCGATCATCCCCCCGATGCCGTGGCCGATTTCCATGAGTATTTTCGGGAGTTGGGTGCTCTTGCCCGACCCGGTCTCTCCGCAGACGACTGTGACTTGGTGCCGACGGATGAGCTCGGCGATGTCGCGGCGTTTCTGCGAAATCGGCAACTCATCGGGGTAAGCCAACGCGGGCTTCGCCGCAGCGCGTTGCGTGAAGCGTTCGATCGAGGCGTCGAGTTGATCATGCAGCCGTCGCAGATTGCGATCACATGGCCGTTTGGCCTTCTGCGCATCTTTGATTTTTTGGAATAGGCGTTGAAGGGCAGGCCGATCGGCATGCATCGCTTGGCGGAAGCGATCGGGGTTGGGCAGGTTTCGTGGCTGGTCGGAATTGGAATCGGTCACGGACCCTATGGTAAGGTCAAACGTCGCCGAGCCGACGCGGATCAAGCCCGTGTTCAACCGCTCGTTAGGTTTAGGCCACGCCGCATTGCCATGAGAAGCAGGTATGCCGCCGGCACGAAAAGCAGCGCGACCCGCGTGGACGACGATGCTGTCGTTAAGCGCCACGCCGCCGAGGGCCATCGCCATACGCACGCTGCGGAACGAGAGGATCAACCCTAGCGACCATCATCACCCGCAACATCGGGGCGTAGCGGGCGAGGTTGGCGTTGTCGGGGTCATCGGTTTGCGCGACGACCGCAACCGCTACGACGCCCACGACTTGCGGCGGGTCACGAACGCCGAGGTTGCACGCGTCTAGTGGATGCTCAACCATCGACACCCGGCATTAACATTCGGAATTGTGTCCGCCAGGTATGAATAAGTTTGAGCGCAAGAAAAAAACCCCGCATCGAGCGGGGTTGAATGCCCACGGCGGGATTTGAACCTGCGACCTTGGCTTTAGGAAAGCCGTGCTCTATCCAGCTGAGCTACGTGGGCGGCCGCCGCCCAGTATCCGGGCCATGGCGCGGCGGGTCAATGAGGATGTGACAACAGCCCCGCGGCGGTTTATTGCTGGACATTGGGCACCCAGGCCGTGGTTCGGCCGCCGACGGTATCGAAGGCGATCTCTTCCCCCCGCCCGGTGAGCGCCTCTTGGTTTCTGCCCCAGCGGTGATGGAACAGCCAGGTCTTGGGGAAGTGGGTGTAGTCGGCTTCCCAATCGCAAGCCTTCTGCAGGATGTGCTTGAGCTTGGCCCGAAGGCGTTTGATTTCGTCTTGCGAGAGTTCCTTGGCGATCCGCTGCGGCGCGATGTGGCTTTGGTAGCACACCTCGTCGACGATCCAATTCCCAATGCCCGCAAGGAACGACTGATTGAGCAAGAGCGCCTTGATCGGCGTCTTGCGACGGGCCAACTGCTGGGTCCACCATGGCATCGGCTGAGGATCGAGCCAGGCATCGGGCCCGAGCCCGGACAACGGCGGCTCGTTCAGCGGGTCGCCGATTAACCGAATCCGGCCGAACCGCCGGGGGTCCACGAAGCCGAAGCGGGTGTCGTCGTCGAGCAGGAGTTCGACTTTCAAAAACCTGGGCCGATCCGCGAGTTTCTCGTAATGGCAAAACGCCCCGGTCATCCCGAAGTGCCACAGCGGGCTGGGCCCGCCGCCCGACAGCGTCCACCACATCTGCTTGCCCCGTCGGTGGCAGGCCTCGATCGTTCGGCCCTTGAGGGCCGAGGCTAACTTCTGCGGCGTGACCCCGTCGATCACGATTCTCTCGTCCGCCTGGGCGTACACCGACCGGATCGTCCGGCCAAGACAGTGCTTTTCCGCCACCCGGCGGCCCCAACATTCGACTTCAGGTAGTTCAGGCATGAATCCATCTTTCACCAATGCAAGGGTTCGGGCTTCCAACTCAGGGCCGCCACGATGGATCACGCCGGGCACCTGTTCGGGCTGCCCGTTATCGACGCAAATCCGGGATTCAACTACTCTAGGGGTAAACCTACGGCGGAGCTTTCGGGAATCACCGTCGCTCCTTTTCGGATGGGCATCTCACGATGAAAAAATTGATCTTGATGTTTTTGGGCGGTGCGCTGTTGGGCGGTGCGTTGTTCGTGGGTCAAACGGCCACGGCCTGGGCGGACGGCTTTGCCGACGGGAGGTTGGCATACCCCAACGGCCTCTACGTCGCCGGGACGATCGGCTACGCTTGGAACTATAAGATCACCGCCACCGACTTCGACGACACGTTTTGCACGCTGGCTTATCCGTTCATGGCGGCAGCCAGCCTTGCCGTGGCCGACAGCGTGTCGGTCTTGGGTGGCTACCGGACTCGTCTCTTTACCGAGACCAGCGAAGACAATTCGCTGCTGGTGTTCCGCGAGCACGAAGTCCACGGCGTCGAGGTTGGGCTGCGTTTGGACTTCTGATTCTTCGCTGACGGACTCACGCTTGCATGTTTTCACGCTCCTACGCCATCCTCGGCACCGGTGCCCTCGGCGGGTTCTACGGGGGCCTGTTCGCGCGCGCGGGGTTCGAGACCCATTTTTTGCTGCGCAGCGATGCCGAACATGTTCGGCAGCACGGGCTGAGGGTGGACTCGATCCGCGGAGATTTTTCGATTCCCGCCGAGTCGATCCAAGCCTACGACGACCCTTCCGCGTTGCCGGCTTGTGATGTCGCGGTGGTGTGTCTCAAGACGACGCAGAACGATCAGTTGCCCGCGCTGTTGGCGAACTGCGTGAAGCCCGGCGGGGTGGTGCTGGTGTTGCAAAACGGCTTGCAACCCGAAGCCGACGCGGCGGCGATCGTGGGCGAAAACCGCGTGCTCGGTGGGTTGTGTTTTTTATGCTCGAACAAAATCGGGCCGGGGCATATCCAACACCTCGACTACGGCCACATCCACCTGGGGGTTTACGAGGCGAAAGCCGCGGGATGGCCATCCCTCGGCTTTGAATGCCCACCCTCCCCCTCCCCCGCGGCGACCCACTTCCGGGGGATTGTTGATGACTTCAACGCTGCGGGGATCCAGACCACGGGCGTCGATGATCTGCGGCTGTCCCGCTGGAAGAAGCTGGTCTGGAACATCCCGTACAACGGGCTGTCGGTGGTGCTCAATCAGACGACGGATGTGATGATGGCCGACCCGCCCACGCGGCGGCGGATCGAAGCGATCATGCACGAAGTCCAGGCTGCGGCGCTGGCGGTGGATGGGAAGGTCATTGAGGACGCATTTGTACAGACGATGTTGGATTACACGGCGAAGATGGAGCCGTACAAGACCAGCATGATGCTGGATTTTGAGGCCGGCCGAGCGATGGAGATCGAAGCGATCGTGGGCGATCCCTTGCGGGCGGGCCTTGCGGTTCCTCTCGACCTGCAGGAAATCACCACGCTCTACGCGCAACTTACCGCCATCGCGGCCGATTGACGGAATCGGCCGCATCACGCATAATGCCGCGTTCCACCGAGATACCGGCCGCCCCACGGGAGCGAGCCTGGCGCGGGTCGGTGGACCGCCCCCGGCCCCCCGGCCCCCGGAAGTCAATTCCGAACATGCTGGCGGAACGCACTTTGCACCTCCCGTGCCTTTCCTTGCAAACCGTTGGCTCACCCGCCAACCCCAACCGAAAGTTTGAATCGCCATGGCCGACGAATCCACCGCCCCCGGAACTGCTGTTGCCCAAGCCCCCGAAGAAACCAAGCCCGAGCAGACCGTCAAGGTCGAAGACGCCGGCCCGGCGCTCAAACGGCTGACCATCGAACTGCCCGAGTCCCGCATCAAAGCCAAGATCGAAGAGAGTTTCAACACCCTCAGCAACGACGCGGTGCTGCCGGGCTTCCGCAAGGGACGTGCCCCACGTCGGCTGCTGGAGAAACGCTTTGCCGAGTCGGTGCAGGGCGACGTGAAGAATCAGCTGCTCAGCGAGTCGTACCATCAGGCGCTTGAGGCCCAGGGCCTCGACGTCATCGGCGAGCCGGACGTCAAAGACGCCGACGCGATCGAAGTCCCCGAGTCCGGCCCGATGTCCTACGTCGTCGAAGTCGAAGTCACCCCCGACTTCGAGCTGCCCCCGTTCGACGGCATCAAGGTCGAGAAGAAAACCCACCAAGTCACCGACGCCGACGTGACCGCCGAGATCGAGCAGTACCGCGAACGCTACGGCCAGATGTCGGTCGTGGAAGACGCGACCGTCGCCGAGGGCGATTACGTGCAGTCGGACGTAAAGGTGTTGGCCGGTGAAAACGCCGGTGAGGACGCCGAAGTGCTCCACGAACACCCCGGCGCGTACACGCTGGTCCACGGCGAAGACAAAGAATTCAAAGGCCACGTCGCGGGCATCCTCGTGAAGGACATGGGCAAGCAGTTGGCGGACAAGAAAGTCGGCGACACGGTCAAGATTTCCATGACCGGCCCCGAGGGCCACGAAAATGACGGCATCAAGGGCCAACCCATCACGATCCAGATGGCGATCACCCACGTCCACCGCCTCGCCCCCGCCGCCCTCGAAGACCTGCTCCCGCAGTTTGGGATGCAAACCGAAGACGAACTCAAAGAGCGGGTCAAGACGATGCTCGAACAGCGCAACGAGCAGGCCCAGCAGGCCGACATGCACAAACAGGTGACCACGCAGATCGTGGACTTGGTGAAGCTGGACCTGCCCGAAGGCCTCAAGAGCCGCCAGATCGAGCGGGCGCTGCAGCGCCAGCACATGGAGCTGCTGTACTCCGGCAAGCAGCCCGAGGAGATCGAAGCCGAGCTCGCCGAGTCGCGCAGCCAAGGCGAGGAGCAGGCCGTGCGTCAGCTCAAGACGTTCTTCGTGCTCGACAAAGCGGCGAAGCAGTTGGAAGTCGAGGTTGCCGAGAACGAGATCAACGGCCGTATTTCGATGATGGCGATGCAGCAGCAGCGCCGCCCCGAAAAGCTGCGTAACGAGATGCGTCAACGCGGCGAACTCGAACAGCTGTACCTCTCGATCCGCGAGCAGAAGACGCTCGACAAGATCATCGAACAAGCGACCGTGACCGAAGTGGCCGGCACCCCCGCAAGCGACGCCACCGAAGCCAAGTCCAAGAAAAAGACCACCAAGAAGAAAGACGACGCCAAGGACGGGGAGTGATCCCCGCGATGCGTCACCCCGCCCCGCTTCTCCCAAACCGCCGGCCGCACCTAGTTGCGGCGGCGGTTTGTTTTTGGTTAGCCGGGAGGGTCGGCGTCGCGTCGGCCCAAGCCGGCTCGACGCCCGGCCGAGCGGCCAACGTCGGGGACAGCATGGGCCAAGTCATCCTGTGGTGCGGCGTGTTGCTGCTCGCGGCGGTGGTGTTGGCGGTGGCGTTTTTTGTGATCCGTAAGCGGCTGGCGTCGATGGACGAGGACTCGCCCGTGGCGAGCAACCCGCTGGGGTTCACGCTGGCGGACCTGCGGCAGATGCACGCTGAGGGCCAGATCAGCGACCAAGAATTCGACTTCGCCAAACGCAAGATGGTCGCCAAAGCCAAAGCCCAACTCGACGGCCCCGTCGATCCGGACGACGAACCCGAATTCCTCGACCTGGGCGATGGTGAAGGCGATGCGTCCGATCCCGATGAACCGCGGGATTGATCCGGATATCTTCCCCAAAGTGGGCCGATAAACCCTTGGCGAAGCAGAGGGATGCCGATAAAATGCGGGGTCAGTCTTCGCGGGTTCGCTCGGACGATTTTCAGCGTTGATAACGCGATCCCGGACCCGCGGGCGGGAAAACGTGAGCTATAGTGTGAGCTTGAGAAAGATCTCGGTGAGCGAAGTCTTGCCGAGCGACGAAGTGCCGCCCGGCGGCCGATTCGGCTAAGGGTGAACCATCATTTGGACGATCCCCACTGAAAGCAGCCGAGTAAACCAGTGACTCCCCAGACGGCCGAGGCGAATCGCCCCGGCCGCGGATGCTAGAGAGACCCTATGTCCAACAGTAAAAACGGTGGCCGAGGCAGTAAAGATGGCAACGACGGGAACGACGCATTCACCGGCGATTCCATCGGTAAAACCGGTGGGTCCGGCGGCAACGCCGGCAAGTCCGGCGACGGCGGCTTCAAAGGTCGTCGCGTCACCACCTGCTCGTTCTGCGGCAAGTCTTCCCGCGAAGTCGGCCCCATGGTCGAAGGCCCCAACGACGTCTACATCTGTGCCAACTGCACCGAGCTTTGCCAAAACATCTTCAAGCAAGAACGCCGCCGCGTGCACTCGGGTCGGCCGAGCTTCGGCACCATTCCGTCGCCCCGCCAACTCAAAGAGTTCCTCGACCAGTACGTCATCGGCCAAGACCTCGCCAAGCGGGCGATGTCCGTTGCCGTGCACAACCACTACAAACGCCTGACCGCCGCGGATAAAGATACCCCGGTCGAGCTCGACAAATCCAACGTGCTCCTGCTCGGCCCCACCGGCACGGGTAAGACGCTGCTCGCTAAAACGCTGGCCCGTACGCTCAACGTCCCGTTCGCCATCGGCGACGCCACCACGCTCACCGAAGCCGGCTACGTCGGCGAAGACGTCGAAAACCTCTTGCTCAAGCTGCTGCAGTCCGCCGACTACGACCTCGAAGCGGCGCAACGCGGCATCATCTACATCGACGAAATCGATAAGATCGGCAAGACCAGCCAAAACGTCAGCATCACCCGCGACGTGTCCGGCGAAGGCGTTCAGCAAGCCCTACTCAAAATGCTCGAAGGCACCGTCGCCAACGTCCCGCCCCAAGGCGGCCGGAAACACCCCGAGCAGCAGTACATCCAGCTCGACACCACCAACATCCTCTTCATCTGCGCCGGGTCGTTCGTCGGCCTCGAAGACATCGTCCGCAAACGACTCGGCAGTAAGTCCATCGGCTTCGCCTCCGAGTCCACCACCGACGACGCCAAGCTCGATAGCGAAACCATCTTGGCCCAGGTTCAGGCCGAGGACGTGCTCGAGTTCGGCATGATCCCCGAACTCATCGGCCGGCTGCCGATCATCACCCCGCTGATGCCCCTGACCGCCGAGACGCTGGTCAACATCCTCACCGAGCCCAAGAACGCCTTGGTGCGTCAGTACCAATACTTCTTCACCATGGAAAACGCCGAACTCGAGTTTACCAAGGGTGCCCTCCTGGCCCTCGCCGATCAGGCGATCAAACGCAAGACCGGGGCCCGCGCGCTCCGCAGCGTGATGGAAGAGCTGATGCTCGAATTGATGTACGAACTGCCCGACCTCGACAACGAAGGCGTCAAGTACGTCATCACCGAACACGCCGTCAACAACCCCTGCAACCTGACCAGCCTCCGCGTGCAGAAAAAAGAGTCGGCCTGATCGCCGCCCAACGGCGACCCCGCCGGATCATCAAATCCATAACTCAACCCCTCGGCCTCACCACCGCCGAGGGGTTTTTGTTGGGTGAAACCACGGTAGAACTTGAACCGAGCGGCGGCGTATGATGATAAGTCTGAATGGACCCGTGACGTCGGCTGGCCGATCTATAATCGGATTGGCCTCTATCGTCCCGCCGCCCGCCTTGTCCCCTCGGCGATGTTGAATCAAGAACGCTTCGAAAGGATCGATGTGCCCCGAACGCGACGTTTTCTTATTGTGGCCGCTGCCGGATGCGTGCTGGGTCTATCCGCCGGCCTCAACGCCTCGGCCCAATCTCCCGCGGTTCAACCCGCCAGCCTCGATCGACTCGCCAATCAAGGCAAGTTTGACGCCCTGCTCGAAGCGATCAAAGCCCAACCCGCCGCGCACGACCAGCAAGACGCCGCGGCCCTCATCGCCAGCCTCGAACGCTACCAAACCAACCAGCAAGTCCGCCGCCAACGCCGCACCGCCGCTTACGAAGAGGCGTTTGAGACCGTCTCCGAAGAGATCGCCGCGGGCGATCTCGAAGAAGCCCTCGTCGCCGCGATCGAAGCCCACAGCATCGCCGACGAGCCCCTGTTGGTCCTGCGTGACCCGGCGGTGATGGACCTGGTCAAGAAAACCCAGATCGCCGCGAATCAGGCGGAGCTGGACGAAGACTGGGTCGAGGCGGCCGTGTTGTTTGGTCGGCTGAATCTGCTGTACGAGGAAGACGCCCGCTACCGCGAGGACGTCAAGCGCGTGAACTCGCACCTGCGCGTCTTGGCCCTGTACGCCCCGGATGAACTGCGCGAACTTCAGCAAGCCCGCGCCAAGCGTGTCGGCCGCGAAGACGAACTCAACCGCGCCCGCCCCGACGACGAGACGTGGCAGACCCGGCTCAACGGCATCGACGCCGACATGCTCCGCGAATCGATCCGCACCGCCGCCGACCGCCACATCGATCACCAAGGCTACAACCAGCTGGTCGTCGGCGCGATCGAGCCGCTGCTCACCCTGCTCGATACCCCCGCGCTCACCGCCACCTTTGCCGGGCTCGGCGACGCCGCCCAGTGTGATGCGTTCCGCGGCGACCTCATCCGCATGAAGGCCGAACTCCTCAACCCCGAGCTCCAGCTCACCGAGTTCCGCGCCACCTCCCGGCTCGACGAAATCCTCGCCAACAACCAGCGCACCGTGAAGCTCCCCGAAGCGGTCATCGCCTACGAAATGACCGAAGGCGCCCTGGGCACCCTCGACGAGTTCTCCAGCATGTACTGGCCCGAGGACATCGACTTCCTCAGCCGATCCACCCAGGGCGCGTTCACCGGCATCGGCGTCCAGATCGCGCGTCGCAACGAACAACTCACCGTCGTCAGCCCGCTCAACGGCACCCCCGCCCAGAAGGCCGGCCTCAAGGCCGACGACATCATCGCCACCGTCAACGGCAAAGACACCTCCTCGTGGTCGCTCAACAAAGCCGTCCGCGAAATCACTGGCCTGCAAGGCACAACCGTCGACCTGGGCATCCAACGCGTCGGCCAAGCCGAGCTCGTCTCCTACACCATCAAACGCGACCGCATCGAAATCGAATCCGTCAAAGGCTGGGCCCACACCGACGACGGCGGCTGGGACTACTGGATCGACCAATCCTCGGGCATCGGCTACGTCCGCCTCACCCAGTTCATCCCCCAATCGGTCGATAAAATCGACGAGGCCGTCGCCCAGCTGCAACAAACCGGCAAGCTCAACAGCCTCGTCCTCGACCTCCGCCACAACCCCGGCGGCCTGCTGACCTCGGCGATTCAGATCGTCAACCGCTTCCTCGACGACGGCCCGATCCTTTTCACCGTCGACGGCGACCGCACCGTCCGCAGCGCGTGGAACGCCCGCAAACGCGATACCTATCCGGACTTTGAAGTCGTCGTCCTCATCAACCGCGGCTCGGCGTCGGCCAGTGAAATCGTCTCGGGCGCGTTGCAAGACCGCGGCCGGGCGTTCGTCGTCGGCGACCGCAGCTACGGCAAAGGCAGCGTGCAGGATGTCTACTGGTTCCCCCAGCCGCCGCCGCGGGCCAAGTACGGCCTCAAGGTCACGACCCAGTACTACCAACTGCCCAACGGCCGCATCATCCACCGCAAGCCCGACTCCAAAGTCTGGGGCATCGACCCCGACCTGGCGGTGGACGTTACCGACCAGACCGTCGCTTGGAACCTCGAACTCCGCCAGGAGATCGACGTGCTGCGGGACGCCAACACCGACACCATCGAAACCGAGATGACCAAGCCCTGGGTCTCCCTCGCGGGCTTGGACCCCGTCGAGGCGGACGCAGACAACGCCAAGGACACGGTCGAAGTCCCGCTGCCCCAGCCCAGCGACCTCTTGGACCTGGGCCTAGACCCGCAACTCGAAGCCGCCCTGCTCGTGCTCAAAACCCGGCAGATCGTCGAAGACACGGCCGTTGCGGAAGCCACGAAGTGATGAGTAAACAGTAATCAGTGATCAGTTTCGTTACACTGATTCGCTGCGTACTTACTCATCACTGTTCACTGATCACTGTTAACTCAATCCATGGCAGGCTCCACCTTCGGCACCCTCTTCCGCGTCACCACCGCTGGCGAAAGCCACGGCCCGGGGAACCTGTGCATCGTCGACGGCTGCCCCCCCGGCCTCGAGCTCTCCGTGGACGACCTGATCCCCGACCTCCAACGCCGTAAGCCCGGCCAGTCGCGCATCACCACCCCCCGCAAGGAAGACGACACCCCCGAAATTTTGTCCGGTGTGTTTGAAGGCAAGACCACCGGCACCCCCATCGCTATCCTCATCCGCAACCAGGACCAGCGCTCCCAAGACTACGGCGACATCAAAGACAAGTACCGCCCCGGCCACGCCGACTACACCTTCGACGCCAAGTTCGGCACGCGCGACTACCGCGGCGGCGGACGCTCCAGCGCACGTGAAACCACCGCACGCGTCGCCGCCGGCGCGATCGCCAAGAAACTCCTTCGACAAACGCACGGCATCGAGGTCGTCGGCTTCGTCCATCAAGTCGGCCACCTCGTGGCACGCATCGACCACCCCGAACGCATCACCCTCGAACAGGTCGAACAAAACGACGTGCGCTGCCCCGACCCCGCGCTGGCCGAGCAGATGATCGAGCTCATCAAGCTTGTCCGCAAAGAGCAGGACAGCATCGGCGGGGCCGCGACCGTCGTGGCGACCCGCGTGCCCGCTGGCTGGGGCGAGCCGGTGTTCGACAAGCTCAAGGCCGACCTTGGCAAAGCCATGTTCTCGCTACCCGCCGTCCTAGGCGTCGAGTACGGTCAGGGCTTCGCCGTCGCCCACACAAGAGGCACGCAGCACAGCGACACGTTCGTGCCTGCGGAAGGGCCCCTTCCCCCCGCCATCACCACCAGCACCAACCGCCACGGCGGGATGCTGGGCGGGATCAGCTCGGGGTTGCCGATCGTGATGCGGTGCGCCGTGAAGCCCACGAGCAGCATCCCGCAGGAGCGGCCGACGGTCGACAAGTTCGGCAGGCCGACGACGCTTGCGACCAAAGGCCGACACGACCCGTGCCTGTTGCCGCGTTTTGTGCCGATGGCCGAGGCGATGATGGCACTGGTGCTCGTGGACCACATGCTGCGGCAATGCACGACGCGCGTGCTCGGCTGATGCGATTGCACGAACCGCGACGGCTCACGCCAACGCGACCCAAACCGATCGCGCGCCGGCCTGGCACGGGAACGTGCCCGCGCCGTCTTCGCCGGTCGTCACTGGCGAAAGCGTGTCGTCCAGCAGGTTGCGATACGTGCGTGGCCCGCCGGGCAGCGTGAAGTTGAGCGTGCACTCCTCCGCGTTGTTCAGGGCGACAACAGCCGCGTTGGTTCCATCGGGGCACAGTCGGCCCCAGCCGATGCAGTTTGGCCCGTCGAACGCTTCGATCTGTTCGCCGTTGCTCAGCGTGCGACGCAGCATGAGAAGTTGCTCGATGGTGGTGCGGTGAATCGCGCCGCGCGGGTCGTTGCAAAGCCCCAGCAAATCGCCTTGAAACACGCAGGGGTAGCCCTCGCGGCGCAGCAGGATCACCGCGTACGCCATCGGCTTGAACCAGTCGTCGACCCACGACTCCAGCGACTGGCCCGGCTCGGTGTCGTGGTTGTCCACGAACGTCACCGCGCGGATCGGGTGACGCTGCACCAGCGACCCGTCGTAGATCGTCCGCAGATCAAACTCCCTGCCGAGCTTGGATGCCTCGACAAACCGGTAGTGCAGCGACACGTCGAACAGACTCATGTCGTGATCGATCGCATCGAAGTACCCCATGAGCGCTTCGGGGTCGTTGTGCCAATACTCGGCAACCACGAACAGCTCACGGCCATCGAAGTTGCTCCGCACGTGTTCGAGCCAGTCGTGGAAGAACGACGCAGGCATGTGCTTCACCGCGTCCAACCGGAACCCGTCCACGCCCAGCGTTTCCACCAGCCACACGCCCCACGCAAAGAGGTCTTCGCGCACCGAGGGGTGGTTCCCATCGACATCGCAGCCGAGCAGGTAGTCGTCGTTACCGTTCTCGTTGCTCACCTGATCGCTGAATGACTTGCCGTCGAGCAGGAGCACGCCGTGATCGCCCTCGTTGAACTCGGCATCGACGGCCGTAAAGTGCTCGGCACCCCACTGCAACTGCGAATACTTCCCGCGACGCCCCGGGAACTCGTACCCACACCACGCGCTAGCCGTGATGACCTCCTCCGACAGACGCGTCCTGTCGTTGAGGTCCACGCGTCTGCCAGTGACCTGATGCTTGTGATCCGCGCCCAGGCGGTGGTTGAGCACCACGTCGGCGTACACCGAAAGACCCGCCGCCTGCAGCGCGCGGACCGTGTCCGACAGCTCCTGCCGGGTCCCATATTTCGTGGGCACGGTCCCCTTCTGGTCGAACTCCCCAAGGTCCCACAAGTCATACACGCCGTCGCCCACGTCGTCGACCCCGCCCGTCGCCTTCGACGCCGGCGGGAGCCAGACGCTCGTAAAGCCAAGCCCCGCGAGGGCGTCCGCCTGCCCGTGGATTGTCCGCCACAGCGTGCAATCTGCCGGGCAATGCCATTGAAACCCCTGCAACATCACTCCGCCTGGATGCATCGTCCGCTGTTCCTGTCTCACGCCCCCGTGCGATGGGCGATGAGGGATGGGATCATCCCTGCATGCGTCGGCCAGCTTCATGTGCCGAGGGTGAATCCACATCCGCTCGGCTTTTCATGCCGGCTTCATCTGCCGATAGCAGGGTTGTGGACACGGACCTTGAACTCCCGATCGCGTTGGCCCAGCCGCCGCGTGGCAGCGTCGAGCTGGTCGTCGATGCGGAGCACCTGTCTCGGGTGCTGGTGCGTGGCGTGCTCAAGGCGCGGGTGAGTCTTGAAATTTCAACGGCGGACCTGAAGGCGGTGCTTGTGCCCGACCCCGCGCTGCGCGGGAGGCGGAACAGCGCGGTGTCGATCATCACGCACCTGGCTAGGCTTGCGAGCCGGGGCGTGGAGGTGCGCGTGCTGCACAGCGGCGTGCCATCGGGCCCGACGCTGGAGGTGCTGCGGGGCGGGGTGCCGCGCGGGCTGACGTTCCGGCGGTGCCCGCGCGTGCACATGAAGGCGATCATCATCGATGGCCGAAGCATGTACATGGGCAGCGCGAACATGACCGGTGCGGGCCTTGGCGCAAAGGGCCCGACGCGTCGCAACTTCGAGCTGGGCATCTGGACGACAAGCGTGGAGCTGATCGAGTCAGCGAGCCAGCGGTTCAATGCCGTGTGGGAGGGCGACCACTGCAAGGGCTGCGGTCAGCGCGACGTGTGTCCGGTGCCTTTGGAGGAGCCGGCGTTGTGAACGGGCGCATCGGGAATGCGGGGTTGATCATCGGATCACTTTGCCCCGCCAGCGCAGCGATTGACGGTTCATCTGCTCGATCGCCTCCGCATCAAGCGTTTGCATGTGCTCGGCGATGCGGATCGCCTCGCGCAGCTGATCGGCCTGCAACTGCCGATACGCGCGCAGCCGACGGTCGAGGTGGTGGTACCAGCAGTCCTGAAACAGGTGGTCGAGCACGATCCGCATGAAGCAGTGGTCCTCGCGGATCGGCCAGTGGCGTTCGACGGCGAGCGTGGGCAGCACCCCGCGTGTGAGCGCGATGTAGCGCTCTTGCAGTTCGTAGCGGTCGATGGGCAAGGCGTCATGCATCGCAAAGCGTAGCGCGACGCGTGGCGCAAAGAAAAGCCCCGCATCACTGCGGGGCTTGTCGTATTGGGTTGTGTGAAGCGTGGACGATCGATCAGCGGGGCGAAGCGCCGCCCTGGCCGAAGGTGATCTTGTCGGTGCCCAGCGCCCCGTGCCCGTCGCCCAGTCCGCCCAGCGTGGGGCTGGTGCGTTCTTTGGCGGCGGCTGTAGTTTCTTGGTCGCTGGTCCAGTTGGCTCGCTTGAGCGACAGTCCGATCTTGCGGTCTTCGATATCGACGCGGAGGATCTTGGTCTCGATCTCTTCGCCTTGCTTGACGACCTGGGTCGGGTCTTCGACCTTGTGGTCCGCGAGTTCGGAGATGTGCAGGAGGCCTTCGAGGTCGTCTTCGAGCTCGACGAACACGCCGAAGTTGGTGATCTTGGTCACCTTGCCGCGGACGATCATGCCTGGCTGGTAGGCCGAGGGGATGGCTTCGTGCCACGGGTCTTCGCTCATCTGCTTGAGGCCCAGGGCGACGCGCTGTTTGTCCTGATCGACTTCGAGGACGACGCATCGGACCACGTCGTTCTTCTTGAGCAGCTCGTTGGGGTGAGCGATCTTGCGGGTCCACGACAGGTCGCTGACGTGCAGCAGGCCGTCGA
>CAYPCC010000009.1:0-270 GCA_964409095.1 uncultured Phycisphaera sp. | reverse complement strand
GTTGCGGACCTTGCCCTCGATGACCGTGCCGGGGGGGTACTTCTCGGCCACCAGCTCCCAAGGGTTGACCTCAGTCTGCTTGATGCCAAGCGAGATCTCCTGCTTGTCCTTGTTGATGTCCAGGACGACGACTTCCGCTTCCTGCCCTTGCGAGAGGACTTCGCTGGGGTGGTTGATGCGTTTGGTCCAGGACATCTCGCTGATGTGGACGAGGCCCTCGACGCCGTCTTCGAGCTTCACGAACGCGCCGTAGGACATGATGTTGGTCAC
>CAYPCC010000008.1:32489-36175 GCA_964409095.1 uncultured Phycisphaera sp. | reverse complement strand
CAGCCCCCGGCCCCCACACCCCGCCTCATCGAGCCGACCCCGGCCCCTGTCCGTCCTGCAGAGGTCGCCCCCGCCCCCGAGGTCGTCAAGGCCGTCAAAGACCTCACCGAATCGATGCCCGCGCCCAAGCGGTTCACCTCCGGCGCTGACGCCGCGACGCTCTACAACCGCGGCGACCAGCTCATCGCCGAGGGCCAGCTCGTCGAGGGCCGGGCGCTCTTGTCGAGGCTCTTGTTTGCCGACAACCTCAAGCTCTCGGCCCAGGACGCCGCCGCGGTGCGCCAACGCCTCGCCGAGGTCAACCGCAGCCTCCTGTGGACCCGCGAGATCACCGAAGGCGACACGATCACCAAGGCCTACAAAAACGATGGCAAATTCCTCAGCCAGATCGGTGTCCAGTTCCGCGTCCCCTACCCACTGCTCGAACGCATCAACAACATGGACGCCCGCAACCTCCGGGCCGACCAAGTCATCAAAGTTATCCAAGGCCCGCTGCACGCCCGCGTCAGCAAAACCCGTTTCGTCATGGACGTCTACGCCGTGGACGCCGAGGGCATGCCCGTCTTCGTGCAAACCTTCCCCGTGGGCCTGGGCCAAAACACGCCGCTGGGCAACTGGGAAGTCATCAAGGGCAGCAAGGTCGAAAACCCCTCGTGGCGCGACGACCTCAACGGCGAGTTCTTCACTTCCGACAACCCCGAAAACCCCATCGGCGAGTACTGGATCGCCATCGAAGGCCTCGACGAAGCCAACAAAAACAAGACCGGCTTCGGCATCCACGGCACGATCGAGCCCGACTCCATCGGTAAGGAAATGTCACGCGGCTGTATCCGCCTGCTCGACGACGACATCGAACGCGTCTTCAACATGCTCACCGACCACAGCCAAGGCAGCACCGTGCAGATCGTGCCGTAAGAGGTTCCGCTTCGCGGCCTTGCGGTTGGCGTGGTGATCGCTGTGTGAGCAGGGCTATGCTCACAACACTCGATCAGCACAGCCCCGACGCAACGCCGCTATGATCGATGCATGATCATGCTTTCAACCTACGTCGCGCTCGTCGTCGCACTCGCGTTCGGCGTGGCTCTCCTTCACCTGATCCCCCGACTCGGCGACCCCGGCGAAAAACTCGCCGCGGCGATTGCGCACGCGCCGCTGCTCGATCTGGTCATTTTTAAATTGACCATGGGGCCGTGGATCGCGGCGCTGGTTGTCGGCTCGATCGTTCACGACGGCTTCGGCTGGGCGGTGCTGTACCTGCTCATCGCGGTGTTGGCCCAATACACGGTGCTGTTGAGCTGGTGCCGACTGCACGAACTGGCCCACCGCGAGGTGCTCGGCGGGCCGCGGATTGTCAAAAGTATGAACAAGGCCGTCGGGCCGTGGCGGAACTACGCGGCGGTGTATTACACCTCGCTCGCGGTGCCACTGTTCAACGGCGTCCGCCTCGTTGAATATGTCGTCTATCCGCCGATCACCCGGCTGATCGGCCTACCCAAGTACAACGACGCCGAGTGGGTCAACCTTAGCCGACACAAGTTCGAGGGCCTCGTCGGCAGCGACCGCATCTGGTGCCTCTACTGCGACTGGATGACCGGCGTCTGGTCGCTGGGCAGCGAAATGCTCCGCAACATCGAGAGCTTCTGGTGCCCCATCCGATTCCGCTCCGACCTCAAATGTGACAACTGCAACATCGACTTCCCCGACATCGAAGGCGGCTGGGTCGATGCGGATGCAACCATCGTCGAAGCCGCGGCCAAATCCGCGGAAATGTACCCCGGACCCGACGGCGTCAACGGCTGGTTCGGCCACCCCTCACGCATCACCGTCGAGGGCGAAGCACAGGCGAAAACGGAGCAGCCGTAACCGCAGATTCCGCAGATTGCGCCGATTGCGCCGATTTTTAAGGCATGTTTGTTTTGCGTAGATCAGGTCGTCGACCTTACTCGGTTTCCAAATAACGTGGCGTCAGGTCGAAGACCTGACCTCGAACGAGGCTTTGGTTTTAATCGGTGAAATCTGCGCAATCGGCGGTTACGGCTGTTTCGGTTTTCGGTCCTAAAGCCCCGAGCTGAACCGGCTGTCGTCTTCTTCTTTGGACATCGGCAGGTGCAGGCCGCACTCTTGTTTGAGGCCGCCGAAGCGGCCGGCTCGTTCGTCGTCGCCCGCGGTGATCGGGCGGGTCGAGTGCCAATCGCCGATGCTGGCGTAACCCTGCTCATGCAACGGGTGGTACGGCAGGTCGTGCTGCTTGAGGTAATCGTGGACGTCTTTGGTGGACCACTCGAGGATCGGGGCGATTTTGTGTCGGCCGTCTTGGCCCTCGACCTTTCGGAGGTTGGCCCGGTGGTTGGTTTGCTGACGACGCAGGCCCGCGAGGGTCGCGGTCGCGCCGAGTTCGTCGAGCGCTCTCGCCATCGGCTGGACTTTGCGCAGCAGGTCGTAGCGGTTGAGGTCTTCGGGGTCGTCCGAGTCCCAGAGTTGGCCGTGGCGGGCGACGAACCAGCTGGGGCTTTCCGCGGCGGCGTAGACCTTGAGGTTGAGTTTCAAACGCTCGGTGAGTTCATCGGCGAAGCGGTAGGTTTCTTGGAAATGAAACCCCGTGTCGATGAAGATCACCGGCACGTCCGGCAGGACCTGGGTCACGAGGCTGAGCATCACCGCCGACTGGACGCCGAAGCTGGTAGACATGACCAGCCCCCCCCCGGAACCCGCAACGCCGAACGTGTCGCCGGCCCACTGGATGGCGGCTTCGGGGCTGGCGTCGGCGAGCTGGGCGTTGGCCGCGTCGAGATCGAGCGGCGTGTTGGGCAGGGTGGGTTTGGTCGTCATGGCGGTGGCGGGGGCTGCGGAGCGAACGTGACATCATAGCCGTTGGATGCGGGGGCGGAAAACCCGAGGGCGGCGGCGACTCGGCCGAGGGTTCAGCGCGTACAATCGCTCGCCATGCACGCGTCAACTTCCCATTCTGCTCCCCCGGCCGTGGCGTTTATCGCTCTGGGCTCGAACGTCGGCGACCGCGCGCAGCACCTCCAAAACGCCCTCGCTGCGGTCGCGGACTTGCCCGGCGTCTTGGCGGTGGTGCCCAGCGAGTTCTACGAAACCGACCCCGTCGGCCCGCAAGATCAGGGCAAGTTTTTGAACGCCGCCGCCCGCGTCGAAACCACACTCCCCCCGGAAGTATTGTTAGAACGGCTGCTGGTTGTGGAGCGAACGCTCGGCCGACCGCCGCGCGAGGAACGGCAACACTGGGGGCCACGCGAGATCGACCTGGACCTGCTGCTGCACGGCGACACGGTGCTCGACCTGCCGGGGCTCACGCTGCCGCACCCCCGGCTGCACGAGCGGTGGTTCGTGCTGCGGCCGATGTGCGACGTCGCTGCGGACGTGGCCCACCCGTTGTTTCGGCGGACGATGCGGGAGTTGCTCGATGAAGTTGAACGCGAAGCCGAGGCGGAGGTGTTGCCGTGAGCAAGCCCGCCAAATCGCTGGACGAGCAGACGCTGCTCATCAACGAGATTTTTTACTCGGTGCAGGGCGAGTCGACCTACGCGGGTTTGCCGTGCGTGTTTGTTCGGCTGCGCGGCTGCCACCTGCGCTGCAACTACTGCGACACCGAGTATGCCTTCCACGAAGGCGGACCGCGGAAGCTCAGTGACCTGCTCGAAGCAATCGAAACCGTTAGCGGC